>JAOAPR010000012.1 GCA_025463005.1 Bryobacterales bacterium | reverse complement strand
TCGACGGCAACGACGTCCTTATAGGTTTTGCGAAGGTTGCGGACACGAAGGGCGGCCTTGGTGGGCAACTCGGGCATACGCCCAGTATCTCTTAGAGGCGGACGATCTTCTCCGATTCGATCCCCTTCAACGCATTGCGGGTATCCACAATCAGGCTCGCAGTTTTTACCAACTCCGCGTAATCGAATTTCTTGTGATCGGTCACGATCACCACGCAGTCCGCCTGGCGCACGCCGGCGTCCGGATCGATCGCCTGCAATTGGATGCCGTCGGATTGAATCTGGGACACGAACGGATCGCTATAGCTGATCAGGGCGCCTCGCCGGCCCAGCAAGTGGATGATGTCGAGGGCCGGTGATTCGCGCACATCATCGATATCGCGCTTGTACGCGACACCCATCACGTGAACGCGCGAACCCTTGAGAGGCTTGGTGTGGTCGTTCAGGGCGTTCTGGATCTTGTCTACCACGAAGTGCGGCATCTGACCGTTGATATAGCCTGCCAGCTCGATGAAGCGCGCCTCGATGCCGGCCTGCTTGGTTTTCCAGGAAAGATAGAACGGATCGATGGGAATGCAGTGGCCGCCTAAACCGGGTCCGGGATAAAAGGGCATGAAGCCGAACGGCTTGGTGGCCGCCGCGTCGATCACTTCCCACACATTGATGCCCATGCGGTCGCACATCAGCGCGATCTCGTTCGCCAGACCGATGTTGATCATGCGGAACGTGTTTTCGAGCAGCTTCACCATTTCGGCCACGCGAGTGGATCCCACCGGAACCACCGTATCCAGCGCCTGGCCGTAGAACAGGGCACCGATTTCGGTGCAGGCCGGTGTGATGCCGCCGACCACCTTGGGAATGTTCTTGGTCTGATACTTGGGGTTGCCTGGATCGACGCGCTCAGGCGAGAAGCACATGAAGAAATCTTGACCCACCTTGAGTCCTGCTTCTTCGAACATGGGCAGCATCAGTTCGTCGGTGGTGCCCGGATAGGTGGTCGATTCCAAAATCACCAACGTGCCGGGATGAAAGAATTTGGCGATTTCCTGACACGCGTTCACGATGAAGCTCATGTCCGGATCTTTGGTCTTGCGCAACGGGGTCGGCACGCAGATGTTGATGGTGTCCAGATCCTTTACCACGCTGAAATCAGTGGTCGCCCGGACCTTGCCGGCCTTTACGAAAGGCTGCAGCGCCGCCGTGGGCACGTCCTGGACGTAGGATTCGCCGCGGTTGATGGCGTCGACTTTGGATTGCTGCACATCGATGCCAGTGACACAAAAACCGGCCTGTGCGAACTCGACCACCAGAGGCAGACCTACGTATCCCAACCCGACCACGCCTACCTGCGCCTGGCGCGTCTCGATCTTGCGTCGCAGTTGTTCAAAATGATTGGTCATCTTTTTAATCTTGTCCGCTCTCGTAATAGAACTGTCCCTCTGCGACGATCTCGGCAGGGCCTTCCAAGTACAGATCGTCATTCTCCACGCGCAACTCCAGAGGCCCGGCTGGCGTGTGTACGCGCACCGGACTGTGCACTAATCCGCGAGCCAGCGCCGCCGCGGCCGCCCCGGTGGATCCCGTCCCCGAACTCATGGTCTCTCCCGCGCCGCGTTCGAAGAAACGGACTTCCAGGGAGTGCTCGTCCACTACGCGGATGAAGGACACGTTGGTGCGATGAGGAAAGCGCGGGTGCCCTTCCAGCTCGGCGCCCAAAACCCGCCAGTCGAAATCGAAATCGCGCGTAAACACCGCACACTGGGGATTCCCGACGTTCAGGATCACGCACTCGCGGCCCGGGACCAGCGTCGCGTGCAATTCCTCGATTACGGCTCGCCCCATGTTCATTTCGAAAGAGTAGCGATGCTCCAGGCGATCGAGAAGCCGGAGGCTCTTAATGCCCGCGCCCGTAGCGATGTGGACTTCATCAGCTGCCATTCCGGATTCTACCAGCAGAGCCGCCGCGCAGCGCGTTCCATTGCCGGAAATCTCGCTGTGGCTGCCGTCCGAATTCCACAGCTCGATGGCGGCATCCGCATCGTTATTCGTGTTGGCGATCAGAATCCACCCGTCAGCGCCCGCGCCGGTGTGGCGATGGCAGATCGCGCGGGCCAGTGCAGCCGGATCGCCGGTGTGCTCGGGCAACCGGTCACGCCAGGTGAGCAGAAAATCGTTGCGCGCTCCGTGCGCCTTTGTAAACGGGATCTGCACCTATTCGCGATGGTAGATTTCGACCACCGGCGCTCCTTTCACCACAATCTGTCGCCTCAGCGTGTAATCGGCTTTCTGAAGTGCTGCACTCACTGCATCGCCCGAAAACGCCAGCCCCCACTCTTGGTGGAGGAGCAGATCCGGTCGCGCCATGGACCCGTCGAACGCGGCGCCGTTGCCTTCATGCAAGCCCTCGCGCAACGGAATGCCAGCCTCGCGCAGAACACCGGTCAAATCGCCGAACGGAAACACGATACCCGAACCCGGCCGGTATTCGCGCGCCAGAAAACTGGCTGCCTGAACTGTCCAGGCTCGCCGGGCCTCGGAATTCACCTCCGATTCCTTCCAGCATATCGAAGGCCACGCACTGAAAGCCCAGGCGCCCGTGATCACCATGGTTCCAATAAGCGCACCCTTCAACTGGCCCCGGGCCGGGAGCAGCGTTACCAGGCCTCCCGCAACAAAGGCCGCGAAGGGGACCGCGGCGACGGCATAACGCGTGTTGTACCAGCTATAAGGGGTCAGGTTCGGGACAAAGATGGGCGTTCCGGAGGAGTGCATGCTCCAGACGTAGAACAGCGGGGGGAGCAGCAGCAAAAAAAGCGCCCATCCAGTCTCTCGCCGCCGCGCGCTTCGTAAGATAGCCACCAGCGCTCCCGCTGCGCCAAGGATCAGCAGCGGCCATCCCGCAACCCAGCGCGACGCGGCAAAGTAGTATCGAGCCGCCGTGAACCAATCGTGATCGCCGGGATACCGCGGTCCGCCCTGCGCGAGCTGGCGCTGATAGATGGCGCCCGCGGAATATGGCCCGTTGTAAAACTCGAGCGCGTTCCCGAAGTAATACTGGTTGTGCGCGAGCCAGGCCAACGGCCCGAGCATCGCCAGGAGGGCGAATAGAATCGCTTGCCTCTTCTGTTTCGCGATAACCCACAGGTATACGCACACGAACGGGATCAGGAACCAGCCTTCGTAGCGCGTGAGCGACGCGGCGTTAGATGCGGCGGCCGCTGCCAGCACGGCCCAGGACGATTGCGAATCGCGGAACCATAGGGTGGCCCACAGCAGCGCCGCGAGCGAAGCCAGGAACAGCAGCTCCGTCATCGGCGTGGCTTGCAAGTACAGGATGTTCGGATTTAGCGCGAACAGCAGGGCAACAGCCAGGGCCGCCGCCGAACTGGAAAAAACGCGCCGCGCCGCGCTGAACAGAAACGTCCCGGCGACTACGAAACATGCGAACGAAGGGAGCACGCCCGCCAGCCCGCTATGCCACCACGCATCGCGCATCACAAACGGAATCAGCAGAAAGTGCGGCAGTGGGAGCCACACCGTACCGATCTGATCAGGCCCAGGCGTTCGTGAATCAAGAATCCGCCGGGCGATGTTCAGGTGCGCTTCGGCATCGCCGTAATACAGCGAATAGCCGCGGTGAAAACACCACCACGCCGCGCTTATGCCGATGGCCGCCAGCAGTGCGGCGACACCAGCCACGCTAGAACGTCGTGAAATTGCGGAACTCTTGGAACCGCGCATCTATCTCCGCCCGCTTGAGCGTGCGGAACCGCTCCACGCCGAACTGCTCACAGCAAAAACTCCCCATGACGGAGCCGTAGATCACCGCGCGGCTCAGGTCGCCACGGCTGATGTGGTCGGACTGCAGATCGAACCCCTGCTGCGCCAGATAACCGATAAAACCGCCGGCAAAGCAGTCGCCTGCACCGGTCGGATCGAAAACCGTTTCCAGCAGGTATCCGGGCACGATGAAGAAAGAATCCTTGCGGAACAGCATGGCGCCATATTCGCCGCGCTTGATCACCAGGGTGTGAGGGCCCATGTCCAGGATGGCACTAGCCGCCTTCTTGAGGTTGTTTTCGCCCGACAGCATGCGCGCTTCGGCATCGTTGATCAGCAGGAAATCCCACTCGCGGATGGTGGCCAGCAGCTCGTCGCGGAAATCCTTGATCCAGAAATTCATGGTGTCGCCGCCGGCCAGACGCAGCTTCTGCATCTGCGAGCGCACGTTGCGCTGCAGCCGCGGCTGGATATTCCCCAGCAACAGATACGAACAGTTTTTGTAGCTGGCGGGCAGCTTCGGATCGAAATCTGCGAAGACATTGAGATCGGTAGTGAGCGTTTCGCGATCGTTCATGTCCGGCGTGTATTTCCCGGCCCAGAAAAACGTCTTTCCGTGGACCCGCTCCAGACCTTCCAGATCCACGCCGTGGCTGGTGAGCAGATCCGTATCTTCCTGGGCGAAATCGTCGCCCACCACGGCTACAATGCCAACCTTGGTGAAATAGCTCGCGGCCAGGGAAATGTAGGTGGCAGCCCCCCCCAACATGCGGTCCACCCGTCCATGCGGCGTTTCCACGCCGTCATAAGCGACGGACCCGACAACGATCAGAGACATTTTTTGATTGTAGCGGATGGCAGTTTGTAGCGAAGGAACTAAACCTGCCGATAAGATGGAGACAAGTGCTTAGACAAGTACTTCGTACTCTCCTCGACATCCGGCATCTGCCGGATCTAATGCTGTTGGCGATGGTATTCCTGGTGCAAGCCGCCGGCGCAGCATTGCTCATCTGGAGTTCCGCGGGGGCCCGTTCGGTGCGCGTACGCTGGGCGGTCGGGCTGGGACTGCTGACCTCCTGGTCGATTCTCATGCTCGGATTCCTGCTCCGCTTCGCTCGCGTCAACCGTTATTTTTCGACGTGGTGGCCAAGCTGGGGCAGCGGCTTGGCGTTAATGTGGGCATTTTCGTCCGTTCTACTGGTGGTCGCCCTGGTGATCTCGCGATGGGGACTGCGCGTGCAGGCGGAGCACAGCCCTGCGCGAAGGGCATTCCTACGCACCAGTCAAGTCGCCCTGCTGTGTGCGCCTGCTGTCGTCACCGGCTATGGGGTCTTTATTCAGCGTCACGATCTCTCACTTCGGGAAAAGGACTTGGATTTTCCGGGCCTTCCTGAAGATCTGCATGGACTACGCCTGGTCCAGTTGACCGATATTCACTTGAGCCCGTTCTTGAGCGAACGCGAGCTGGCCCGGGCCGTCGATATGGCCAACGAAACCCGCGCTCACGTGGCGCTGGTCACAGGCGACCTGATCACCACCGCGCACGATCCGTTAGACGCGTGCCTCCGTCAACTCTCCCGTTTGCGGGCCGATGCAGGCGTATTTGGCTGTCTCGGCAACCACGAAATCTATGCGAATGCCGAGGACTATGTAGAAAAGCAGGGCGCGCGGCTTGGCCATCGCTACCTCCGGCAGCGCGCCGAGTCTCTCAAGTTCGGTCAGGCGACCTTGAACCTGGCCGGGGTCGACTATCAGCGCACCAGCAAGCCATACCTGCAGGGCGCGGAGCGGATGGTCGCCCCGGAGTCGTTCAACGTCCTGCTTTCGCACAATCCCGACGTGTTTCCGGTAGCAGCGCGGCAAGGCTATCAGCTTACTCTTGCGGGACACACTCACGGCGGGCAAGTACGGGTGGAAATTCTGACCCAGGATCTGAATATTGCGCGATTTTTCACGCCCTATGTCGACGGACTCTACCGGCGTGACCGGGCGGCGATCTTTGTCTCCCGAGGCATCGGAACCATCGGCCTTCCCGCGCGGCTGGGAGCGCCTCCGGAAGTGAACCTCTTGCGCCTGTGCCGTACCTGATCGTCAGCGACATTCACGGCAATCACGAGGCTCTCGAAGCGGTACTCGAGGATGCCCGGGGCCGCTACGACCGAATCTTGTGCCTGGGCGATCTGGTCGGCTACGGCGCAGATCCCAACCCGATCGCCACGTGGGCCCGATCGAATGTTGTTTCGGTCGTCCGCGGCAATCACGACCGCGCCTGCACCGGAACGGATTTGCTCGAGAACTTCAATCCTGCCGCACGGGCCTCCGCCTTCTGGACCCGGGGCGCGCTCACGCCGGACAATTGGAGCTACCTGGAACAACTTCCTCAGGGCCCTCTGCGCGTGACTACCGGCGGCGCATCGAATGGCGGCTTCGACCTGGTACACGGGTCGCCTCTGGATGAGGACGAGTATCTGGTGGGTGTGGAAGATGTTCAGTTCCTCCGTAACTATCTGGGCACGAAGCTGACGTTCTTCGGCCATACCCACCTGCAAGGCGGCTTTTTGCTGGCCCCGCGCAGCGTGAAACGCCTGATACCCGACCGGGTCGTGCAACTGGAACCGGACTACTACTACCTGATCAATCCGGGGTCCGTGGGCCAGCCCCGCGACGGGGATCCAAGAGCCGCGTATGCCCTGTACTCGCCTGAGGATCGTACGATCGAGTACCGCCGGGCACCCTACGATATCGGCAAGGCCGCAGCCAAGATCCTGCAAGCGGAGCTCCCCGAGTCCTTGGCGATGCGGTTGTTTGAAGGAATCTAACCACTCATCCGGCGCTGCCGATGAGAAGTCCCGCGACAAACACTAGCGCTCCGCCCAGCACTACCTGCAATGTTGCGGAAAACAGGGGCGTATCCATATAGCGGTGTCGAATATAGCTGATCACGGCCAGCTCGATCGCCACCACGAAAAGTGCGACGGTGGTGGCGATCCGAAAATCGGGAATGAGAAACGGAAGCGTGTGGCCGATCCCGCCCGCCGTGGTCATCAGGCCGCATACCAATCCGCGGACCCAGGGATGCCCGCGTCCGGTCAGCGACCCGTCGTCCGACAGCGCCTCTGCGAAGCCCATTGAAATCCCGGCGCCTACAGAGGCGGCCATGCCCACCAGAAACGCATCCCAACTGTTCTTGGTGGCGAAGGCCGCGGCGAACACCGGCGCAAGCGTCGAGACCGAGCCGTCCATCAGGCCGGCCAAGCCCGGCTGGACGATCTGGAGGACGAATAAGCGCCGTTCTGTCGCGTCCTCGCCCTGCCGCGCCTCGGGAGTCAAGAGCTGTTGTTCCAGAGCCTCGGCCACAGCCGAATGCTTGCGCTCCGCTTCCGCCAGATCGCCCAGAAGCTTGCGCACCGCCGCATCGCTGACCTGCTGTATGGCGCGTTCGTAAAATCGACGCGTCTCCAGTTCCATGATCTCGGCCTGCTTCCGGACCGTGTGGATCCCCAGGGGTCGAACCAGCCACATAGGACGCCTTTGGACGAAGCCCTTCACGTCCTGGCGCCGGATGAGTGGGATGTGCTCGCCAAAGCGCTGTCGATAGATCTCGATGAGGCTGGCACGGTGTTCGGATTCCTCAGCCTGCATTTCCTCGAACATCTTGGCGGACGCCGGATAAGTGTCGCGCAGCCCGTCGATGAAGTCCCCGTAGATCCGGCCGTCCTCTTCTTCGAGTGCGATGGCCAGCGCCACGATCTCCCGTTCCGTAAGATCTTTGAAGTTCTTAGCCATGTAATCTAGGTTCCCATCAGGGCGGGTTGGCGCGCTTGCGAGGGTCGGCGTATCAGTCGATTCGAGAATTCGATGCTACGTCGCTCTTTGCTTTGGTTAGAATAGTGCGAAGTAGAATAGAGTAACGGATGTCCCCACAAGACGGTAAACTGCCGTCGCCGACCTCGAGAGTTGTAGTCGCGACGACGGTTGCACTCTCTTTCATTAGTTTTTGGCGCGGAGCCTCGATCGTCCTGAGCGATCTGGCATCGTCGGCTTTTTACGCCGGCGGCGCCGCCGAGCAGGCCATCGGCAAGGCTGCCCCCTGGTTCGTGCTGGGGGTGATGCTGTTCAGCTTTGCGGTGCGCAGCATCTATCTCGAAAGCTGCAGCATGTACGTGCGAGGCGGCGTGTACGTGGTGGTGCGCGACAGCATGGGTCCGGTAATGGCCAAGCTGTCGGTATCAGCACTGGTCTTCGATTACATCCTCACCGGCCCCATTAGCGGTGTCAGCGCAGGTCAATATCTGGGCGCGTTATTCAACGAGCTCAGTGAGATGATGCACCAGACCTATCACGTCGACGTCAACATGTTCTCGGCGGTAGTCGCGATCGTGGCGACCATTTATTTCTGGTGGATGAACATCAAAGGCGTGCATGAATCCAGCGGCAAGGCGCTGCAGATCATGCAAATCACCACCGTGATGGTGGCGATCCTGCTGATCTGGTGTCCCATCAGCATGGCGCTGCAGCACAAGTGGACGCTTCCGCCGGCTCCGGTTCCCTCCAACCTGATGTTCTCCGAAGATGCCCAGGGCTGGCTGAAAGGGACCTTCTGGCTGCAACTGCCGGTGGTGGCGATCATCATCGCCTTCGGACACTCTCTGCTCTCTATGAGCGGGTTCGAGACGCTGGCGCAAGTCTACCGTGAGATTGCGTCGCCCAAGCTGAAGAACCTCAAGATCGCCGCCAACATCGTTTGCGTCTATGCCCTGATAGGCACCGGAGTCATCACGCTGTTCGCCGCCATGATCATTCCCGATGGCGAGCGGCCCAAGTACTTCGCCAACCTGATCGGCGGCCTGGCGATGAATTTGAGCGGCCCTTATCCCTTACGGCTCGCATTCCACATCTTCGTCGTGGTCGTGGGCATGCTGATTCTTTCGGGCGCGATCAATACGTCCATCATCGGAGCCAATGGTGTACTTAATCGCGTGGCCGAGGATGGCGTCCTGGTGCCGTGGTTTCGCCAGCCGCAGCGTAAATTTGGCACCACCTATCACATCATCAACCTGATTACGATTCTCCAGCTCGCCACGATCCTCTACAGCCGCGGCAATATGTCGATTCTGGCGGAAGCCTACGCGTTCGGCGTGGTATGGAGCTTCTTCTTCAAGGCCCTGGGGGTGACGGCGCTACGCTTCCAGCGCCACGATCAGGAGTACAAGACGCCCCTCAACGTACGCATAGCAGGCTGGGAGATCCCCATCGGCCTCATCATCACCACCGGCATCCTGGGCGCGGTAGCGCTCGCGAACCTGTTCACCAAACAGGTAGCGACTAAGTACGGCATTGCGTTTACCCTGGGGCTTTTCGTAACCTTCACGATATCCGAAAAGATCAATCATCGCCGTGCGAAGCAGGAAAAGAAGGGCCTGGAACAGTTCAACCTGGAACACCAGCAACAGGTCGATTCCTCGCATCTCGAGGCGCGGCCCGGCTGCGTACTAGTAGCGGTTCGCGATTACCGGCGGATGGAACATCTGCGCCAGGTGCTGGTCAAGACGAATCTTAGACGGCACGACATCGTGGTGATGAGCGTTCGCACGCTATCCACCGGGGCCGGCGAGTACGAGCTCACCGAAAGCCAGATCTTTAGCGATTACGAAAAGGAACTGTTCAGTCACGTGGTGGAGCTGGCCGAGAAGGAAGGCAAACACGTGGAACTGTTGGTGGTTCCGGCGGTGAATCCCTTCGATGCCTTGGTCCAGACCGCCAGCAGCCTGCAAGCCTCGCGCCTGGTCACCGGTGTCAGCTCGCGCATGACTTCCGAGGAACTGGCGCATCAGATCGGCCAGGCGTGGGAAAAACTGCCGCCCCCTCGCCATCCGTTTTCGCTCGAAGTGATCAGCCCGGATCGGGAGTCCGTTTTTGTGAACCTGGGCCCGCATCCGCCGCGTCTGTGGCCGGAGGATCTGGACCGGCTGCACGACCTCTGGCTGCAACTTACTGCGTCTGAGCACATCGGCTCGAAACTGCACCACCGCGACGTGATCGGCGTGGCGTTGCGACGACTGCAGCACGACCTGTCAGGCGAAGAGCGCTCGAAGGTCTTGCGAGATCTGGAAAAAGAGCTGCGGAAAAACTAGGCTTCCGCCGGCTTGCCCGGCTTCTTGGCGACCTTCTTCGCTCCCTCGGCTTCCTCTGCCGCGACTGGGGCCACGCCCGAGAGGACTTCATTAAACAGCGCGGCTTTTTTCAGATCTTTCTTCGAGGGCGGAGCCTGCTCATTACGGTAATCGTGATCGCTGTAACAGGTGCGGCAGCGCACCTTGGCTGCAAACCCGTTCAGGATGGACACGACGGAATGGTTAGTCAAGCGGCGGCACTTGATACAAAAATCATCAATGACGTCGCCTAAGCGCGTATCCATGACAACCTGCGACGAGTATATAACAGCGCCCCTGTGGCGTGGGCGACGCGCTCATGTCGACTTCTAACTTATTCACGCGATTGCCGTCTTCGCCACTCGAATAGCACCACGCCCGCGGCCACGCTGACGTTCAAAGACGCAACGCCACCGGTGGGACCACCCGCCATGGGAATCGAAACCAAAGCATCGCAATGGCGCGCCACCGTCTGATGCAGCCCCCGTCCCTCGCCCCCCAGGACGATCGCCGTGGGCGCGGTGAATTCCACGCGGTCGTAGGGTTGGTCGCCGCGCTCGTCGAGACCGTAAATCCAGTACCCGCGCTCTTTCAGTTCTTCGAGCGCGCGGCTGATGTTGGTCACGCGGACGACGGGAAGATAGGCCAGCGCCCCGGCAGCCGTGCGGGCGACGGTTTCGGTCAGCCCTGCCGCGCGACGTTCCGGAATCACGATCGCTGCCGCACCCGCGGCGTGTGCCGTGCGCGCGATTGCTCCCAAGTTGTGCGGATCTTCCACGCCGTCCAGGACCACGTGCAGCCCTCGGCCCGCGGTGGTTTGTTCCAGCGACGCGTAACGCTCCGCCGCGCCGAACGCCACCACGCCTTGATGCGCGGCGCTGCCCGCCGCCCGGTCCAATTGCGCGCGCGGCTCGAAGCGCACCGGGATCCCGCGCTCGCGGCACAGGTCGATCAGTTCCTGAAGACGTGGACCCGCCGCGCCCTTAACTACCAGCACGCGGTCCAACGGAAGTCCGGCCCGAAGTGCCTCCCGGACGGGATGGATTCCTGCCAGCGGGGACATTAGAATAAGGGTACTCTCATGAGCGAGCCTAAAATCGCGCCGATGGCCATCACACCGGACGAGATTCCGGACAAACTATATTTTCGTATCGGGGAGGTTGCGCGTCTCGCCGCCATCAAACCGTATGTTCTGCGTTTCTGGGAAACGGAATTTTCCGCGCTGGATCCAAAAAAATCCGGAACCGGACACCGTCTCTACCGCCGCAAGGACGTCGAGCTGGTGCTCGAGATCAAGCGCCTGCTCTATGACAAGCGCTACACCATCGAGGGCGCCCGGAAGTTTCTGGACACCCGGCCTAAGAACAGCGAACCGGCAGCGCCGGCTTCGGTAGACGCCCCGAGAAGGTCTTCCGGTAGGCAGGCCTCGGCCAAGCCCGTTCAAACGGGGTTTTTCGACATTCCGTCACCGGTGCTCGAAACCGTGCGCAAAGAGCTGCGGGAAATCGTGGACCTGCTGAAGTAAGCCTAGCCGATTTCCGCCGCCCCGGTCTGCGTGACAGAAGCCCGGCCGAGTTCGGCGGTGAAGTGGAACGTGCTGCCGTTTCCCTCACGGCTCTCCACCCAGATCCGGCCGCCCATCAGCTTAACCAGGTTGGCGCAAATCGCCAGACCCAGGCCCGTTCCGCCATGACGCCGGGTGCTGGATCCATCAGCCTGCACGAACGCGTCAAAGACGCTGGCCTGTTTGGCCGCGGGGATTCCGATGCCGGTATCGGCGACAGAAACGTGCAGTAGAACCTGCGCCCCCTCCTCCAACTCCGTTCGAATGGTAACCTTCACCTCACCCTGATCCGTGAATTTGATTGCATTGCCGATCAGGTTGATCAGCACCTGGGACAGCGCCCTGGGATCCCCCACCAGAGCTGCCGGAACGTTCGGTTCGATCTCATAGCGCAACTCGATCCCTTTTTGCGCCGCCAGAAACGAAAGGGACCTCACCGTCTGCTCGAACGTGTGCTCGAGATTGAACCCGATGCGGTTCAGGGGGACTTTGCGCGCGTCCAGCTTGGAAAAGTCCAGTACGTCATTGATGATTTTAAGGAGCAAATCGGCCGATGCCTTCGCGATGGTGAGGAATTCCCGCTGCTCCGGGGTCAGCTCGGTGTCCAGCACCGCCTCGGTCATGCCGATTATGCCGTTCAGCGGCGTCCGCAGCTCGTGACTCATGTTGGCGAGGAATTCGCCTTTCAGCTGCGCCACCTCCTCCGCTTTTTCTTTGGCGGCCCGCAACTCTTCATTGGTCGCCTGCAGCTCGGCAGTCCTTCGGGCCACTTCGGTCTCCAGGTACGCCCGCTGCCGCTCGAGCTCCTGATCGCGTTCCGCCAGCCGCGCGTTTTCGTCTTCCAGCAGAATCTTGCTGAGCGCGCTGCCGGTCTGCTCGCCGATAAACGTTACGGCAGCGATCTCGTCTTCGCTGTGTTCATGGGGATCCCGATGGTGCACGTTGATCACGCCGATCGCCTTGCCCCGGGTCACGACCGGAACCGAGAGGAAGGCATGGTAGGTGTCCTCCACCAGGCCGGCGATGGGCTTGAATCGTGAATCTGCAAACGCCTTTGAAGTCAGCGCGACCGGCAATTGGTGCTGGGCCACCCATCCCGTGACTCCCTCGCCGAACTGCATCCTCAGGTTGCCGATGCGCGGGTGCGGCACCTGGGAGGCGCGCAGGACGAAATCGCCCGTCGCCGATTCCAGAAGGTACACGATGCACGCATCGCAGGCGCACACTTGCGCGGTCAGCCCCACGATCTGACCCAGCATTTCGTCCAGCGATAGCGCGGAGTTAACAATCCGGCTTACGCGGCGCAGGAGCGAAACGTCGGTGCTGTCCGACGGAGTGTCGTCCGGGCGCATAGTACGAGCGTAAGACCGGCCACGCTATGCGATCCAATCAAAACTTTCTATGCAGTCAATTCGTCACGCGACGGGCGGCAAGGGCCAACCGCTAGAATGAGTAATTGATGAGCGTAAAGGTTCGTAAAGCTGTCTTCCCCGCCGCCGGACTTGGTACCCGCTTTCTTCCCGCCACCAAGGCCCAGCCCAAAGAAATGCTTCCCTTGGTGGATAAGCCGTTGATCCAGTACGGGGTCGAAGAGGCCATTCACTCCGGAGTCCAGAACATCATCATCGTTACCGGCCGCGGTAAGACTGCGATCGAGGATCACTTCGATGTCAGCTTCGAGCTGGAGCATTTGCTCGAAACCCGCAATAAGAAGGATCTGCTGGCTACCGTACGGGCCGTCTCCGACATGATCAACGTCGCCTACGTGCGGCAAAAGGAAGCGCTGGGCCTCGGGCATGCCGTTCTGCGGGCGCGCGAGCTGGTGGGCGACGAACCGTTCGCCGTGATTTTGTCCGATGACGTGATCGACGCTGAGGTTCCCGCCTTACGACAGTTACTGGATGTGTACGAGTTCTACGGTGCTCCCGTGCTCGCCCTAATGGAAGTTCCCCGGGAAAACATTTCGGCCTACGGTGTGGTGGACGCCGAGCCGGTGGGTCACAACGGGGGACGCGATCGTCTGTACCGGATCCGCAACCTGGTGGAGAAGCCCAAGCCCCAGGACGCCCCCTCGAATCTGGCCATCATCGGACGCTATGTACTCACGCCGGAAGTGTTCCATTCTCTGGAGACCATCGAGCCGGGCAGCGGCGGAGAGCTCCAACTTACCGACGGTCTGAAGCACGCGCTTCGCAGTCGTCCGATCTACGGCTATCGATTCGAAGGCACGCGCTATGACGCGGGCGATAAGCTCGGCTTCCTGAAGGCCACGGTGGAATTCGCGCTGAAGCGTTACGACCTCGGGGAAGAGTTTCGCGCCTACCTGAAATCGCTTCAGCTATAAGCGGGCGTGGTGTTTCGCGCAACGCTGCGAAATGCGTAAGAGCGCAGTTGAACGGTGTTGCGCAGCGATTGAACGGCTTCCTCTAAAAACAAAACCGGCCCCGATTTCTCGGGGCCGATTGGTTAAACTCGAAACTAAGCGAGCTGCTCTGGCTACTTCTTTTTCTTCGGAGCAGCCTTTTTCTTCGCAGCAGCTTTCTTCTTCGTTGCGTTCTTCATCGAGTGATTCTCCCTTTACATCAGATTAAGCGCTACTCTTCCGAGAGAGCGCGTCGTGTCCCCTTTATAAGGTGGAATCCCTGGAAAGTCAAGAAAAAAATGAACCGCGCGGGACCGGTGTGGACCGACCTCGAAGGACTCTTCATCGGCATGGAATCGATAAAACGAGCTCGAGTAGAATTGTTTTAGTGCTCCGAGGGCTTGTTTACGCGGCTCGCACGCGCATCGCGCTTATATGTGCGCTCGCGCTGATGCTACTCGTCAGCGGTTGCGCCCGGCACACCGCTGCGCGGCTCCCCGCTCCGCCCGCGCGGATCGGTTCCACTGAAACTGGAATCGCCAGTTGGTACGGCGTCCCCTATCATGGCCGCCCCAGCGCATCCGGCGAAATATTCGATATGGAAAAGCTGACTGCCGCGCATCCCGCTCTGCCCTTTCAGACCTGGGTCGAAGTCACGAATCTTTCGAACGGGAAGCAGGTCGATGTCCGCATCACCGACCGTGGACCCTTCGTCCGCGGCCGCATTATTGACTTGTCCATGGCCGCCGCTCGCGAGCTCGACATCGTGCGCACTGGAACCGCGCGAGTGCGATTGATCGTAATCAACCCTCCCGTGAATCCGCCTCCAGTGAAAGCCTTAGAAGATAATCCGCAAACCCCCGTGGCCGGGTATGCGGTCCAGGTCGGCGCCTTCTCCGATTCCTCGCGCGCCGAAACCTTTCGGGACACGCTCCTCTATTCCGATGCGAGAGTGGTCGAGCGTCAGGGCGATCGCGCACTCTGGCGAGTGCTGGTTGGGCACGCCCTCACCTTTCAAGCAGCTACCGCCCTGGCCGCCGAGGTGGAGAAGACAACCGGCCAGGCAATGGTCGTTAAAGAATAGGATAGGTCGAGCATCCGGCTCGCATCCGGCTCACTACCCCCCAAGTGGGGTCCTACCTACCCCCCATATACCTACCCCTAACCTCTGAAGGAGGGTCTAGAGAAGTATTCAATTCGGCTGTAGAGTTTATCTTTGAATCGCACACTACACATTGAAGGCCCACTTTTTGTCCGGGAGCAACGATGCAAGCTCAACTAGATGAAACCCGTCACGTCCTGGTAGGACAATCGCCGCGCACACGCCAGGTTCTCCGGCTTATCGACAAACTCGGCAAATGTCGCTGGCCGGCGCTGCTGCTCGGCGAGACCGGCACGGGCAAGGAAGTTGTCGCCCGCGCCATCCATGCCATGACCGTATCAAAGGAGGCCTTTGTAACCATTGACTGCTCCTCCATGGTCGGCCCGCTCATGGAGAGCGAACTGTTCGGGCACGTCAAGGGGGCATTTACGGGCGCTGCCAACACCAAGGTTGGCCTGATCGAAGCGGCCAACGGGGGGACCGCGTTCTTCGACGAAATCGGCGAGCTGCCCCTGGACCTGCAGGCCAAGCTGCTCAGGGTTTTGCAGGAGAAGGAATTCCGTCCGGTAGGGTCGCTGACCACCAGGCGTTCGGATTTCAGGATCATCGCGGCCACCAATCGCGATCTGGCGAAGGAAGTGGAAAAGGGCAACTTCCGCCGCGATCTTTATTTCCGCCTGAATGTCATCAACATCCGTCTAGCCCCTCTGCGCGAGCGCAAAGAAGATATTCCCGCGCTGATCAACCATTTCCTAACCCGCGTTGGCGGAAATTACAACATCACGGCCGAAGCCATGGAAGTCCTGCTTTCCTACGACTGGCCGGGCAACGTACGCGAGCTCGAAAACTGCGTGCAGCACATGGCGGCCATCAACTCCGGCCCCTTGCTGCATCTGGGAGATCTACCCTCGAACCTGCGTAATTTCCTCACTGAGAAGAAAGCTCAGTACCTCATGGCGGCGGCCGGCACCCAGTTCACCGCCCCGGTGGGGAACGATGGCTCTCAGGATTCGTCCGCAGCCGCCCCCCTGGCGATTCAAAATGCTCCGGTCGTGGTCCCGCTGCTCGAACTGGAACGCCGCGCTATCGTGAACGCGCTCGAATACACCAAGGGAGACCGTTCCGTGGCCGCGCACCTTCTCGGAATCGGCCGCACCACCCTGTACCGGAAGCTGAAAGAGTATCAACTCGACAGTTAAAGCAGCGTAGTTTCGCGCATGCGGTTTTGTGAGACTGTCGGGCTCCTCGGCCCACTATCTCTTCACGTGACCTTGCGTGTCCTGCTGGCCGAATCCGGAACCGAAGAGACCCTCTTCCTTCGCGACGTCCTGACCGACCTCGACGGCGCCCGCTACTGGAGCGACTGGGTTCATGTGGAGGCGTCTCACGCGTCCACCTGGGCCGATACCGCGGCCATCCTGGCGACCGAGGCCATGGATATCCTCTTGCTTGATCCGGATCTCCCAGATAGCCAGGGCGCCGAAACCTTCCGCCGGGTCCATGTAGCCGCCCCCAATGTTCCGGTCATCCTCTTAGTAGAATCTTCCGCGACCTCCCTGGCTGAACGGCTGGTCCGCGACGGCGCTCAGGATTTCCTACTCAAGCAAGAGGTGGACTGTGCGCCTCTGGCGCGAGCCATCCGCAACGCGCTGGAGCGGCATCGTCTTCTGGCAGCCTCGCGGGCTACTTCCATGACGGATCAACTGACCGGTCTGCTGACGCGTCCCGCGTTCCTGACGTTGGCGAATCGCGACTGCCTGCTGGCTGACCGGCTCAGGCAGAGAATGATGATCCTGGTGGCCGAGCCGGATGGTCTGGACGACGGTGCACGTCCTCATGATGCACATCGCCGGGATCTGGCGCTGGTCGAGGCCGCTGACAGTCTCCGCAGGCTGGCGGGTCCCGCCGCTCTGGTGGCGAGGTTAGGCCGCTCGCGGTTCGGTCTGCTGGTATTTGATACCGAGGCCGAGCCGGTTGAAGAAATCCGGGCGCGTTTTCACAACGACTACGCGATCGCGTTTGGCGCGGCTGTGTTCGATCCCCGGCATCCTGTTTCATTAGATGCTCTGCTCGAACAGGCCATCCTCAATCTGCGTCCAATCGCCCGTCACGCCGCTGCTGTTATTTAGGAAGCCCGCAAAGGGCCGGTCGCGGTGCTGAATTCGCGAACCCGCGGTTGCGTTCGAGCTCGCGACCCAGGCTCCGTTTTGCGGGCGCAGTGTGAACGAGTGCGATCATGGCAGAAAGTGCAAATCGCGCTCGACGCCACCTACAGCCTGGATCGGAATCTGTCCGGTGTTGGGGTCTATTCCCGAGAAGTCCTGTTCGGTCTTGCGCGCTCCCATCCCAAGGATCGGTTCCAGTTCTGTTACCGTCCTCATCGCTTCTTGCGCTCTTTCCGCGATCCCCTACCCGGGAATACCGCTCGCCGAATCCTGCGCGGCGCTCCCAGGGCCGACCTGTTTCATGCTCTGAACCAGCGCGTGGACGCGCCCGCTCGTTGTACGGTGACCACGTTCCACGATCTATTTGTCATCACCGGCGAGTATTCGACGCCCGAATTCCGCGCGCGCTTCGCTCAACAGGCTCGCCAAGCAGCGCGCCGCACCGATTTGATGATTGCGGTCTCGCGTTTTACCGCCCAACAGATCGAAGAATTCCTGGGCGTGGAATCTTCCCGTATCCGCGTGATCCCGCACGGCGTTCGAGTTCCGTCCGAAGGTCCAACGGCGCTGCGCGAGAACCTGGTGCTCTTCGTGGGCGCAATCCAGCGGCGTAAGAACGTCGCGAGGCTGGTCCGCGCCTTCGAACGCATGCCTGCCTCATGGCGCCTGGTGCTGGCAGGCGCAGCCGACGGCTTCGGTGCCGCGGAAGAGCTCCATGCGGTTGAGAGCAGCCCGCGCAAGAGCGATATCGACGTCCTTGGGTATGTTACGCAGATCGAGCTGGAGGCGCTCTATCGCCGCGCCCGCATCTTCGCCTTCCCATCGCTTGATGAAGGCTTCGGGATGCCGGTGCTGGACGCGATGGCGAACTCCGTTCCAGTGATCACCTCGCGCCGCTCAGCCCTGCCGGAGGTTGCAGGGGACGCGGCTCTGCTGGTGAATCCGGAGGATCCAGAGGAGATCGCCGCCGCGCTTGTACTTCTTGCGTCGGAGGAAGGTTTGTGCGAGGACCTCGCCCGTCGCGGGCGCGAGCGCGCCCTGCAGTTTTCCTGGGATTCGGCGCTTACCAAAACCTGGGAGGTTTATAGGGAGATCACCGGAGCCACCGCTCCTCCGGACTGACCTTCGGGCGCGCCGGCTTTCCTCAGTTCGCCCATTTTGGCGCCGGTGATCGCGAATGCAATGAATCCTGCGATCAACGGCATCAATTTGATCACGCCCCACAAAACCAGCGAAAACCGGGCCGCCTCCGAAGGATCGACGTGGTAAGCCCTCTCCAGGAACTGTTTGGTCAGAATCTGGAATAGACCCAGGTTCACCGGGGCCTGAGGAATAATGCTCGAGAGCCGAAGGATCAACATCAGGGCAAAAGCCGCGCCAAGCCCGAGGTCGAAGCCGTAGGCTCGGAACGCAGCCCAGATCGGGATCACCTGCAAGAGAAGATAGGGCACGCTCTGCAGGAGCGCGAAGTAGAGATAGCGGGAGTGGCCGATCAGCGCGAGATCGTCCATCAGCACCGCCAGGTGATGCCGCCAACCCGGTCGGGAAAGCGCGGTTCGCGGGGGGCGCGGCCGAAATAGCGCCAAACCCAGTAGCACGGCTCCCCCCAGCACGAACACGCCGAGTCCGTCGTTCACGTACCCCAACCGCCTCGGCAATTCGACATACTTCAACGACAGCCAGAGCCCGAGCCACAACCACATTCCGTCGAACACGCGTTCGATGAGCACGCTGGCCATCGAGACGGAAAAAGGCAATTGAGTCCAACGGCTTACCAGGAAGCAGCGCACTGCTTCGCCTCCGCGGAATGGCAGAACCTCGCTCGAGAAGAGCCCGACGTATATCGCCCGCGCGCCCTGCCGGAAACTCAATGAGACCACCGGGCGCAACACCAACTGCCAACGTACTGCCTGCCAAAGATATACGCTCAGTTCGATGGCGACCGCCACCGCCACCCACACGTAATCAATGGTGGCCAGATCGTCTGTAAGGTCGCTCAAACTGACGTCGCGAAGCGCCCAGACTAGCCCTGCAAGCGACGCCAGGTTGATGAGGATAAGGATGACCCATCGGGTCTTTTGAGACTGCTGCGCTCCCAAACATCCATGATACCGTGGGATTTGAAACGTTCCCTCTAAAGTACAATAGCGCCATGAGCACTTCTGATCTGAAGAGCCTTCTGCCCGACATTCTCCCCCAAAATCGCCGCGATTTTCTGGTGA
Source organism: Bryobacterales bacterium (assembly GCA_025463005.1). Lineage (GTDB taxonomy): Bacteria > Acidobacteriota > Terriglobia > Bryobacterales > Bryobacteraceae > Palsa-187. Next base: position 116,197 of record JAOAPR010000012.1, on the reverse strand, counting down.
GCAAGCTGGCAGTCGGCTTTGCGCTGGCGGTGCGCCCGGTCGGCGCACAAACCATCACCACCGATACCAAAGGCCTCACGGCCGGCGAGGTTCAAATCCCGATGGCTGACGGGAAAATGGTTCCCGCCTACCGCGCTCGCCCCAGCGGCGGCGGCCGGTTCCCCACGGTTCTGGTGGTGCAGGAGATCTTCGGAGTTCACGAACACATCAAGGATCTGTGCCGCCGTCTTGCCAAGTCCGGTTACATGGCCGTCGCCACCGAGCTGTTCGCGCGCCAGGGCGACGTATCGAAGATCGAAAACATTCAGGAGATCATCAACACTGTGGTCTCCAAGGTGCCCGATAGCCAGGTGATGAGCGATCTGGATTCTACCGCCGCCTGGGCGGTCAAGAACGGCGGAAGCGCCGACCGGCTGGCCATTACCGGGTTCTGCTGGGGTGGCCGCATCGTGTGGATGTATTCGGCGCACAATCCCAAGCTCAACGCTGGCGCCGCTTGGTACGGCCGTCTGGAAGGCGATAAGAACGCCATGACGCCGAAAAACCCGCTGGACTATGCCGGCGGATTCAAGGCGCCGGTAATTGGCTTCTACGGCGGCAAGGATACGGGCATCCCCCTGGAATCGATCGAGCGCATGCGCGGGGCTCTCAAGGTGGTCGGCGACGAGTCACAGATCAACGTGTATCCGGAGGCTCAGCACGGCTTCAACGCCGACTACCGCCCCAGCTACAAGCAGGACGACGCGCAGGACGCCTGGAAGAAAATGCTGGCCTGGTTTAAGAAGTACGGTGTTTAGAAAATACGGCGTTTGATCATCCATCCTGTTACCCTCGCAGGCCGCCACGTACGTCTCGAACCATTAGCCCAAACGCACCATGCTGCGTTGTGCGCAATAGGGCTCGACCCCGAGCTTTGGGAGCTGATCCCGTATCGCGTGGCCACGCCGAAGGACATGGCCGCCTACATTCAAACTGCGCTGGACGCCCAGGCCGCGGGTACGGCGTTGCCGTTCGCGACGGTTCATGCCCCTTCCGGGCAGGTGGTGGGGAGCACACGTTACATGAACATCGACGCCGCGAACCGGCGTGTCGAAATCGGCTCAACGTGGATCGCCGCACCCTGGCGGCGCACCGCCGTCAATACCGAAGCCAAGTACCTGATGCTTCGTCACGCCTTTGAGACTCTGGGTTGCATTCGCGTCGAGCTCAAGACCGACGCCCTGAACCAGCGCTCCCGTAACGCGATCCGCCGGATTGGCGCCACCGAAGAAGGCACGCTGCGGCAGCACCTGATCACCTGGAGCGGCCGCCTTCGCGACACCGTCTACTTCAGCATTCTCGATTCGGAATGGCCTCGCGTGAAGCAGGATCTCGAGCAGAAACTGTCGTTGTAGGGGCGAGGCATGCTTCGCCCGCCTACACTATCGGACGATATGCTCTTTCCAGATCCGCGCGAAGTGCGTCGGCGCCAGTACCTTACGCCGCCCTGCGATCATGCGACCCACCTCCAGGCCAGCCCACGCGAAATACAGCATGGCGACCGGTTTCGCCCAGGATGAATTAACGAACGGGAGCCAGAAGAACGCGAACATGACGGTCGCCTCATACCAGGTGAGCCGCATGTTCATCAGAAATATCATGCCGACCACCGCCTGCCCCAGGGTCAGCAATAGCTCGATCCGCTGTTCCTGGTCGAACAGGATTGGTGTCGGGCTGCCGATGCTGATTGAGAGTACGATCGGCAGCATCGCAGTGAGAAGCGTCCACTGGTTGATGTTGCTGGAGACCATGTTCATCAGGGCCATCGGCGCGCGGTTTACCGATCGCGCCCAATAGAAAGTGGACGCCATCTCCGGAAACTCGGACACTACGGGCGCTACCCATTGGATGAAGACGAACGCCGGGATGCCGACCGCGGCAGAAAGAGCCAGCAGGCTGGCCAGAAACGGCTCCGCGGCGACGTAGATCAGGACCCCGCCGAACAGAAAAAGCCCGATGATGAGCGTGATCCGCCGCGCGCGCGGCGAGGTGACGATTTTGCGCGGAATCGCCTCCAGATCTTCGATGGTCTCTGGATCCTCCGGCGGCATCCGGCTAAGAATTAACAGGTACGCCGTGTACAACAGGATCAGCACCACTCCGTCGTAGATGCTCAGCGATGCCTTCCACGCAATTACGCCGACGTACAACAGCGGGGCGGCCAGGCCCACTACTTCCACTGCATGGTGCTCCTCCAGCTGGATGAACTTTATCGGCGGCCCTCCGCGCCGGCGCTGGACCATCGCGGCGGTGAAGTAGATCACAGGCCACCCGAAACCCGTCAGCAACCGCAGCGCGCCGGTGAGGTTCGCCAGAAGAAACTGCACCTGCTGATGCCAGGCCAGCACGGCTTCCACCGCGAACTCCGGCAAGGTTTGCAGCCACGCCAGAATCGCCAGCGCGAACCCTTGCGCGATAAAGAACTGTGCCGACTCCGCCGCCCATGCGATGGCAATCGCGGCAATCAGAATAGCCGGTCCGGCCCACAGGACCGTGGACGGATGGGTCTCCGCCAGGGGCGCCACCAACAACAGTAAAAGGAAGAACGAAGGAGTTTTCCGCGGAGTCAACAGGCCCATGGTACAACGAACGTATATGCCCAGCTTTCGCGTGGAAACGCCGCAGCGAGCCTATGACGCTATCGTCGAGCGCGGCTCGCTATCCCGCGTGGCTGATTTTCTCCCGCCCCGCTCCGGCATCACGTTTGTCGTCACTACCGCGGATGTCTGGACGTTACATGGCGCCATCGTCGAACGCGCCCTCGGAGACCGCCGGCACAAAGTCTTGTTTTTTCCGGGCGGCGAGCCGAACAAGCGTCTGTCCCAACTGGAAGCTCTAGCGGAGCAGATGATCGAAGCGGGCGGCGACCGGTCGAGCGTAGTGATAGCCTTCGGCGGGGGCATCGTGGGCGACGTCGCCGGATTCCTTGCAGCGGTTTTCATGCGCGGCATCCCCGTGATTCAGGCGCCTACGACCTTATTGGCGCAGGTAGACGCCGCGGTGGGCGGTAAAACCGGAGTCAATCTGGTATCGGGCAAGAACCTGCTGGGCAGCTTTCATCAGCCCCTCGCGGTGCTCATCGATCCCGAGGTTCTCCGAACCCTGCCCGCGCGCGAGTACCGGGCTGGGCTCTACGAAATTGTGAAATGTGGCGTGATCCGGGATGCCGAGCTGTTCGGGGTGATGGATCAGTGCGCGTCCGCCGTGCTTGCCCAGGAGCCCGCCACGCTCGAACGCATCATATCAGCGGCTGTACGCATCAAGGCCGAGGTGGTCACCGCCGACGAGCGCGAGGGCGATCTCAGGCGCATCCTCAACTTCGGCCACACCTTCGGCCATGCGCTCGAGGCCGAAACGCGCTACGAACGTTTCCTGCATGGCGAAGCGATTGCGTGGGGAATGCGCGCCGCCACCATCCTGGCGGAAAAAACGGAGCGTCTGGGCGCTTCCGAGGCCGCGTCCATCCACAGCGTCGTCGCCAAGTACGGTCCCATTCCACAGTTCGACGGCATCGAAGCGGGCCACCTCGCTGCCCGCCTGCGCAGCGACAAGAAAACGGTTCAAGGTCAGGTTCACTTCGTGCTTCCGACGAAAATCGGCGACGTCGCCATTGTTTCCGGCGTCGAGGATCGCCTGGTGCTGGAATCGATTCAAGCGGCTCTGCGATGACCCGCGCCACCGGCACCACACCGCAGGGCGCCGTCAATGAACAAGCGGCCGCCCAGTGGGTTCGCGGGATGTTCGGCCGAATCGCCCCGCGCTATGACCTGCTGAACCATCTGCTGTCGTTCAATCTCGACAAGCGCTGGCGAGCCCGCACGGTAGCGCGCGTCGCGGATATCCTGGATCGTCCGGATGCCCGCGTGCTCGACCTGTGCTGTGGAACAGGCGACGTGCTGCTGGCATTGGAGGCTCGGGCGCGCCGCCCCTTACTGGCGAGCGATTTCTGCCATCCCATGCTGCTCGAGGCTCGCCGCAAAATCGAGGCTCGTCATAAAAGTGCCGCCCGCGGTTTCCGCACACCCGTATTCGAAGCCGATGCGCTCTTGCTTCCGTTGGCGGACGCCTCGCTCGATCTGATTACGGTCGCGTTCGGGTTTCGCAACCTGGCGAATTACCAAACCGGCCTGGAAGAAATGTTGCGCGTGCTGAAGCCCGGCGGGACGGCCGCGATTCTCGAATTCTCGCAGCCCTCCAACCGCGCGTTCAGGGCGATGTACGGATTCTTTTCCACACGCGTGCTTCCGCGGATCGGAGGAATCATCTCGGGCTCTCAGGATGCCTACTCGTACCTTCCAGAATCGATCCGTAAATTTCCTGGCGCCGAACAGCTCGCTCAGGACATGCGTCGTGCCGGCTTTTCAAGCGTCGAATTCGAGCGCATGACCGGAGGCGCGGTAGCCCTGCACCTGGGCCGCAAATAGATCTACTTAAATCTTTTCCGGAACTGAAAATCGATCCCGAACAGACCGTTGGGATCCCGCACTGCAATGGCCGACCAATTCTTATCCAAGTCCCACTGCACCTGGATCAGTTGCTCCTGCGTGCGGTTCAGGTTCGTTATGTAGGTTAGCGTGATGTCCTTCGAAACCTGCTGCTCCCACGTCAGGCGCGCTTGCGGGAGGTTATCGACGCCGGTCAGCGTCGGATCGATCTTTACGCGGGTAGCCCCGAAGAATCGCTGAAACTTGCTGGAGAGCTGGGCGTTGAGGGCCTGCCCTACCAGGCCCGTGCCGGCCGCGGCGAAGCTGCTCGCCCCGCCCGAGGCAACACCCGGAGCCGCCTGGTTCAGCACCAGCGACGGGTCCCGCCCGGTCGCCAGCAAGGCGATGATCTCTGACTGTTGAAGCGGCGGATCCGAGCTCCAGTTCATCTTAAGATTGCCCGGCGGTCCCGCGAGGGTCACGTTTACCGTTACGCCCCTCAACTTGGTCTCCAGATCCATGTCGACGGTCGGCTCAATCTTCACAGGGTTCAGGAATCGGATATCGCCGCGATTGATGGTGTACCGGGTCCCGAATACCTGCACTTCGCCCTGGTTGATCGAAACCGTGCCCAGGAGCACGGGTCGAACCGGTGAGCCGCGCAGCCGCAGATCCACCTCCGCCTCCACGTCGCGCGTCAGCGAGGTCTCAACCTGGAAGGTCGAAGCGCTTTCGATATGCACATCGAACCGCATGCCCAGCAGATACTCGTTGGGCGCGGTGGGCACGGACGCCGGCGCGGAAGCCTGCGCGAGCAAGTTACCCAAGTCGCTGCGTGGATTGAACGAAGCGCGGTTGAGGGTCACAGTGCCCGAAATGGTACTCGCGTCCGAGGCTCCGGTCAGCCTTAAGTTCGCATCGAAAGTGGTACTCAGATCCTGCGGCAGGCGAACCCGCACTCGCCGCGCGTCGGCTTGGAGCCGATACACCAGCGCAGTCCCGGATTCCAGACCGCCGAAGTCCAGGCTTCCGGTGAAATTAATTGTCCCGCCGCCTGTCTCCGCCGTCAGCTTTTCGATCGTGGCGCGGTTCCGGTCGAATGCGACCGACCCCTCGGCATTGTCCACCACATACGGCAGATCGCTGTAGCTCAAAGACGTCTTGCTCAACTCCAAGCGGCCATTCACGTTGGGATCCTGCAAGTTTCCCCGAATCGACATTTGCAGGTTCGCGTTCCCCTTGGCCACCAGATCCGGGTTGACGAGTTGAAGAATCACAAGGTTGATATTTCCGCGCAAGGAGAAATCCGCTCCGGCATTTCCACGGAACGGAATCACGCCTTCCACCGCGATGTTCGTCTCGCGCCCGGTAAATTCGGCTGCGCTGAGCTGCGCCCGGTCGTTCGTGACGTCCACCACCAGCGGTTGGCTGTTCTTCAGAACCATATCCTGCTGCTGCATGCCGAGCCGCTGCACCTGGCCGGGCCGCGGATTGATCTGAACCGTCTCCAGCGTCACCTTGGCGCGAAAGGCGTCCAGTTTTCGCAACGGCAGCGTGACCGTAGCACCGCCTTCAAAGAACCCTTCGAAGGGCGGCTCGGGTGGACGATCCTGCGTGCGTCCAAGCATCATCAGGTCGCGCACGGAGGCGATGCTCATGCGCGAGAACCGCACGTCGGCTTGGCCCGGGGCATCTCCCTCCAGCCGCCATTTGCCGCTTGCCTCCACTACGGAGTCCCGAATATTGCCGCCCGCCCGCACCGTCATCTCGGTGCCTTTCGTCTCGGCCGTGACGGTCAGGTCGCCAATGGGCTCGCCATCTACGGTAATGCGCTGCCCGGTGAGATCTACAGTCGCGGCCGTAAGCTCGAAGCTCCCGTTCGCAATCCGGCCGCTACCGCGCAGCCGTCCGCCCAGCAGAGCGTCCACCGGCGGAGACATCTTGGCGACATGTTCGATGCGCGACGCCGTCACGTTCTGTGCGATCACGTCGAAGCTTGCCTCGCCCGATTTCAGATTGCCCTCCGGATGCCGGTAGTTCCCGCTGAATCGCAGCTCGGACATCCCGTCATTGGCGATGCCATTGGTGATATCTAGCTCTCCAGGGCGGTAGTTTGCGTCAGCACGCACTCGATCGACCTGCTCGCCAAAGGCCGCAGGCCGCTGGATATCGAGTGTCAGCGCCGCCTCCGGCCGCCGGAGCGATCCCGCCAGCCGAACGCTCGCGGAGCCCGTCCCCATGATCTCTACCGTGCTGCCCAGCTCCCGCGCCAGTTCGCCGACCGAAGCATTGCGCAGCTCGAGCTGCCCCGTGACCCCTGCGTCGTCGAAAGTTCCCTCACGAGCCGTGAGACGGGCCGAGCCGGATACTGTTGTCGCCCCACGGGAAAGTGCGAACTTCGTTGCGCTGATTTCGGCCCGCGTAGCATCGATCTCGCCGCTGAACCGGTCGAATCCGTGCCCCTGGATTTCTCCGTTGCTGACCGTCACCGGACCCGTGAACCGCGGATTGTCTAACGGCCCGGTTACGGACCCTTCCGCGGTCGCGTTGCCGTTGCGCAGCTTGAGCGGAATCTCGGATGGCGGATTCGTCTCCGTCATGGCCAGCGCCGGCAGCAGATCGTTCAAATCCGTCGACCGCAGCCGCACCTGCAGCATTTTTCCGAGCGTTCCGGAAACCTCCACGCGCGTGGCGGGAGTGGCGAAGTAAGACGATGCCAGCGCCAGGGTACCGGCAGCTTGATCGTAAGCGACATCCAGGTGACCTTCTACAGGTGCTCCGCTAGCAGGAGTCGCCCCGCTGGCAGCCGGAGCGATGCTCAGGCTCGCGCGAGCCATCGTATCGGGTTGGCCCAGCGTCGCACCCGCGGCGAAGGTGCCCGCCATCGTGCCGCTCCACGCTACGGGCCGGTCCGTCAGCGTGGCCGCCGCCTCGCGCAGGCCCAAGCCTTCGATGGTTCCTTCCACGTGAAATTGCCGCCCATGCTGCAGATCCGCCTCGCCGGCCACGTTCGCGCCCATTACTTGCGCGGTCATCTGCCGTAACGTCAAGCGATCGGGCGTAATCTGCAGATCCCCCCGCACGTCCGCAGCCCGGATCTTCAGACGATCTTGCGTGTAGCCCAAGCCCCGCGCGATCACCCTGCCGCGCATGCTGGACGTGAACGGCTCCGCGAAAGCAAGCGTAACCTGGCCGTCGAAAGACGCAGATCCCGCTGGCTCAATCGGCAGGCGAAATATGCTCACCGCCTCCCGCACAGCCACGTTGCCTTTCATCGAAAAAGTTCCGTGCGGCGCCTTCGGATCGTCGAGCGTCCCGCTCAGATCGGCCGAGGACTCTTTGGTCGCCACATGAACGCGCGGAAATACGAGACGCGATTTTTCGATCGCAAACGTGGCGCTCAGGCTGGCAGGAATCGGTCCATATCCTTCCGGCCATACCTGCAAGCTGTCCGTCGATACTTCGCCGCGGTAAGACGGCGTTTGCGCTTCGTAGCTCATCCGGGCACGCAGGTGCTCGCCCTTCAAGTGCAACGGAACCCGGCGGCCGTCGTATTCCACCAGGCCGTCGACGATGTCATAAGTCCCGATCTTCAGGTTCAGCAGTTCTTCCGACCAAACCTTGCCGGGCCTCGCGCGCGGGCCGGGAAAATTCGTCGAACCGTCAGCATAGACCACAAAATACGCCTGCGGCCGCTCGACGCGGAATGAGGCAAGATCGATCTTTTTCTCCAGCACGGAAATAATTCGCAGGCCCAGAGTCGCCGAGCCTATCTGTAACATCGGCGGCTCGGCCGGCGATTCTTTGCCGTGGAGTACGAACCCTTGGACCTGGGCTGTAAGATTCCGCGGGTCGAGCGAAAAGCCTCCCAGCTCCACCCGTCCGCCCGTGGCGCGTTCCGCCTCTTCCACGATGCGACGCTGGATGTATTGGTGAAAGCGATCGCTGCGGACGATCAGCACGCCGGCAACAGTCGTCAGAAGCAGAAGCGCGGTCAGGCTCGCCAGCGTCCAAAGCGCGATGCGTGTCAATCGCTTCATTCAAAGCGCCTCATTCAAATGCCTTGTCGCGATAGCGGATGCGTGCCGCGTTACGGACCGTAGCCAGCCACTTGTCCAGAGCCTCGAGCACCCGCTGTTCCAGGAGGAGCTTCTCAATCTGCTCACGGCTTTCTTCAAACGAAGGCAGCGGCGCCGCGGCCGAACCAGGCTGCCGCGCCAGCCCGTCGTAGTAGTTGCGAACGTCGGCGGGCGAAACCTGGACGTCGGGCCGGAACCGCAAATCGGTAAAGGTCAGCGTGCGTAGTCCCGCCAGCAGATGCGCCGCCAGGTCTTGTACCGAAATTCCGTAGCGAACCAGGTCGGTTTTATAACCGGTCTCGGCTGCATACGGCGCCACCAGGCCGGCGGCCGCTTCGGTCGCAGGCAGGGTCACGTGGCTATCCACAGCTTCCCGCAGGATCAGGAGCTGATCCACCAGACGCTGCGCAGATTGGCGCTTGGCCGCGCCGCTCAAGTCCACCGGCTTGTGTTCCAGGAACGCCGCCACCCGCAGATCCAGTAGCACCTGGCTTTCCGTGATCACGTCCTGGCCCACGCTTACGGCGATGCGGTCCAGCGTCTCGGCCTTGGCCCAGCCCAAAATCAATCCTGCCGCGACCAAAGCACGGGCGAGCATACTTTAGAACGTCTGCCCCAGAGAAAAATGGAACTGAAACCAACTGATGCGCTGATTCGAGCACATCGGCGACGGAGTCTGCAGCGAGCACAGAGGCTGCGTCGGAGGCACTTTCAACAGATCGTCCCGGGTGCCGTTGAACCCGAAAAATCGCGGCGCGTTCGGGCTGAAGCTGAAATCGCCCCGGATAGGGCCCACCGGCGTCCGGACACGGATTCCGAAGCCGATGCCATGCACCATATAGTCAAAGTCTTGCAGGTTTCGCTGGTGGAAGCGAAAGCTGATCGAAGTTACGTCCGAATAGACGTTGCCCATGTCATGGAAGAGTACGCCGCCGATGTTATCGCCAATCAGGGGAAATCTCAGCTCGGTGGAATGGAACAGCAGTGCTTTGCCGCCGATCGGGAAGCCAGTGATCAGGTCGCGCGGTCCGGCCTGATTATCCGGAAAGGCTCGATGGGTGGAGGCGCCGCCTGAAAAAAACCGCTCCGAGAGCGGAATGTCAGGCAGTCCGCCCCACCGCTGGATATACCCGACCTGGAGAGAGCGCGCAATCACGATCTCGCGCCCGAGCGGATGGTAGGTCGCGTTGCGCAACAGCAGCCGGGTGAAGTCCGTCTCCGAGGCGAACCCCTTCCAGGCATAGGCCAAATCGACCGTATTGAGCATCCCGCGGTGTGAGTTAACCGGATCGTCCCTGCGATCCTGAATGAAGGAACCGCCGATCAGCCCCACACGCACGGGTTGCGACAGCAGAGGGATCAATTGCGGCGTGATCTTGAGCGAGTTAGGATCCAGCGTCACCCGCCGGAATGTGTAGCGGTACTGGAGCGTGTTGGCTCGCGAGACCTTCTGGGCCAGCTGCACGGATCCCTCCCAGCGCCGTGCAGAGAACGTTCGTACGTCGCGCGAATCGTCAAACAGAGCAGAAAACGTCAGGGCCAGGCTTTCATGCCCCTTGAATTGCGGCGCGACGTAATTGAACAGTGCTCGCCGGCGCAGAGTGGAAGCCACGGTCTGCAAGCTCACCGTGTGGCCCAGCCCCATAAAATTAATCCGGCTGACGCCTACGGACAAGCGTGGGCTGAAGCCGGTGGTACCCGCCGGATAATCGAGCGAGGTGGTGCCGCCCCCTATGCGCGCGATCTCCGCGCCCACGCCGAAGTTGAACGAGTACTTGCGCGCTTCGTCCAGATGGAACAGGACGTACTTGCGTTCTTCCTTGCCCTCTGGATTTTGGAGAGCCGTCTGCACTTTGGAGAAGATCCCAAGGTCGTACAACCTCTGCTGGCTCTGAGCGATGCGGCTTTGCGAAATCGGGTCGCCGGGTGCCAGCGAGATCCGGCTGGCCACCAGCGGCGGGTTGGTCGTTTCCAGGCCGCGCACCAGGGTGCCTCGTACATACTGGCGCACCCCCAAAGCGACGACATAGCGAAGGTTCACGCGGTTTTGGACGGGTGCAGGATCCTGGCTGCTCTCAAATTGCGCGTCGGGATAGCCATTGTTGTAGTAGTAGCCCAGAACCGTGTCCCGATCGGCCGCTATATTGGCGGCGCTGTAGGGCTGCCCTTCGGTAGACCGCAAGGTCGATCGCAGATACTCCGCCTCTTCCATCGGGATGCCCTCGATCACCAGCTGATTCACCAGCCACTGTGGGCCCTCATTCACCTGAATCTCCACCACCAGGCTGCCGCGCTCGCCGCCGTAATCGTCCTCGACCTTGTGCGTCACCATTACGTCAGAAAATCCATTGGCCCGGTATAGATCCGCGATGTTTTGTTCATCCTGCTGCAGCAGCCGTTCCGAATAGCGGCCATAACGCCGCCGCAGCAGACTGGCCGGCTGCAGGTACATCCGCTCGCGCAAGGTTGCGGCATCAAAATAACGATTTCCGGTGATCTCGATGCGTTTCAGCTTGTGCCGGTCGCCGCGCATGATGTCGTACTCGATCAGCGAGCGGCTGGGCTCCGGATCGTTCCACGTGAAATCGACCTGCGCGTCAAAATAGCCCTGGGAGCGGAGATATTCCACCAGGTTGCGCTGACCCTCCACCAGCAGACTCCGGTCCACCGAGCGTTCCTGATAAATCGGGACCAGCTCCCGCAGCCGGCTTGCAGAGAGCTTTGTTCCCGTGGTGCGCACCTCGACGATGGGACCGCTGTCAATCGTCAGATAGGGCGTGACTGTGTTGCTGGGAGAGTGATAATCCAGCTTGTCCAGGGTGACCTTCGCTTCCAGACGGTCCCCCTTTTGGAAATCCTTGCGGAGGCGTTCAAGGCCGGTCTGGACGCGGTTTTCAGTCACTTCCCACCATCCCGGAAGCCAGATGGGGCCCAGGCCACGATGCCAGCCTGTGGCCCGAAGGACGGATTCCTTCGGTCGGTTAATGTCGCCCGCCAGCTCGGCGCCGTCGAAATGAGCGCGTGTTTTAGGGTCGAGCTCGAAATACACGTTCGCCTCTTCCGTCTCCGGACGCCGGTCCACGCGGTTTTGGATGGTCGCGTTGTACAGACCATTCGCGCGCAGCTTCTCTTGCATGTTGGCGACGGCCTGATCCAGGTCCGATTCCACAAACAGCGCGCCCAGCTCCAGTTTCGAAGCCGTAATCAACTGGTTGCGATTGGGAGGCTCGTTTTCGCCCGCGACATTTACGCCGCTGATGAAGTAATTCAGTTGCGTCGAGATCCGTAGCGCTACGCTGGTGCCGTCCTGGCCTGTATCGATTTGGCTCGCGTCGATCGACACATCGGAATAACGGCCGGTGGAGTAGAGTTTCTGAATCGCCTGGCGCACCTCCGCCATGGTGAGCGAGCTCCCCTCTTTGAAGGGAAGAAGACGGTTCAGCTCCTCCAAAGTCAGAGGCTGCTGAGGCGGGTCGAATTCGATGCGCGAGATCGGCCGCCCTTCCCAGCGGGCCGTGGGCGTGTCCTGGCCGAACGCGGGAGACAAGCCGGCAAACAGCGCGACAAGCATCCGCAATCGCACGTTTCCCAATGATAACGCACGCACCGTTGTTATCATGATGGTCAACAGCGACCTAGGCGCTGGGGGAACAATACCGGCACGCTATTTCTATGACGTATCCTACGGAGTCGCGTTACTCCCGCCAGAGCCGCTTCGCGCCCTTAGGTCTCGACGGCCAGAGGCGGATCGGGGCGGCCTCTGTGGCCATCGTGGGCTGTGGCGCTCTCGGCACCGTACAGGCGGAGATCCTGGTGCGTGCGGGTGTCGGCCGCCTTCGCATCATCGACCGGGATTTCGTAGAGTGGAGCAACCTGCAGCGACAATTTCTCTTTGAGGAATCCGACGCCGCCGAGGGCCTGCCCAAAGCTGTCGCCGCCGCCCGCCGCTTGTCGCGTGTAAACTCGGAAGTCGCTGTTGAGCCGCTAGTAGCCGATCTCACACCAGCCAATATCGACGATTTGTTCGAAGGCGTCGGACTCATAGTCGACGGAACCGATAATTTCGAAGCGCGATTCCTGATAAACGACTATGCCGTGAGCTCCGGAATCCCGTGGATCTACGCCGCGGCCGTGGGCAGCTACGGGCTGAAGCTGGCGATTGTGCCCAGACGCACGGCTTGCCTCCGGTGCGTCTACCCCGAGCCTCCGTCCGGCATTCAGCCGACCTGCGAAACCGAGGGCGTGCTGGCTCCTGTCACCGCCGCCATCGCTGCGCTCGCGGCAGGCGATGCTCTGAAGCTGCTCGCGCTCGGCCCGGAGGGAGTCGCGGCGCGATTGACCACTGTTGATGTATGGACAGGGGAAGTCCGCCAAACCTCGCCGCCCGCCCGCGATCCTGATTGCCCCTGCTGCGTGCAACGTGACTTCGTCCACCTTACGGGGCAGCGCCGCGCGCCCATCAGCTTGTGCGGCCGCAACGCAGTTCAGATTCATGAGCGTTTTCGTCCCGTAGATCTGGCCGATCTGGCCCGCCGCCTGGGGCCGCTTGCGACTGTTCGCGCCAACGACTTCGCGGTCCGGGCCAGCATCGATCCCTACGAGCTCACAGTTTTTCCGGATGGCCGCGCCATCATCAAAGGCACTACCGACCCAGCGATCGCGCGCAGCCTCTACGCCCGCTACGTCGGAATGTGAAGACCGGGCATACCCCTGCCCGAATTGCAGTCTATGCAAGATCCCCTGCCTTTCGCCGAACGTTCCTGTGAGAACCAATGCGGTATACCGTCATTTTGCTATTCCTGTCAGAGGGCTTTACGGCTTTCGCTGCTAACAACGAACGCTCGCTTCCCACATTCTTCATCCCAAACTCCGGCCAGGCCGATCCCTCATTTCGCTATATCGCGCAAACGCCCGAGTTGCGCGCCGGATTCGCCATTGACTCCGCGGTCTTCCAGATTCACGGGACGCAGATCCGCGTGCGCTTCGCCGGCGCGAACCCGAGCGTCGCCATCGAGGCGGTGGATGCGATGGCTGCGCATGCTAATTTCCTGATTGGCAGCGATCCCGCCGCTTGGCAAACCAGCCTTCCGACATATCGCGGCATCATCTACCGCGGGCTGTATCCCGGGATCGACATGACATATACCGGAAGCGATCCCCACCTCAATTCGAAGATCAAATCGGAATTCCTGGTCGCGCCCGGAGCCGATCCGAACCAGATTCGCCTGGAATATCCAGGCGTGGACCGCGTATTCGTCGACGCCGGTGGCGATCTGGTGGTCCTCGCAGGCGCGATCGAGTTGCGCGAACAAGCGCCCGTGGCATATCAGGAGTCACGCGGCGTTCGGCACGGGGTTGACGCGAAATATCGCATCCTGAGCGGGAGCATAGTAGCGTTCGACCTGGGCGATTACGACATCACCCGGCCTTTGATCATCGATCCCGTTATTTCCTATTCCACTTACTTGGGCGGAACCGCCATGAGCGACATCACCGCCCTGGTTGTGGACGCCTCCGGCAATCTGTACGCGGCTGGCTGGACGGAGGCCATCGACTTTCCGGTCTCGAACGCCATTCAGGCAGTGAACCACGGTGGCGTGGATGCGTTTGTGTTCAAACTGAACGCCGCGGGCAATACGCTCCTCTACGCCACCTATATTGGCGGGCGCGGCGATGATCGCGCGGCGGCCATCGCGGTCGACACTTCGGGGCAGATCTATCTCGCCGGCTCCACCGCCTCCACCGACTTTCCGCTGGTGTCGGCCATTCGCTCGTCGTTAGGCGGGACGCGGGACGGGTTCGTGGTGAAGCTGAATGCCGTCGGAAACCTGTTGGTTTACAGCACCTATCTGGGCGGTTCCAGCTACGATGCGGCCACTGCCATCGTCATCGATACGTCGGGTAACGCTTATATCGCTGGCGACACGCAATCCGCCGATTTCCCGCTATTAAATCCGGTGCAACCCGGGTTCGGCGGCAAGACGGATGCGTTCGTCACGAGACTCACTTCCGCCGGTGCGATCACCTTCAGCAGCTTCCTGGGCGGCGCCAACGACGAGCACGCCGGCGGCGTCGCCGTGGATGCATCCGGGATGATTTATGTGGCCGGCGGCACGTTCTCGGTGAATTTTCCGTTGGCCGCACCCTTCCAGGCCGTTAATGCGGGCAGCCAGGACGCGTTCATCACGAAGATCTCGACCAGCCCGGCATCGCTTGTCTACAGCACTTATTTAGGAGGCAATGGTGGACAGGCAGGCTCTCCGGAGCAGGCGAACGCGCTAGTCGTCGATTCGTCTGGTTCGGCCTATGTCGCGGGAGTTACGAACTCGGCCAATTTCCCCATCACCGCCGGAGCGTTCCAAACCAGCTTCAACGGAGTGCAGGACGCCTTCGTGACCAAGCTGAACCCTGCGGGAAGCGCCAGCGTTTACAGCACCTACCTCGGAAGCTCCAGTTTCGACTGGGCCGGCGGCATCGCGATCGATTCCGCCGGAAACGCGTACGTGGCCGGCTATACTTCCTCGGCTGGATTCCCAGTAGTCGGCGGTGTTCAAGCCGGATTCAAGGGGTTGTACGACGCCTTCATCTCCAGGCTCAACCCCTCCGGCAACGGACTCACGTTTTCCACCATGTATGGAGGCACCGGCTCCGATCAGGCGAATGCCGTCGCGGTCGATGCCTCTGGAAACATGTTCATTGGTGGCCAGACCGGCTCTTCGGATCTCCCCACGCAGGGCGCAATCCAGTCTTTCAACGTGGGCGGCAGCACCGGATGGGTGGCGCGATTCGGCGTAACGGCTCCGCCGCCGCAGCTTCCCGCCGCGAACTCGGTCTCGCCATCCTCCGGGAGCGGGAACACCGTCACGTTCACGGCTCAATACTCGCATCCGGCCGGCGCCCTCAGCCTCACCATCGTCGCCCTGCTTGTGAATACCACCGCCTCTCTCAACTTTGCCTGCTATGTCACCTATAGTCCGGCCACGAATCTGTTCACCCTGGCGAATGACGACCCTTCCACCGGTGGGGGCTCAATCAACCCTGGAGGCGGCAGTCTGCAAAACAGCCAGTGCACACTCAATGGGTCGGGCAGCTCGGCCACCCTCGCTGGGACGAACCTCACGCTCACCATTTCGCTCACGTTCCAGCCGAATTTTGCAGGCAATAAGACGGTTTATCTATATGCTGCCGATGCGAACACCAACACCGGCTTCCTGGCGAGAGGGAGCTGGAGCGCCTCTGTTCCAGCGCCCACCCCATCGGCCGACTCGGTGTCTCCCAATGCCAGCAGCGGCGCCGGCCAGACCTTCACGTTTGTATACTCCGATACACAAAACGCCTCGAATTTAGCGGCCATGGCGATCTTGTTCAACACCTCGGTGAGCTTTCCCAATTCCTGCTACATCGTCTACGATCGCAATGCGGCTTCGATCACTCTACTGTCGGATGACGCGCTGGGGTCCGGCTCGAAGCCAGTGGGTTCCACAACCGTCCTTCAAAACAGCCAGTGCGCTGTCGGTGTCGTTTCGGCGAGCCCTTCCGGCCTGTCCCAGATCGTAACCGTTGCGGTGACGTTTAAGGGGGCGTTCGGCGGACTCAAAAACATTTACATGTATGCGTCAGAGGGAGCGCTGAACACGGGCTGGGTGCAGCGAGGCACGTACTTCGTGGCCGCGGGCGGAATTCCTGCGGCGAACTCCGTGATTCCCGCAGCCGGTTCCGGGCCCGGGCAACGCTTCAGCTTCACCGTTTCCGATCAAGGCGGTTCCGGATACGTGCTAGCCGTAGCGATGCTGTTCGCTTCAACCTTCGACAACAACAACGCGTGCAGCCTGGTCTATGACCGCACGCAGAACACCATCTCGCTGGCGTACGACATCGCCGCTAATGGGGCGGCTCCACTGGTTCCAGGCTCGTCCACGGTGGTCTCGAATCATCAATGCACGCTGCGCGGCGCTAACTCGACGGTAGTTGCCGGGACCACCGTGCTGGTGATCACCGTCGACGTGACCTTCAACGCCGCTTTTTTCGGCCCCAAGAACGCTTATCTCTACGCGGCGGAGACTAGCACAAATTCCGGCTGGGTCACCGTGGGAACCTGGACCGTGACCGGCGGAGCCCCGACAGCCGACTCAGTCAACCCGGGGTCGGGCTCGGGCCCATCTCCAAATTTTGTTTTCACGGTGTCCGATTCGGCGCTGGATCTAAACATCATCGGTATGAACCTGCTGGTCACTGCGGGGTCGCCGGCGAATGTGTCCAACGCGTGCTACCTGCTGTATAACCGCACCGCGTCCACCATCGGACTTTATGACAACGCCGGCGTCAGCCTCAGCACCAAAGGAGTTGGATCCGCCGCGACGCTGCAAAATAGCCAGTGTGCGGTCGGTTTTACTGTCATGAATACGTCCGGCAACTCTGTCTCGTTGACTATCAATCTGGTGTTTAAATCGCCGGCGTTCAGCGGACCGAAAACCATCTACCTCCAGGCTCTCGAACCGAACGCGAGCTCCGGTTGGGTTGCTCGCGGGACATGGACGGTGCCCTAAGCGCGTCTCTCACCGCGTTCCAGCAATAAAACCACAATGCTGGCCCCCGGAAGCGGGGTCCCATGAATCGTCCATTCAAAACCAGACGATTCCACACATGCGAGCATCTCCTGAATCGAGAGAAACTCGGTGTGGAGCTCGAGGAAAATGTAGTGGATCAGGTGCTCCCAGTCGCGAATACGCAGGAATAGCCGCCGCTCCGCGCCTTCGATATCGCACTTGAGAACTATCGGCGCGGTGGTCTTCGCTATACCGGCGATTTCGTGTAGCGGCAGGACCGGAGTTCCCGTGTCTGACAGCGATCCCATGCGCATTCCCCAAGCTCCGTTTCCCGAGTCATGCAGCTCTGCGAAGCCGTGTTCAGCTCCGGCGAACGCGCGAACAGTTGTACAGCGGCCCGCGAACCGGGCTCTTCGCATGTTCTCCGCGAGCATCCGGAAGTTATCCGGATCGGGCTCCACCGCGATGATCTCACCCACTGCAAGCTCCCGGGCCAGGTAGAGCACGCTCAATCCAATATTCGCCCCCAGATCAATCAAGGTGACCGGGCCGAGATCATCGGGCAATGCCGCAACGCATGGCGCGTACGCCCGTTCCAGAAAAATCTCGTCGAACACTTTGGAATCGGTGGTTCCCTCGCGGAGCGCAACGGATATGCCGCCTCGCATCCGGTAAGTAAGAATGCCGGGACCGTGGCCTGCGGCATTCAGCACGTAACGGAGCTTGTCGGGATTCATCAGGTCCGATACAGCGATCAGCCACAGTTTTCGTAGGATCCGATGGAGCCTGTGCAAGCCCATTCTCTTGTTTCCCTAGTGCGTTTTGCTCCCGAGACATCTCTCGAAAACAAGTAACATGAAGCCATGTCCGTCTTCGACGACCGCCGCGACTCCCTCGATGAGCACGAATTCCGCATGGGGGTGGAGCGAGGGCGTCTGGCGGTCACGCTCGATCTGCTCACCGACGCCTTGGTGCTGGTGGGCCAGCACGGGGTCTATTGCCAGAGCGCGCGCCAGCCGGGCAAGCCTGCGATGGATGTCCAGTTGATCGATAAATGCATCACTGACGCCAAGGAACTGGTCTCGAGCGTCATGACCGAGCTCAAGCGAAAGCCTGAAGCTGGTGACTGAATATGAAAGCGGCGGTTTTAACGGCTCCCGCCAGCATCGCTTCCCGGCCGCTCGAAATTCGCGATGTTCCCCGGCCCGTTCCTGCTCCTGGTCAAGTCCTGCTTCGTGTCCGCGCCTGCGGCGTGTGCCGAACGGATCTGCACATCGTCGAAGGCGAGTTGAAACCCCTGCGCGATCACGTCATACCGGGCCACCAGATTGTCGGTGAGCTCGTGGAGGGTGATCTACCTAAGAACAGCCGTTATGGAGTGACATGGATGGCGGGTATCGACGGAACCTGCGAGTTCTGCCGCCGCGGAGAGGAGAATCTGTGCGATGCGCCGGCCTTTGCCGGATACACCGTGGACGGCGGCTACGCCGAGTACGCCGTGGTGCGTTCGGATTTCGCGATTCCGCTGCCCGCCGGGCTTGAGGATCTGCAAGCCGCGCCGCTATTATGCGCCGGAGTCATCGGATTCCGCAGCTTGCGTGTAGCAGGCGTCCAGCGCGGCGAACGCGTGGGCCTCTTTGGATTCGGAGCATCGGCGCACCTTGTGCTTCCCGTGCTGCGCGCCTGGGGCTGCCGGGCCTACGTATCGACGCGCGGCGAATCGCATCGCAAGCTGGCCGAGTCGCTGGGCGCCGATTGGGTCGGATCGGAGCTCGACCATCCCCCGGCGCGGCTCGATCGCGCGATCACTTTTGCTCCCAGCGGCGACGTGGTCATTGCGGCGCTCGCCAGCCTCCGCAAGGGCGGCGTGGTGGCGATCAACGCTATCCATCTGGATCGCATTCCTGAATTCGACTACGACACTTTGCTGTGGGGTGAGCGGCAGATTCGCAGCGTCACCAACGTGACCCGCGCCGATGCGCGCGATTTCCTTCAGTTGGTGAGCGAGATTGGGCTGCGGCCGAGGGTTACGGTTTTTCGACTGGAGCAGGCCAACGAAGCCTTGCTGGCGCTTAAGAACGACCGGATCGACGGTGCTGCGGTGCTGGTTCCCTGACCTTTACTCCGCCAGTTCCCGGCGCATTGATTCGAGCGACTGCTGGATGCTCAATTCGGCCGGCTCGATTTCCCCGTGCCGCCTGACAACTTCAGCGAACAGAGGGACCAGCTCCGGATCGCGCCATCCCCTGCGGGCTTCCTCCAGCATGATCGCTACGGCGCGATCGTGCGAAAAGGCCGGTTTATAAGGCCGCGCTGTGGTCAAGGCATCGTAAATGTCGGCGACTTGCAGGATCCGTGCCAGCAGCGGAATTTCTTCGCCCGCCAGACCGTCGGGATAACCGCTTCCATCCCAGCGCTCATGATGACTGCGAATTATCGGCAGCACGGGCGCCAGCGTCTTCATCGGGCGGCAAATCTGTTCGCCGCGGATGGTGTGCTGCCGCATGATTTCCCATTCTTCTTCTGTCAGCAGCCCGCGCTTGAACAGGATTGCGTCGGGGATGCTGATCTTTCCGATGTCGTGCAGGTACCCGCCGCGGAATAGCGCCAGTTGCTCCTGTTTGGGCAATCCCAGGGTGTGCGCCAGCTCGATGCTATAACTGGCTAGCCGCTCGCAGTGCAATCCTGTGTAGCGGTCGCGGTGCTCGACCGATTGGGCTAGCGCGAACAGAATGCTCTCGGCTTCCTCCAGCGAATCCACCAGCGCTTTGTTGCGCAGCATGGTTCGCACCCGGGTGCGCACCAGCGCCGGCCGCAGCGGCTTAAGCAGAAAATCATCGGCCCCCGATTCCAGACCCGCGACCTCATTCTCGATGCCCTGGATGCTGGTCAGCATCAGGATCGGGATCAACTGGGTGCGGCGGTCGGACTTGACCATCTGGCAGAATTCCATCCCGCTCATCTCGGGCAGCACCAGGTCGATCACGATCAAGTCCACTTTTTCGGTGTCGAGCACGGAAAAGGCTACGGATGGCCGCTTGGCTTCCAGAATCCGGTAAGGCATGGCTTTCAGAATTCCGCGGAGCAAGCGCCGGTTCAGATCGATATCATCCACGATCAGAATCGTTGGAACGTAGGCGGGGTCTAAAGGCGAGCTCTCAAAACGTGGAGCCTGCGGCTCGGGCCGCAGTCGTAACGCGCTGCTGATCTCGAATTTCGTGTGCGCCGACACGAGCACCCTCTAACTTCTGGATCTATCGGCGGAAACGTTCCAAACAATTAGGGGGAAGTACGGAGTAGGTACTAAGGCCCGATTCGGCCGGCGGGACGGCTCGTCCCCATTTACACTAGTACTTCATGCGCGAAATCGTCTCCCCGGCGCGAGCCCTCGAAGGAATCATTACGCTGCCCGGCGATAAATCCATTTCCCACCGCTATGGAATGCTGGCCTCCATCGCTAAGGGGCGTAGCACCATTGCCAACTACTCCACTGGCGCGGACTGCCAATCGACGCTGGCCTGTATGGCTGCGCTGGGGGCGAAGATCGAGCGGCAGGAGGGGTCCATATCGATCGAAGGGGGGCCGCTGCAGGAACCTGCTGCGCTGCTCGACGCAGGTAACTCGGGCTCCACCATCCGCATGCTCTCCGGGATTCTCGCCGCGCAGCCCTTTACCTCGCGGATCGGGGGCGATGAGTCGCTCTCACGACGACCCATGGCTCGCATCATCGGCCCGCTCACTGAGATGGGCGGCTCGATTGAAGCCCGGGACCAAAAGTTTCCTCCGCTCACCATTCACGGCCGCCCGCTGCATGGCATCGATTATCACCTTCCCATGGCCAGCGCGCAGGTCAAGAGCTGCATTCTGCTGGCGGGCCTGTTCGCACAGGGCGATACGATCGTGCGCGAGCCGGTCCGCACGCGCGATCACACCGAAATCGCCCTCAAGGAGTTCGGGGCGGAGATCGAAATCGAGAAACGGACCATTCGCTTGCACGGCGGCGCGCGACTCACCGGGCGCGAGCTGGTGGCGCCGGGCGATCTCTCCTCAGCCTGCTTCTTCCTGGTCGCGGCGCTGATGGTCAAGGAAGCCAGCCTGGTGATCCACGGCGTTGGCCTGAACCCGACCCGTTCCGGATTGCTCGATTTTCTGGTTTCGATGGGCGCGCAGATCAAGGTACTCGAAGTTCACCAGGTGGGAGGCGAGCTGATCGGCGACCTTCGAGTGCAGTCCTCGCCGGTCTCGGGCGGGGTGATAGAGGGTGGCGTTATCGAAGGAACCATGACTGCGGCGCTGATCGACGAGATTCCGGCCTTGGCCGTCCTGGGGGCCGCTAGCCGCAACGGCCTTACCGTCCGCGATGCCGGCGAACTCCGCATCAAGGAAACCGATCGCATCGCCACTATTGAGGCCGGTTTTCGGAAAATGGGCGTGAAAATCGAGACCAACCCGGAGGGTTTTCACGTTCCCGGGGGCCAGACTTTTCATGCCGGGGAGATCGATTCGGCTGGGGATCATCGCATCGCCATGGCCTTCGCGGTGGCGGCGCTGGCAGCCGACGGGCCATGCGCGATCGAAGGGGCGGAATCGGCAAACGTGTCTTTTCCCGAATTTTTCGCTACACTGCGACAGATCGCCCAAAAATGAACACTCGAGACGACCTGACGCTATCGGGCCTGGTGCACGACCTCAACAACGTGTTCCAGACGCTGGTGGACGCGGCCGACCTTCTTTCGGGCGACCCCCGCTACACCAAGCTCTCCGCCGCGATTTTGCGCAGCGTCGAACGGGGAAAAAACATCGCCGCCGGGCTTCAGGCTGGCACCGGCGCGGGCACGCCATTCGAACAGATCCTGGCCAACGCCATCGCATTCGTCGAGGATTCCGTGGCCGCCGGCCGCGGGCCCGACATCAGCTTTGTGTGCGAGGTGGAACCCGGAATTCAGCTCGGCGGACACTGGGCCTGGGAGCGGGTGTTGATTAATCTCTTCCTGAACGCTATGCACGCCATGCCCGACGGTGGGACGATTTATGTCCGCGCCTGCAAGACGGACGGGCAAATCGAAATCGTGGTGCGCGACGAAGGGTCCGGGATCGCTCAAGGCGTTCTGGAGCATCTGTTCCTGCCGCACGTCTCCACCGGCTCAAGCGGCCTGGGGCTGCACATCGTCGAGACCATCGTGAAGCAGGATGGCGGCTGCGTGCGCGCGGCCAATCGAAGCGACACGCTCGGCGCGGAATTTACCATTACTCTTCCGTCGAGACCGCAGGCTATTCCGGCGCGCGCGTAATAATTGAAGCGTGGCGAAAGTAGTTCTTCTGGCGCTCAGCGCCGTTTTCCTGGTAAGCGCTCAGGATGCGACCGAAATCATCCGGCGCTCGGTGGATCGCGATGCATATAACTTCGAGCGTTTCAAAAACTACACATTCCTGGAACGCGTCGAGGAACGCCGCTACGGCCGCAGCGGCAACTTAGCGTCCAAAGAAATCCAGACTTACGAGTTCATGGTCCTGGCTGGCCGTCCTTACGGAAAGCTGGTGGAGCGCGACGACAAATCCCTGCCCGAAAAGGAAGCCCGCAAGGAACAGGAAAATCTGGACAAAGAGTCGGCCAAGCGGCAGCGCGAATCTGTGTCCGACAAAGCCAAACAGGACCAGGATCGCATCGAGCAGCGCCGCTACCTGCGCGAGGTGCCGGAGGCTTTCGATCTGACCCTGGCGGGCACCGACCAGATCGGCGGTCGCCCGGTGTGGATTATCGCCGCCCAGCCCAAGCCCGGCTACAAACCAAAATTGAAGCGCGCGGACATACTTACGAAACTGCGCGGCAAGATCTGGGTGGACCAGGCGGACTATCAATGGGTGAAGGCCGAGGTGGAAGTGATCAATCCGATTTCGTTCGGCTTCGGACTGGTGCGGCTGGCGCCGGGGAGTGTCTTGAATTTCGACCAGGTCCGCGTGAACGAAGAGGTCTGGCTTCCGGCGCACATCAGCGTTCGGGCCGACGCGCGCGTGGCGTACCTCCGCAAGCTGCGCGAGGAGCTGGATATCACCTATCGCGACTACAAGAAATTTCAGGCCGATTCGCGAATTGTCGAGTAAGTCGCGATTCTATTGCCAGGAACGCACCAGCAGCCACAAGCTCATGGTCCATGCGAACACCAGCACTGCCCGTCGCGCGGTCTCCGCTGTCAGCCGCCGCACCGCGTGGGCGCCCCAGTAACCGCCGATAAGGGTGCAGATGAGCATCGGGATCGCGACGCGCCACACCACGATTCCCTTGATGATAAAAGCGGTCACCGCGAGCGTGTTCACCCCGGTGGCGCACCACATGCGTAATCCCGCCGATTCCTGCACGTCGATGTGGGCGGCGATCAGGAATAAAACGATCATCAGCACACCCATTCCCGCGCCGAAGTAGCCTCCATAGATCGCGATCGCGAGCGTGCCGAGGTAGAGCAGCCCGGTATGAACTCCGCCGGACGAGTGGGCTCGGGCGAAGCGTCGGAGCTGATCCGAAAAGGTGAACACTAGCGCCGCTCCGATCATCAGATACGGAACAACTTTGGCGAATCGCTCAGTGGGCGTGTGCAGCAGCAACTGGCTGCCGATCACACCGCCGGCCACGCTGATCAGTACCAGCGTCCAAAACAGCTTGCCGGTCACCGGGCGCCGGTACACCAGGGCAGACGCAATTCCGCCCGGCAGCGTGATGACTGAGGAAGTGGCGTTCGCCATGATGGGATCCACTCCCGCGAATACCAGCGCTGGAAAAATCAGAAAGGTGCCGCCGCCTGCCAAAGCGTTGGCGACACCGGCCGCTGTAGCGGCGACGAGCAGGGTGATCCATGAGAAGGGCGAGATGCTGTTCAGAACCCCCCATCCTAACGCAGGTAACCCGATAACATGGAAGCGTGCCGGAACGGACCTTCAACGACCCGCGAATCGCGCTCAACCGGATCTACACCAAGGGCGGCGATAAGGGCGAAACCGCCCTGGCCGGTGGGCAACGAGTCCCAAAAGATTCCCCGCGGATCGAGGCTTACGGCACTGTGGACGAGTTGAATGCCTTTATCGGGCTCGCTTGCGTGACATGCAGTGAAGAAGCCGCCCGCGCCTCGCGGCTGGATAAGCTCGCGGATATTCTTCGCAGGGTGCAGCATGAGCTGTTCAATCTTGGCTCTCAGCTCGCGACGTTACCGAAGGACCTCCATCCGAAGCAGGCTCGCATCACGCCGGCGGAGATCGAACAACTGGAGCGCGAGATCGACGCGATGAATGAGGAACTCCCCGCGCTGCGTAGTTTCGTGCTGCCGGGAGGAACCAGGCTCAATGCCGAGCTGCACGCCGCGCGGACCATCTGCCGGCGTGCGGAGCGATTGACCGTGGCGCTCGCGCGGGTGGAGGAAACGCCGCCCGACGCGGTCCGATACCTGAACCGGCTGAGCGATGCGCTGTTCGTATGGAGCCGCTGGGCGAGCCACGTTATGGGCGTTCCTGAAGTGTTGTGGGAGCCCAACCGCAGCGCGTCGGGTCAAAAAGACTAGCGCGTTTTAAACCACGAAAAGCCGTTCGGGTTGGATCCGCCGCAACAGCCGCTCGCGGCCAGCTCTCCTGATTCGCTCACGTCGATCGAATGCGGCCCCGGTGATTCGATCTGACCCAGAATCTTTCCTGTCGTCAGTTCGACTTTAAGTATGGTGGGTTTCATGAACATGGTCGAAACCCACAGCGCGCCGCCGCTTACTTTCAGCGCAAACGGACGACCCAGGTTGGTCCACTCGCCCAGATAGCGTCCGTCCAGGTCGAAGCGCTGGACGCGCGAGTTTCCCCGATCGGCGACGTAGAGAGTGTTCCCCTGGTAGGCGATCCCATGCGGGATTTGAAACTGCCCCGGCCCGGTTCCGGCGCTGCCCCACATCTTCACGCGCTTGCCGCCAGCGGTGTATTCCAGAATGCGCGCGTTGCCGTAGCCATCGGAGATGAACAGCCGTCCGTTGGGACCGAACGTGATGTCGGTGGTACCGCACAGAGTCGGGAAAGCGCACTTGTCGCCGACGGCCATTTCGCCCACCGAAATCTCCTGCAGCTTTTTCCCTTCCGGCGTGAACTTCAGGATCACGGAGCTGCCGGCGTCCACGGTCCACACGTTGCCGTCCGCATCCACGCGCACGCTGTGCGGCACGGTGAACATGCCCTTGCCCCAGGAACGCAGGGTCTGGCCTTCTTTGTTCACGGCGATCACCGGATCGGCCTTCTCACCCCGTTGCAGGACATAGATGGTTCCGCTTCGGTCCATCGCGACCGATGAAACGGTCGCCACGGAGTTCACCGGGACTTGCTCCAAAGGCAGCCGAGACGCGTCCTGGGCCCGCGTCGCAACGCACAGGACAGAGAGGATGGCGAAAACTCTGATCCCGAACATGAGTAGACTCTATCACGCGCCGCGAACAATCTGAGCGAGTGCGGCGAAGATGTCCGGATGCTCAAAAACAAAGCCCGCGCGCTGTGCGGCATCGGGAATGGCCCGCTGGCTGGC
Source organism: Bryobacterales bacterium (assembly GCA_025463005.1). GTDB lineage: Bacteria > Acidobacteriota > Terriglobia > Bryobacterales > Bryobacteraceae > Palsa-187. The sequence continues at coordinate 90,570 of JAOAPR010000012.1, read as the reverse complement.
CAGCATCACCTGGGACATGTCGCCGAACATCAATTTCAACGCGAACTCGGGTACCGGGAAGATCGCCGGGCGATGTACGACGTGGGCTACAGCCCTGGTGAATTCGCGATTGGTCACCGGGAACGGAGAGGTAGCATTGAACGCCCCACGAACGGTGGATTCCTTCATCAGAAACGCGATCAGTGCGATGAGGTCGTCGATGTGAATCCACGACATCCACTGCTGTCCGCTGCCGAGGCGGCCGCCTACGCCCAGCCGGAATGGAAGAAGCATCTTCGCCAGAGCGCCACCCTTTGGTCCCAGGACAACGCCGATGCGCAGCCGCACGACACGGACGCCCAGAGGCTCGGCGGCTTGCGCTTCTTGCTCCCACGCCGCGGCGACCTTGCTCAGGAAATCGTCCGCGGCCGGCGCCGATTCAGTGAGGATCTCGTCGCCCCGCGAGCCGTAGTATCCCACCGCCGAAGCGCTGATCAGCACCTGCGGCGGCTGCGCGCGCATGGCCCCCACCAGGGCCCGCGTTCCCTCCACACGGCTGCGCAGGATTTTGTCGCGCGTGTCTGCCGTCCAGCGCTGGGCAACCGGCTCGCCCGCCAAATGGACGACGGCATTCGATCCGGCCAGTACATCCGGCGCGAGCGCCCCGCGCAGAGAGACAGCTCGGACGATATGACCGCAGTTCCGAAGATGCCCGGCGACGGCGCGTCCTATAAATCCTGAGGCTCCGGTGATGGCAACGTTCATTCCGGTACCGTATATACCGTATATAGAGTCGCATGGCTCAGTCGACTTCTGGAGCCGTTATGTTCGGCCCCATGAGAAGATGGTGTCCGGCACTGTCACATGCGCTGGACCAATCGCGCCAAAATTCTATGGAGCTACCTGCGGGGCGCCGAGAGCGTGTCCGCGCTGCCGGTGGAGTACATCGTCGAAACCACGGCGAAGTGCAACCTCTACTGCCCTATGTGCCCCCGCGAGACCCATAAGCAGCCCAAAGAAGACATGACCGACCAGATCTTCGAGCGTCTGGTGGAGGGCGCGGCCCGCACCGGCGAGCATATGATGCTGATCGGCTTGGGCGAGCCCTTCATGGATCGCAAGATTTTCGACCGCATCGAGTTCTGCCAGCGGCACGGCGTCGCCACGCTACTTTCGACCAATGGCACGTTTCTGGATGAAGCCATGGCGAAGCGCCTGCTTGATTCCCGCCTGCAGCACATCACGCTGAGCTTCGACGGTGCTTCGAAAGAAACTTTCGAGCACTATCGCAAGGGCGCACGCTTCGAGAAGGTTCGCGATAACTTCGTCCGGTTCTGCCGCATGAAACATGCCCGCGGATCGAACTTGCAGATCGTGGTCCAGATGGTGCGCATGCCGGGCAACGCGCACGAAGTGGACGCGTTCCGGAGCTTCTGGAGCCAGATTGAGGGCGTGGACCAGGTCCGCGTCAAGGAAGACGAAACGAATCTGGTGCAGCCGGAAAAATCGACGCGCGCAACAATTCTTGAGCGTCGCTGCCACTATTTGTGGCGCGGGGCGATGTACGTGAAACACGACGGGCGCGTGTTTCCCTGCTGCCAGAGTTACGCGCTGGATGGCGATCCGGTGGGCGATCTGCGGGAGCAGCCGCTCGAGGAGATTTTCAATTCGGACGAAATGCGGCGGCTACGCCGGGCCCACGCCCAGGGCCGTGCGGCCGAGATCGATATGTGCGCGCGCTGCTCCACGCCGCTTCCGCATCCGCTGCTGGTAGCCGCCAGCCTGCTGGTCCACGGAAAGTGGGTCCGGCGCGCCATGCCCATGGTAGAGCGTTTGATTTATAGCCGGAAGCTGCCCAGAACACTGCTCTCACAGGCGCGCGGCGAACTCGTGCAGATTGAGACTGGTGAAGGCGCGGCTCGCGATTCCGCGTTATGATGGGAAACGGACCGATGCACCTTCGCCCGCGCGGGGCGGCTCAGCCGAGTCCCGTGGGGGCTTTTTTTAGGCTAAAGGAGCAGCTCCCATGGAAAAACAAGCGCAAAACATACAAGAAGCATTTCTAAACAACGCGCGCAAAGACAAGACCTTCCTTACGATCTATCTGATGAGCGGTGTGAAACTCTCGGGCAAGATCAAGAGTTTCGATAAATACTCGGTCGTACTGGAAACCAACAATCAGGAGCAGCTCATTTTCAAGCACGCGATCTCTACCGTGGTAGTTTCGCGGCCGTTCCATTCCACCGCGCATTCCAGCGCCGCGGTCGGTTCGCATGCTGCTCCGGGCGCTCCTGCCGAGCCGACCAGCTAGCCGGGAAACAGTAGTTTGTCCACGGAAATCGCGCTATTGGTGGGGCTGAAGCTGAGCGGGCGGAACGCGCGTTCCAAAGCCTCGTTGATCAGCGCGGAAGAATCCCTTGAGGAGTTGGCGGTCCTGGCCGCCACCGCCGGCGCAAGCGTGGCCGATCGCTCCATCCAGACGAGGGCTCGCGCCGACGCCGCCACCCTGATCGGCTCGGGCAAAGTCGACGAGCTCAAGACCCAGGTTCACTTTCATGATGCGTCGGTAGTGGTCTTCGACCAGGAGCTCACTCCCACACAGCAGCGTAATTTAGAGCGTGCGCTGGATGTGAAGGTCCTCGACCGGACGCAGCTTATTCTGGACATCTTCGCCAGGCGCGCGCGAACCCGCGAAGGCCAGTTGCAGGTCGAGCTGGCGCAGTTAAATTATCTGCTGCCCCGACTGACCGGCCACGGTGCTGCGATGTCGAGGCTGGGCGGCGGCATCGGCACGCGCGGGCCGGGAGAAACCAAGCTCGAAACCGACCGGCGGCGGATTCATCAGCGCATTCAGGCCATTGAGCACGGCCTCGAGCGTGTGCGCGGCGGGAGGACCACGCAGCGGCAGCAGAGGCAGGTGGTTCCTCTGGCGACCCTGGCCCTGGTGGGCTACACCAATGCCGGCAAATCAACGCTGTTCAACCGGCTGACCGGGGCCGGCGTTCTGGCAGACGCGAAAATGTTCGCTACCCTGGATCCCACGGTCCGGCACATCGTGCTGCCGTCCAAGCGTCACGTCCTGGTGAGCGATACGGTCGGGTTCATTCGCAATCTGCCGATCACGTTGATCCGCGCGTTTCGCGCCACGCTTGAAGAAGTGGTCGAGTCAGAGCTGCTGCTGCACGTCGTCGATGCCAGCTCCCCCGCCGCCGAGGAGCAGACGGCACACGTTCTCACCACGCTGAACGAGATTGGCGCCGGAGAGACGCCGCAGATTCTGGTGCTCAACAAAATTGACCTGGTTCCCGGAAAGCCGGACACGGCGGCGCTGGCGCGGCGCATTTTGGGCGATCCCGAGCATCAGCCGGCGGGAGCGGTGGCCATCTCAGCGGCAACCGGCGAAGGATTCGAAGAGCTGCTCCAAAAAATCGACCAGACGTTAGCCGTCGATCCGCTGGCGGAGTGCGCGTTCCGCTTCCCGGTGGGCGAGGGCGCGCCGTTACATATCTTGCACGAACATGCCCGTGTCCTCGCGACGCGATACGATGACGAGTATTGTTACGTGGACGCAGTCGCCCCGGCGTCCATCCGGCGACGGCTGCGGCGTTACGCTGTACGACCGTAAGCAGGCAGGCGCCGCTTATCGCCTGATAAAACCCATACCCGAGACCGCAGCCTTGGTGTTGATATTCCGGACAAACGTGAGCCGCACTGGATCGAATTGCGTGATGAAACTCGAATTTAGATTGTTCACGAACCCGTGCCTTCCGGTGGGCGAGATCAGGATGGTTTGGGGCACAAAACCTGTGGGTATGGAAGTGATCCGGGTAAGCTTCTCTGCGTCGAACACTTCGATAGTTCCTGGAGCGAAATCGTTAGCGGCAGCCACAAAGGCACGAGTACCGGTCGGATTAAAGGTGATCCCCAGCGGCCTGATCACGTTGAACATCGCTATTTTAGCGTTGGTCCGGGTGTCAAATACATGAAGAGTGCCATCGCCCCGGCAGGAAACCCACAACATCGTCCCATCCGGGGAAACCGCGACCTTGGAGGGAAATGGCCCAATTCCGGTCAGCGTAGTAGTCACTCTTCTCGATGCCATATCGAATATCGCCACAAAGGGTTTGGATGCCGAGTGGTTGGCAATATAGGCTAGCGAGCCGTCTGCGGAGAACGCGACCGAACTCGCGAAGATATCGCCAAATGATGAGCTAAGACTTACATAGCTGACCGTATAGGTTTCAGCATCGATAATCGCGACCTCGGGAGAATCAAGGCTGGTGACAATCAGCACGGCGCCGGCCCGGTCGGCACGAACTCCGTTTGGCTGGAAGTGAAGCGGAATCGTCCGCAAGTTCCGCTGAGGGCAGGTGCCGAGCACGTCTACCTGACCACGCTGGTCCGGCAAGAAGATCCGTGTATCCCGGGCCGGGTCGCAAGCCCTGACTTGGGAAGTGGTTCCGTTGGTTCCGGCGAAAGACGGAAAGAATGGTAGTGGCAGGGGCTCGGGAGTAAACGCAACGGGGGAATGGCCTAAGACCGGGAGCTCCAAGTCGAAATCACTCGGAGAAGAGAACGGATCGGGTAAATCAGGAATATCGGGTATATCGAAGGGCCCGGGGAAGGGAATGTCCCAGGGATCCGGGAAATCGAATTCATCTGGAGTAAGGGGAGGTGGAAAGTCATCAAACATCGGCGGAGGATCGTCCGGAGAGGGGATATCCGGGAAGTCGTCGGGTGGCGGGAGTGGCAGGCCGGCAGTTGGATTGGACTGCGCGTGACACGGAATGATCCCGCTGATGACCGCAAGTGCAATAAATAGCAGAAGCTTATTTTTCATGACGATCTCCTACTTAAAAATTACGGTCTTACCGCTCATATAAACCGGCATAGCAATACCTGTCGCGATGCCTTGGGCTGTGAACGTTGCCGCCGAGCCGGCGCCCGGTGCCATACCCAAATAGACGAGGCTTCGCGATTGCAGCGTGAGTGAGCGCGTGGCCGGAATCGCCGCCAGGATTTCAGGCGGCACAGTAAAGCTAGTGGCGCCGGCCGGGGCAACGCAATAGAACACACCGGAGGAATTCGTCGGGACATCGGTCACGCCGCCCGTAACGAAGACCACTTGACCATCGGTCACGCCGCTCCAACTAACGGTCAAGCCTTGCGTCCTGATGATCGGGCTGATCTGATCCCGATTGGTCCAGGTGAGCGGAGATGGAACAGTTACGGAAGTCGTGAAGCCGCCTACATCGGCTCCGGCAGTGGTCGTAACGGTATAGTTTCCGGGGGACAGCATGGTCGTGTCGGCCAAAGCCGATCCCGTGATCTTAGACCCCAGCTGCGAATAGGACTGTGGGTTCCTGGATGGCGTGACGATTTTCGCGCCTCCCGCCTGTCCCGACACTGTGATGGAGGTCCCTCCCTTCAAGTAGGCTCCCGTGGGCGTTACGCCGGGCACGGGATCCCTGTCGAGAACATTTCCCGCGACGGTGTAAACGGTGCAGGCTCCTGGAGGAGGCAGCGAAAACGCGGGATTGTAGGAAAACAGGCCGGCGCTTTCCGAACGCAGGTCTATCTGTACTCCGTCCGTGACCACGTCGTACGTGCGCGAGGTGCCGATGTCCTCACGAATGCTGGAGCGGAATAGTTGCACGAGTCCGAACCTTCCGCCCGTGGCAAAGGTCTGGGAGAGCGCGTGTGACGTATCCGAAGAGGCGCACGGTGAGCCGTCCGCAGTGATCGCCATAGTGACGACATTGCTGGTAATGGCATTGTCCGTAAACACGTAAACAGGAACCCAGCAGCCCAGCGGAGCGTTGCTTGGAACGGAAAAAACCAGCACATCCGAGCCTGCGTACCCAGGGGCTCGCCCGCTGTAGGAGACCTGAGCGGAAACACCTCCGACGAAAATCTTCACAGGTGTCGGCAAGTTGCCGGCCGGGGGCGTAACGTTGTCTGGGCCGGTTATGGGCCCCAGGCCAGTTCCCCATAGCACCACGGCTTGTCCAGGTTTGGCGGGCTGAGTCAGCGTGTTGATCGGCGTGCTTGCAGCTGAGACGAAATTTTGCAAGATTCCGGGACCGAAACCGCCGGCGTTCGCCGCATAAATGCCGAAGCTGCTGTTCACGATCGTGGCAGGCACAGGATTGCTCTTGATCGAATTGTAGGTAACCTGGACCGATACCGGACCCAGGGGCGCATTGGACGGCATGATGGCGTTGACCACGCCGCCGTTGTTTGCAATCGCGATAGGCAGAGCATCCACCGTGGTCTGGCCGCGCGTGACCGTGATCGACACTCCCGATAATGTTGTCCCGACAGGATAGTTGTTGGCGATGATAAGCCCCGCAGGTCCCAAGTTCTCGCCGATGATCGAAAAGATCGAGCCCCGCGCGATACCGCCCGCAGGCAGACCGGCGGCGGCGAAGCTCGCGGAATTGGCGATACGGCGCTGGTAGATTTTGGGCTGCGCGATCGAAATCGCGGGAATAACGAACACACAAATAGCGAGAAGCAATCTCACGTGAACCCGACCTCCGAGACCGGGTATTGGATTAGTATACATCGGGGGCTGGGCTAGGCTAGATCGCAGCGGGCAAAGAGCCAGGGTACCGGGGTATTATCGTAAACATCGGATGAATCTGCCGAACTTATTGACGTTGCTGCGGATCTTTTTCGTTCCGCTGCTGGTGGCCGCTCTGCTGGCAGAGGACGGACTCAATTGGCTGCGGCTCATCCCGGTATCGCGGGAACTGTTCGCGCTCGGGATCTTCTTGACCGCGGCGGCGACTGATCTGATCGACGGGTACCTTGCCCGGCGCTGGAGACAGGTGACCACCGTCGGCACACTGCTCGATCCAATTGCCGACAAGCTGCTGATTTCAGCCGCTCTTGTGTCCCTGGTGTCGATTCAGCGCGTGCCGGCATGGATGGTGATTCTGATTATCGGCCGGGAATTCGCGGTGACCGGGCTGCGGTCCATTGCCGCGTCCTCCGGTTACACTATCCGGGCCAGCGACTTGGGAAAAACCAAGATGGTGACGCAGGTGACGGCGATCGCACTGGTCATCGGGGGCATCCGCTGGCCCCAACTGGCTGCATATGGGCAGTTCGCGATGTGGGGCGTGGTGATATTCGGATTCGCTTCCGCGGCTGCCTACTTCGGGAAGTTCTGGCGCAAAGTGGACGAAGGAGTCAAACTGCGCCGCCGCCGTGAACTGCTGCGGTTCGAACGGCAGAAAAAACGGGCGGCCGCAGCAGCCATGGCCCGCAGTAGCGCGACGGCCCAGCAATAATTTCATTCCGCGCAAAACGGAGCGCGGCGCCATCAACAAATCAGGGAAGTCGGGGTGGCATCCGTGGCGCACGCACTCTTGCGTGCCGTGTCGAGACACTTCTCGACACTTATTAATTCGACGATTGAACTCCGGTACTGACCTCGGGCAAACCGCACGCGCGCCAAGCATCGAAACCCCCGGTCAGATTCATCACCTGCTCGAACCCGGCCCGCTGGACCAAGCTGCAGGCAATCGCGCTGCGATACCCACCCTTGCAATGAACCGCCACCGGTCGCGATGGGTCGAACTCGCCGAGTCTCGACGAAAGCTGATGCAGTGGTACGAGCGACGCACCATCGATGTGTCCCTCATCCCATTCAGCTTGGCGGCGGACATCGAGAATCTGAACCTCGTCGCGTAATTTGGCCAGTTCCTCGGCGGATACGTGTCCGATTTGCGCCATAGGGCGCTGCGCGGCGGCCCAGCCAGCCATTCCGTCCCTTAACGCGCCCGTGACGCGTTCAATGCCTACACGGGCCAGACGTAAACGTGACTCCTCCAGCGTTTCCTGATCCTCGGCGATGAGCAGAATGTCGTGGTCGAGCCCCAGGAGCGTCGCGGCCCACGAAGCATACTGGCCGGAAAGGGCGATGTGAACCGCCCCGGGAATATGGCCCGCGCAAAACTCGCGGGTGGGGCGGGTATCGAGAACTATCGCCGCGGCTTGCTGGAGCGCGGCAAATTCGCCGGCATCCAGAAGCTTTAGCGGCGGGAGTTCGGCCACTGCGGGCACGCCGGCGCGATTTAGTTCGGCGTCCAGCGCGAAATAGCTCGGGCGCTCGGGCAGATCGGCGGTCAGCAGGCGCACGAATTCCTCCTTGGTGCGCGGCCGCAGCGCGTAATTCAGCGCCCGCTCCTTGCCGATAGTGGACTGCCGCTCGGGACGCATCTGTTTTCCGCACAGCGAACCCGCGCCATGGGCCGGATAAACTTCGACATCGTCGCCCAGGGGAAGCAACTTGTTGTGGAGCGAATCGAACAGCATTCCGGCCAAGTCCTGCGGAGTCAGATTGGGCGCCAGATCGGGCCGGCCCACATCGCCGATGAACAGGGTATCTCCGGTGAGCACCGCGAAAGGCTTGTCACCGCGATCCAGGTCTGTCACGGCAATGGATACGCTCTCTACGGTGTGGCCTGGCGTCTCGAGAAAGCGCAGAATGACGCGGCCGAAACGAATTTCGTCGCAATCGCGAACCGGGATGTGCGGAAATGTGGCGCCGGCTAAAGCGCCCAGGTAGATTTTCGCTCCCGTGCGTTCGGCCAGCTCACGATGGCCGCTGACGAAATCGGCATGGAGGTGCGTTTCAATGATGTGCTCGACTTTTAGGCCGTGCGCGCGCGCTTCGTCCAGGTAGATGCCGACATCGCGTTGGGGATCGACCACGCAGGCCACGCCCTCCGAGCCGAGCATGTAGGACGCGTGCGAAAGGCACGCGAGATAGAACTGCTGGAAATACATACCACTCACAACCTGCTTTAGCTGGGCAGGTAATTGAGCAAGGTCGAATAGAACGATTTCACGAAGTCGGTAGCGAGCGCCTGGGCTTGCGCTTCGTCCCGATTCACCACCGGAACGATCACCCGGACCAGCGCCGTGTCCGTGCGATTCAGGCGAATCGCGTCGGCCATCACCCAGAACTTGGCCTTGTACTCATTGGCGACAACCCGATCCCGGGATTGGTACCAATACAACACCATGCTCCGCTGGCTCCCGTAAGCGATTACGTATCGATTGACCGAAATAGGGGCAGCGAGTCCAACGTCAATCGGGAGTTCCCCCGAGGAAAGGGGCACCCATCCCGAACCTGGCAAGCAATTCTTGGGCGAGTGGGGCGTCTTGCCGGTGCGCTGGGAGCGAAAGCCTGCCACGAACAGGCTAGCGGCATCCCGTCCGGACTTCGCGCACTCCGGGGACGCCGAATTGCAGTACACACGGTTCAGAATATCGTCTGCCTTCAGAACATCCAGCACTTCCTGCTCGATTACGCCGGTCTGAACCAGTTGCCAGGACCCCAGCGTGCCGGGCATTTCTTCCAGGGACCGGCTGGGGGGAATCAATTCGGGACGGACGGCGCTATAGAGCAGAGCGGCCTGAACCAGCAGGAGGGCTGTGACGATTCGAGCGGCCGGAGATTTCAGGAATTTAAGCAAGACTTTGCTCCTTTGGCACGCTGGGTTCGGGGCGCCATTTGCGGTACACCCAGTTCAGCAGCAGGTGGAAGATCACTAGAATCGTGAGGGCTACCACGAAGATCACCCATCCTTCCGCTTCGTGGAAGAATCCTTCCGCCAGCGACGGATTAATCTCGCTGAACACACCCGTGAGGGTCACCCGGGCGGAGTTGGCGATAATTGCGATGGGGATGGTGGCGATCAGCAAAACCCACCGCATCCAGACCTTGCGGTCGAAAAAATAGGCGTATACCAGAGAGAGGAACGACAGCGAGAGCAAGCTGCGAATACCGCTGCAGGCCTCAGCGACGGAGAGTTTCTGACTCGCCAGTTCCAGGATATTTCCGTCGCGCAGCACGGGGATATTCAATAGTTCCAAAGACTTCTCTGCTACCGCGCTTGCGAACAACTGCAACGGAAAAGTGATCTGATTGTAAACCACTGTCGGAAGCGGAATCATGAACGGCAGCAGCAGCAACGGGAACAACAGTTCCCGGACCAGCCCTGTCCCGCCCAGGATCAGCAGCATCCCCAGCAGCGACAGCAAAAAGGCCGTGCGCTGGAGGAACAATTCCGCTCCCAGCATTCCCAGGTAAGCCTGCAAACCGGCCCAAACCAGAATTCCGATGCCCCACCAAGCCGGCTTCCATTCGATGCTGAGGAGCGCGTCCCGGCGTTGCCAGGCGATGTAACCCGCGACCAAGGGGACGAAAAACCCGTGGCTCACGTCGTCATCTGAGCTCCACTGGGCAACCAGCCTTTTCAGGATCGGGAAATAAACCGCGATCAACAGGATCCCGAACCAGGCGACGGCACTCCACGGTATCGTCCGGACCTTGGTGGGAACCTGCTCAGGCAATTTGTCCGCGACAGTAGCCATATGCTTCAGATACAGCATACCGCGTGGCAGCGGCACGGGAAACGCCCCTTGGGTCCAGTACCAAGACCCCTGGTCACGTGACTGGGAGGCTCGAAACGGGCCCTGAGTTAATGGATGGACGGAGGAGGAGTTTCGTTTTCGCTCTTGATCCGATTCACGCTTCGGGTCACCAGGCGGCGCGGGTCCAGCAGGTGCTGCGGGCGGAAGCTGCGCTGTGACCAGCGGCAGCCATCGTTGAATTCGATCCCCAGGAAATAGCCGATTTCACGGAACACACAGTATTTTACTTTTCCGGTGAGCTCGCCATTCGGATAGGTGATGTGGAGCGCGGTACCGAGCGGAACCGGTCTATCTACCTGCAAACAAGCCCCGGAGAGGGAAATATCCTCAAGGTTGGCAACACCGCGGCGGGTCCGTCCATTGGGATCTTTCCACTCAATATCGACCAGATCCGCACACAGCATTCTCGGCTCGACTCGGCGATCTAACATAATCTACTGGTGTTATCGGACAGCCGGCGGCGGTCGATTAGCGCTCCGGCTTAGGGAAAATAGCCCTAACACCCCGTAAGGTGACTCCTTTAGGGTCTTGTCGATTGGTACCATGTCTGGACGGGATTTGGCAAATGAGGGTGGAATTGGCAGAGGAGGCGTCCCATCTGCGCCGACGGTTAGGATTCCAAAGGGACGGGATGCGGACACTGCCGGTCTACCTACTTCTGCTTGCCGTATTTGGGGTATTTCTGCCATGGCAAAAGGGTAGGGATTTCCTGGACTCGGTTATGCTCGGAGCATATGCCTGCCTGGGGGTAGTCTTCGCCGCGCCCGTGGCTGCGGCGGAGTTCGAGACGAAGCCCTCAATTCAGAATGCCTTGGCGCGCGTCGTGGTCTCAGTGTTGTATGGCGAACTGGTCGCAGGCGCGATGTTGCTGCTGGGGATGATCACTGTGTACGTGTCGCGCGCCGGCCGGATCGTAGTGGGGCCCGATTTGCGCTCGCTCGCCGAATGCGCCGCGTTGGGCTTGACGCTCTCTCTGGCCGTCAGCACGGCGGCGGTCTGGATATCGCTAAAATTTTCGCCCAGCGTGGCGAAAGGCGTAGTTCGGCTGGTATTCCTGGGCCTCCTGGCAGCCTTCTATCTGCGATCCGGCTGGCTTCCCACGGTGGCGTTGCGCGGCACAGGAATTGCGCTGACGGCATCTATTATTTTTTACCTGGTGCTGCGGGCTACGCTGGCCGCTACCCGCAGGGGGGATCGATGAACGATCTGGTTTTGCCCGACAGGCAGGGGCTGATGCTCCGCGTGGGATTGTACATCCTATTGGCCTGGATAGGCCTCCTCCTCTTTTCGGTAGCCCTGTTCCCCCTAGCTGGCATCGTGGTGACCTCGACCGTCTCAACGTTTGCCGCTGCGGCGGTAGCCAATGCCGTGGTGGTCCGCATTTACGAGCGCGGCCGTCTGGCGGATGTCGGGCTGGGCTGGAGCCCGTCCTCCGGGCGCGAGTTTCTAACCGGCTTGGCGGCGGGTGTTACGGCGGTGCTGTGTGTTGTTCTGGTTCCAGTGGCGCTGAGAATGGCGACCTTTCAACCAGCGCCCGCCCCCGTTGAGCATCCCTGGGCGTCGTTCGCCTTTGACGGCGTGGCGATTTTCTTCGGAGCGATGGGCGAAGAGCTGCTCTTCCGCGGGTACGCGTTCCAGTTGCTGATCCGGTCGCTGGGCCCCTTTTCGACGATCCTCCCCACCAGCGTGATCTTCGGACTGATGCATTCCAATAATCCGAACGCGTCGGCACTGGCAATCGTCAACACCGTGGCGTGGGGGATCCTGTTGGGGTACGCAGTGTGGCGCACAGGCGCGCTGTGGCTCCCCATAGGGTTGCATTTCGGCTGGAACGTCGCTTTGCCGCTCCTCGGAAGCAACCTTAGCGGGTTTACAATGGGGGTGACCGGGTACACCCTGGAATGGAACGTGGGCGTACTCTGGAGCGGCGGAGGCTATGGTGTGGAAGGCAGCGTGCTCACGACAGGTGTCGCGGTAGCGCTGTTTTTTGCTCTCCGAAAACTGATTCCGCAGGTGGAAATAACGGAGCGATGATATGGCTGTTTCCCGCATACCTCCGCGAGTTTTAGTGGCTTTCCTGGCGGTAGCCAGTCTGCACGGCGATACCAAGAAGCTGAGCCTGGACCAACGCGTCGAACTGGTACGCGGGCTCTCCTCCGAGTACGCAACCGCAAAGATCATGCTGCCGCGCTCCCGCAAAGCGCTGCCGTTCGAGGAGAACGGAAGCTGGGACCAGAAAAAGTGGGAGGAAGCGGTTCGCAAAGATGGTCCGGCCGCACGCGCGGGCGACATGGTGCAAGTTACCAAAGTCGACGTCGACGATGACGCTATCACGCTCCAGTTGAACGACGGCATGAAGAAGAAGGGGTCCTGGCGGGACCGGGTGCAGATCAGCATGGGCGGCGCGACCACGGGGCCGTCCAATCCGCAGGCCGCAAATCAGCCCAATAACGGCACGGCCATCGTTCTCAAGTTCAAGGATTCCATCGGCGAGGTCACTTCAGCGCAGGTGAAAAAAATGCTGGCGCCGGTGCTGGATTTCGAAAAGCACAGCGCCGCCGAGCATTACATCGACACACTGCCGCCCGAGACCCAACAGGCCATCAAAGAGAAGAAAGCGATCGAGGGGATGGATCGGGAGGCCGTTATCATGGCCCTGGGCCGGCCCCTGCGCAAGACCCGCGAAACCAAGGACGACAACGAGCAGGAGACATGGCAGTACGGCGACCCCCCGGGCCGGGTGACCTTCGTCACGTTCGCAGGCTCCAAAGTGATCCGGGTTCGCGATACCTACGCCGGGATGGGCGGGAGTGTGGCCCAGATTCCGAGTCCCGACCACTGATTCCCGCAACCGAAATACCGAAGTAAATCCGCAAATACTTTGGTAAGATGGGCACCGCCACCTATGAGCGCCACGACCTTTGCAACCCTGCCCGTCAGCATCGAACGAGACCTCTTAGGCGATTTTGTGCATGTGGTTGAGGAGGCGGCCATCGCTTCCACCCGCACCATGGGACAAGGCGATGCCAAGGCTTCCGACCAGGCCGCTGTGCACGCCATGCGGCAGGCCTTCGAGGGCATTTCCATGGCGGGCAATATCGTGATCGGCGAAGGCGAGCGCGACAAGGCTCCCATGCTGTACATCGGCGAGGCGGTCGGCAAGAAAGCCCCGGACGGCGTTCAGTATCCGCGCGTGGACATCGCAGTGGATCCGCTCGAAGGCACCAACCTGTGCGCCACGGGAACGCCCAATTCGATTTGCGTGCTGGCGGCGTCTGAACCAGGCGGGTTGCTGCATGCGCCCGATTGCTACATGCAGAAGATCATCGCTGGTCCGGCGTGCCGCGATGCGCTGGATATCGACGCCCCGGTGAAATACAACCTCAAGGCCATCGCGCATTGCCTGGACCGGAACGTGAAGGACCTGGTGATTATGGTGCTCGACCGTCCGCGGCACGAGGAGCTGATCGCACAGATCCGGGCTGCGGGAGCGCGCATTCGCCTGATACCGGACGGCGATCTTTCCGCGGGAATCGCGGCGGCGGTGCGCGGCGCGGGCGTCCATGCCGTGTTCGGCACAGGCGGCGCTCCGGAGGGCGTGTTGACTGCGGCGGCGCTACGCTGTCTCTCGGGAGAGATGGTGGCCCGGCTGGTGATCAACACCAAGGAACTCGAAGAGCGCATAGAACGAATGGGGATCCGTGATTCGAAGCGCGTGTACACGGCAAAAGACCTGGCGCCGGGCGAACAGATCATCTTCGCAGCGTGCGGCGTCACCGACGGGGCCCTGCTGCACGGCGTGCGTTTCTTCGGCGACGGCTGCCGGACCCACACGCTGGCCATGACCTTCGCATCGCGGCAGGTGCGGTTCGTCGATACCGTGCACATGTTCCGTGAGCCCGGAAACCGCGGAGTGAGATTGTACTAGCGTCGAATTGTACTAGCACCTGTGGCCCAACGATTTGGACCGCGGTACTATGACAAGACAGTCTCCCGTACGCTGTTAGTTTCCGGTTTGAATCCTCAGAATTAAGCTGTGATAGAGCGCGCGGACTTCCGCCAGTGGCATGCCAAGGATGTCGCGCGTCTGCTGGCTTTGCTGGAGGGCGAACTCGGCTACTACCGGGAAATCGCGGCCGCACTGCCCGTGCCGCTGGCCGTCATTTCGAAGGACCGCTCGGTGGTCTGGACCAACCGCGCTTTCCGAACAAAATTCGGGAGTCGTACCGAAGACTTGCCGGCCCATGGGTTCACCGAGATCCCGATGCGTGCTTTGCACGATGAGGATCAGACAGAGACGCTGATCGTTGTTGGATCCACGGCGCCGTCGATTGGAGCTGTTCCCGCCAACATTCCCTCAGAAATCCCCGCAATCGTGTGGCAGGCGGATACCGCCACGCTCCAGTTCCGATCGGTCCAGGGCGGCGCGGAAGCGATGCTGGGGTATCCTTCGTCGCAGTGGCTCGGACGCCGGGAGTTTTTCGAAGAGCGCATCCATCCCGAAGACCGCGCGGCGACGATGGCGTTATATCGTGCCGTGCTGAGCGCGGGCGGCGAGGCCAGCGCCGAGTATCGCGCCACCTCGGCCGCCGGCCAAACGGTGTGGTGCCGCGAGACGATCCGGGTATCGGGCGCTTCCGTCACCGGCGTGATCACCAACATCACGTCGCGCAAGCAACTCGAACGGCAACTTCTCTCGGCCGGACGCTTCGAGGCGCTGTATTCTTTCGCGGGGCGGCTGGCGCACGACTTGAACAACCCGCTGATGATCGTGACAGGGTATGCCGAGGAGCTGATGCAGGGGCTGAAAGCCGGCGATCCTCTGCGCGAAGAAGCGGGCCAGATTCTGGATGCGGCGCGCCGTATCGGAGGACTTGCAGGACAACTGACCGAGTTCGCCCGGTCGCAGGGCAAGCCGGCCTCGCAGGTGAATATCGGCGATGCGATTCTGAATCTGCGATCGGCGATCACCGTGGCCGCGGGAGAACGCGTAGCCGTAGAACTGACGGTGAACCGGGCGCCGATCCTGGCCATGGCGGATCCGGGACAGTTGGGGGAGGTGCTTGCCGCGGTGATTGCGGGGCCCCGGAGAAGCACCCCGAGGGAGCGGACACGGATCACCATCGCGTGGGACGTCGAGACGGTGGCGGAGCGTCTCTCGCCTACCGCCTTGGCCGCCGGCAAGTACGCTCGCATTAGCGTTAAAGACGATGTTCACGAAGCGGACTCGGCGGCAGGCGTGTTCGATCCAGTACTCAGTAAGTCCGGGGATCCGGCGTCGGCAGCCGCGGGGCTCGCTTTGGCGCGGGCCTATAGCGTAGTTCATGAGTGGGGAGGCGACATCGCCTTTTCCAGCGAGCCGGGCCAGGGTTCTACCTTCACGATTTACTTGCCGTATATTGAACCGGAAGGAGAGCCGGAAGGCGCATCGATCGTGCGTCCGGCGGCGCGCCGCGACGAACCCGCAACGATTCTGGTGGTGGATGACGAAACCGGGATTCGCGAGCTGATCCGGAAAATCCTGCAGCGCGAGCGTTACCGCGTTCTGGAGGCGGGCAGCGCGGAGGAGGCCCTGACTGCGGCACAGGTGTCTGCCGCACAAGGCCAGGCGATCGATCTGCTGATCACCGACGTGATGCTCCCCGGAATCAACGGGCCGGAGCTCGCACGCCGGATGCAGCAGGGCGCGCCTCGGCTGAAGACCCTGTTCATTTCCGGATACACCGGGCAAGAGCGTGTTCCCGCTGGCGCGCGAGTCCTGGCAAAACCGTTTACACTCGCGGTGCTGATCGAGAAGGTGCGTGAGGCGCTGGTGGAGTAGATCACTCCGTTATGGGGTAGCGGGCACGTACATTTCGATCCACTGGCCGCCTCTGGTCCAGCGCAGGGCTGGCACAAAACCCAATGTAGTGCGGATCTCATCGCTGGTGGCATTGATATTCGGATCGAGGAACGCGTTTATCAGCGACCGAATCGGTTTGATCTTCATCAGCCGCGGATTCACTGACCACTCCGCCGAGTAGAGCACTAGCACGTCGAAATCCTTAGGGTTCAACTGGGCGAGGTTAGCGAGGCGCAGGCCACCCGTTCGCACTGTCAGGTTGAGCGGCCGACGGACATATCCGAACTCGGGATTCACCACCGCCTCGGTGAACGGCCATGCACTGGCGATACGCTGGCCGTTCGCGTAGTCCTCCAGATACTCGGCCGCTTCTTGCTGAAGATGGACAAAATCCACCATGGCGAGATTGTTTTCGTACGGGAAGGGAACCGGCGGGTTCCAGAACCATCCCACTACAAAAAGCGTAACCATGGCAGCCTGCGCGATCAGGCGCACAGGTCGCGGCCAGGCCGATCCGGCCACCGCGAAGGCCGCATACAGGATCGGCAACACCGGCAGCATGTAGCGATCGAGCACGGCTCCCCCGAGCAGAGTAACCACCGCCGTCTGCGCAACCGCCACCAGCCCGGCGATCCTCCATTCCTTGCCGCGCAGGAAGCGCCATCCTGCGATCAGGGCCGCGGTGCCAAGGAAGTGGCCGTCGCTAAGGAAGAACATATAGAGACGACGACCAATGGCGTAGGCAATGTGGCTGAATCTAAGCGATTGGTCTACGTTGAATCGGGCGAACTCATCGTTGCCCAGCCAGTATCCGGTCGCGTGGTGCAGGGCCACCAGCCATAGACCTAAGGCTGCCGCGGGCGCCAGGAAATAGAGTGCCTCGCGGTGACGTTTTTCGCGGAACCAGAGCCACGCCGCGAAAACCAGAGGCGTGGTGATGGCGGTTTCCTTTACCAGGACCAACGCAGTTGCGGCGGCAGCGCAAGCGGCGTAGCGTTCGTCGAAAAACAGCAGGAGCGCCAGAACCGTTAACGTCATGGCGGGCATATCCAACAGGACCAGCATGGACTGGGTGTAGAAAAGCGGCGCGACCATCAGGAAGACGACCGCTGCGAAGGCCGGCGCACCCGGCGCCTTGCGCGCCAAGCGGATGGCCAGCAGAAACGAGAGAAACACTCCGACCGCCGCAATCGCCAGCATCGTCAAGCGCGCGGAGAGGATCGAAAACCCGAATATTTTCCAGACCAGCGCCAGAATCAGCATCACCCCGGGCGGATGAACATTCGGGGCCGTGGAATGCGGCACCCAAGCGCCGTCGCGATACAGATCCAGCGCCGCCGGCACAAACTGCCCGAGCTCGTCCCAATGGAATGGCAGCGTGAGAAACGGCAGGTGCATCGCCACCAGCAGCGCGGCGAACGCGGAAAAGAAGATCAGATGGGACGCGCGACGGGAAAACACTCCCGGCCTACTGGACGGACGAGGCGGGCGGCTTCGGCTCCAGGCGGATTTCGCCGAAGGTAGCTTCGTACTGGCTGACGTTCTGATTGAGAACGTTCGCCAGCGCCTTGGCCTGCTGGGGACTTAGAAAAATTCCCTGGTAATTCTGTATCGACACGCTATCCGGTGCATTCTGATTGATGGTGCCAAAGAGCAGGAAAAAATCCCACAGGCTCACGCGAACCTGGACGCTGTTGGCGTAGGCTTCCCGGTAGTCGGCAGTGTTGGACAGTTGAATCTTCTGAGGCGCGGGTTGTGGGTTCATGCGTTCTCAGCATACTACGCCAAACCCGCTCCATCGCTGTCGATGCTCGGAATGCGTTTACGGTTTCCCGGTCGTCTTGAATTCGCGCGGGCCGCCCTCCAGGCCGTAGACAATGACGGTGTCGCGCTTCGGCTTGGACGACGCCGTGGGCTCAGAGAGCGCCGGCGATTGACCTAGAAGACCGGCCAGCGGCGACTTATCGCCGTTAGCGATGGCCTGCTGCACTGCCTGAATCACCTGATCCCCTTCCATCACGAACCGGAAGTGCGCGGTAGCGCCGTCAACTTCGGTTTGCAGCGCCGCCCCGAGGCCCGGCTGTTGTACCTGCGAACGGCGCGCCGAGCTCACCAGGTCTTCTGCGATTTTCGGGCTGGCGGTCTCGAGGGCGATCTCGATACGGAGGTCGCTCTGTGCGCTGATCCCCAGCGCCAGCCCCCGCAGTGAATCGAGCAACGGAATGGTCATGGGAAGTGCCGGAAGCGACCCGGCTATCCATAGATCGTTATTCGCCAGAGCCTTGCTGTGATCGAGCGCACGGGACTGCAGTGCGACCGCGGGTTTGCTCAGGCGAGCGACCGCGTCTTCCAACGATTCGCCCTCTCCTAGCAAGAGGGTGTTCGCATCAATGCGGCGGACACTGGTTTTACCCTGGGTCATGGCGACTGCAGCAGCTTCATCCAGCACACCGGTCACCAGCGCCAGGACGTCAGGATTCTTGCCCTTCCCCATATCGCGTACCGAGAAATGGACCTCGGAAACTCCGCCCAGTGCGCCCCGCATCATCCCGATCATGGCTCCAGTGGATGGATCCTTGGCGGTGGCTTGCGCGATCAGAGTGTTCACCAGCGGGGAGTCCAGCATCGCCTTCAGGCGAAAGCCGCCGACCAGCGTGACTCCGGGGTGGGCGAATCTCCAGTCTGGAGCGGGCGCCTGAGCGAAAAGGACGGGCCCGGCAAAAAGAGACGTTATGAATGCAATGGTCCTGAGCGAGCGCATGAATCCTCCCTTCGATTAGGATCGGTTGCGTTCCTAAATGGCTTTACTTAGTTCTTTGACTTTATGATCGCTTATTCGAGGCCCAGGGCGTGGAGTATGAAGGCGTAGTTGAAAGCCGTTTCTTTCCAGCGCTCATACCGGCCGGAGGCTCCGAAGTGTCCGCTGCCCATCTGGGTCTTGAGCAGCAACACGCAATTGTCCTTCTTGAGCGCTCGCAGCTTCGCCACCCATTTCGCGGGCTCCCAGTAGGAGACGCGCGGATCGTTTAAGCCGGCCGTGACCAGGATTTTGGGGTACGCCTTGGCCTCGACGTTCTCATAGGGCGCGTAGGACTTGATGTAGTCGTAGTACTCTTTTTGGCTCGGATTGCCCCACTCCTCCCACTCGCCGACGGTCAAGGGAAGGGAGGCATCGAGCTCGGTGTTCAGGGCATCGACGAACGGCACGTTGGCAACCACCAAAGCGAACAGATCCGGCCGCATATTGGTGACCGCGCCCATCAGGAGCCCGCCGGCGCTGCCGCCCATGATCGCCAGTCGATCGGGGGAAGTATATTTTTCGGCGATCAGGTGCTCCGCCGCCGCGATGAAATCGGTGAACGTGTTCTTCTTGACCAGCATGCGGCCGTCCTCGTGCCACGGCTTGCCGAGATCGCCGCCGCCCCGAATGTGAGCGATCGCCCACACCATCCCGCGATCGAGCAGGCTGAGCCGGTCCGAACTGAACGTGGGATCGATGCTGATACCGTAGGCGCCGTAACCGTAGAGCAGCGTGGGCGCAGCGCCGGTGCGCTCGAAGCCTTTCTTGTACACGATCGAGATGGGCACTTCAGTCCCGTCCGGAGCCTTGGCGTATACACGCTCGGATTGATATTGGCTCGGGTCGTATCCGCCCAACACTTCCTGCTGCTTCTTGAGTTCCCGCTGGCGTGTTTCCATCTCGTAGTCGAACACGCACGTCGGCGTTACGAGCGAAGTGTAATGGAAGCGCACGAGCCGGGTGTCGAATTCGGCATTTGGTCCCAGATCGGCCGAATAGACGGGCTCCGGAAACTCAATGTAATGGACCTGGCCGGTGGGGAAATGGTGAATCCGGATCTGGCTGAGGCCGCGGTCGCGCTCCTCCATCACCAGATAGTCGCGGAAGGCGTGCACGCTTTCGACAGTGATGCGATCGCGCTTGGGCAAGAATTCGTGCCAGTTCGGCCGCGATGGATCGCTGACCGGGGCGCGCACAACGCGAAACGTCTTGGCGTTGTCGTTGGTGCGGATGTAAAACGAATCGCCGTGATGCGTGAGATCGTATTCCACCTCCTGGACGCGGGGCAGCACGGTTTGGAACGGCTCATAAGCGCGATCGGCACTGACATAGCGGACCTCGGATGTGAGAGAGCTGCCGATGTTGATCAGAATGTAGTCGCGGCTGGACGTCTTCCCGACATCCAGTGTGAACCGCTGGTCTTCTTCGTGATAAATCAGCGGATTTTCTTTTTCGCCCAGCGTGTGGCGGTAGACCTGGTGCGGACGCTTGGCGGTATCGAGCGTGGTGTAGAAAAATGTCCGATTATCGTTGGCCCATTCGAGCGAATAGTATGTATTGGGGATCTCATCGGCCAGCATGACGCGAGTCTCCAGGTCCATCACGCGGATGGTGTACGCCTCGTCGCCTTCGAAATCGACCGAATAGGCCAGCAGCCGGTGGTTCGGGCTCACGGCGAAGTTGCCGATCCGGAAGTAGGGCTTGCCTTCGCCCAAGATGTTTCCGTCGAGCAGGATTTCTTCGACTGAATCGGGAGACACTTTCTTACGGCAGTAAATCGCGTACTGCTTTCCTTCCTCGGTGCGCGTGTAGTAGAAATACTCGTCCCGCTTGATCGGCACACTGAGGTCGGTCTGCTTGATCCGGCCGAGCATCTCGGCGTAAAGCTTCGACTGCAGTGCTTCCGTGGATTTCATCATCGCCCGGGTATAGGCGTTCTCGGCTTCCAGGTATTTGATCGTGTCGGGATCCTTGCGATCGCGCATCCAGGCGTAGGGATCCGTGCGGGTATCGCCGAACAAGGTAGTCGAAACGGGCACGATCTTTGCGACGGGAGGGGCCACAGGTGGGGCGACGGGCGGACTGTCCATCACTCTAGTGTTGACTACAATGAGTGAATCGTGTGGAGATTGCTTTTCGCGATCAGTTTGCCGGCTGCGGCGCAATCCTGGGCGCCGGTTACCAGCGGCACAACCGCCAATCTACGCGGCGTGAGCGCGAACGGGCAGGTCATCTGGGTTAGCGGCGACAAGGGCACGGTTCTTAGGTCCACGGATCTGGGTGCCACTTGGCGTTCCGTGAGTCCGCCGGGAGTGGCGGATCTCGATTTTCGCGACGTCGAAACTATCGGCGATCGCACGGCTTTCCTGCTGAGCTCAGGTGAGGGTTCGAAATCGCGGATCTACAAGACGACGGACGGCGGCATGAGTTGGACTCTGCTCGCCACCAACCTCGAACCGAAGGGTTTCTGGGACTGTATAGGTTTCTGGGACCCGACCCACGGAATTATCGTCGGCGATCCAGTAGATGGCAGATTCACAATCCTGACTACGAGCGACGGCGCGACCTGGCAGACGCTTAAGGGTCCGCAAGCAAACAAGGACGAGGGCGCCTTTGCGGCCAGCGGCAGTTGCGTCTTCACGCACGGAACTCGGGAAGCCTGGTTTGGAACCGGTGGCATCGGTGGGGCGCGGGTTTTTCATTCCGACGACGCCGGGAAAACGTGGTCGGTGGCGAAGACGCCGATCCGCCACGATTCGGCGAGCGCCGGCATTTTTTCGCTGGCATTCGCTGACGCCCTGCACGGCATCGCGGTCGGCGGCGACTACATGAAACCCGACGAATCCGCCGGCAACGTCGCGATCACTGAAGACGGGGGCAAGACCTGGACCAGACCGGCCGGTTCCTCGCCAGGCGGCTACCGGTCGGGTCTAAGCTGCCGCACCGCGGGTATCTGCATCGCCACGGGGACTTCCGGTTCCGATTTCTCTTCCGATAATGGCCGGAGCTGGATCAAATTCGGCGAGGAAGGCTACAACGCCATTAACGGATTCGCGATCGGAACGAAAGGCCGCATCGCTACTTTAGTCCCTCCCGCGCCACGCTAGCAATTTGCGGATCCGCGTCCGACGCCAGACGCGCAAGAGCCGCCTGAGCCGACGCATTCTTGCTCGCGCGCAGGTCGTACGCCAGTGTCAGGCGCTCGGCGCCCGAAAGTTCCGGCAGCGCCCGTAGCGGCGCCTGGTACCAGTGAGTCCGATAATACCCGGTCCCGCCCGAATTCAAGTAGAACCATGCCGGGCAGGCGGTTCCCGTGGGCAGCGCGATCTCGGTGGAGGGTCCTTCGAGCACGGTGCATGACGAAGCCACGCGGTCGGCTCGCCAACATACCGGCACCGAACCGGGGCTTGATTTGGTTACTCGCAATCGGGGAGCCGCATCGCGGACACAGAGTAGTTGACCGCGCAGCTCGGGGACACCAGTGGTGTTCAGAAAGGTATTCAGGACGCGTGAGGGGTCTTGTCCGGAGGCCGCGCTGAGCGCTACCGCCAAGTCCTGAGTGGTGGCATTTCCGAATCGATGCTCGGTCAAGTAAGCGTGTAGCCCGTCGCGAAAGCGATCCTCGCCCATCCAGCCTTCGAGCATCAGCAGAATCGCCGCGCCTTTGTCATAGACCACGCGATTGTACACGTCGCGCGCCGTCGTCCGGCTGTTCACGGCGACCCGAACCGGGCGCGAGCGGGCAGGATTGTCCACGGCCATCATGCGCTCGCGCGCGGCGATCGCCGCAAAATGTGCGCGCTCGGGAGGCTGCTCCTGCTCCATCATCTTTAAAGAGATCCAGGTAGCGAAGCCTTCACTCAGCCAAACATCTTCCCAAGTCGCCTGCGTGACCAGGTTGCCGAACCACTGGTGACCGATCTCGTGTGCCTGCAATGAACGGATGGCGCGCGTTCGGGTCGCCGTCTCTTCATTCGGAGCGAGCAGCAGATTGCGCTCCCGGTAAGTGATCAATCCGGGATTTTCCACGGCTCCAAAGGCGCCCTCGGGCAGCGCAAGATGGTCGAGTTTGCCGAAGGCGTACGGGATTCCGGTGTAAGCCTCCAGGCGCGGCAGGATCTCAGAGGTGGCCTTGGCGGCGGCCCGGCCCTCGGCTGCGTGGCCTTCGGCAGTGATAACCCGCACCGGAGTTCCATGGCCGGCAGACTCGCCCTGATACACGTCAAACGGTCCCACAGCGAAGGCGACAACCTCGGCGGGAAGCGGCTCGGTGGTAGCGAACTTCACCAGCTTCCAGCCGCCTGGTTCTTCTGTTTCCGAAATTTCCCGGCCGTTCGAAAAAGCCTTGTGCTCGCGCTTGACGCGGATCGAAATGTCCCAAGGGGCCTTGAAGTGCGGCTCGTCGAAACATGGAAACGCGCGACGGGCATCGATGGGAGTAAAGGTGGTGAAGGCGTACCACTCTCCATCCACTTTACGGCGGTAGGGACCGGCCAGACCTTTGTCATCCAGGCGGCCCTGGTAGGCGATTCGGATGGTTGCAAGACCCGCAAGAGGCTGCCCCAGGTCAATGCCGATACGCTCGTCAGAGCCTGGAATAATGCGGGCAGGACGCACCATCTCGCCTTGAGCGATGAACGCTGAACCGATTTTCAGATTCTTCGCATTTAACCAAACGATGGAAGCGGGAGCTCGCAATTGGACGTCGATCGACACGGAGCCTTCAAAAGTCTCGCGTGCCGGGTCAATCGTGAGTTGTACCGTCTGTTTCTGCGGGATTGGATCGTTCGAGAGATAGAAAGGCTGGCTCAGTAGCGCTTGGCTGAGTAGCGAGCCGGCGAGCAGCGTCCAGCACGCCACGGCGCACCGCATTACTGCTGCATTCATTACTGTTCGAGGTAGGTGTAGCCGTTCAGGCCGTCTTCGTAGAACCGCAACAGCGTGCCGGATTCCTCGTAGGAGATTTTGCCGTCGCGAACGGCCGCTTCCACCGCACGCCGGAATTGCTCGACCAGCGTCTTGGACTGGAATTGCACGTAATCGAGCACTTCCCTTACGGTATCGCCCTGAATCACGGCTTCCAGGACCACCGAGCCGTCCTGATCGAGCTGGACGTGCACCGCATTGGTATCGCCGAACAGGTTGTGGAGATCGCCCAGGATTTCCTGGTACGCGCCGACCAGAAATGCGCCCAGAATGTAGGGTTCGCTATTGAACGGATGCAGCAGCAGGGTCTTCTTCACATCCCGGCGGTCGATGAACTGGTCTACCTTGCCGTCGGAATCGCAGGAAATATCGCCCAGGATTCCGGGGCGGCGGGGCTCCTCCTCCAGGCGGTGGATCGGCATGATCGGGAACAACTGTTTCACCGCCCAGCTATCCGGCATACTCTGGAACAGCGAAAAATTGCAGAAGTAGGTGTCCGAGAGCAGGCCGTCCAGCCCTTCCAGCTCCTCGGGGAAATAATCCAGCTCCTTGGCGAGCTTCTGAATGCGCCGGCAGATCAGCCAGTAGATGCTTTCGGCCCAGCTTCGCTGCTGCAACGGCAGATAGCCCAGGCTGAACAGATTCAGCGCGGAATCGAGGGCCTGCTGCGCGTCGTGAAAGCTTTCGAGCAGGTTCTTATTCGAAAGCCCTCGCAGCGTTTCTTTGAGATCGATCAGCGGCTGCTCGACATCGTCCGGAATTTCCGGCAGGGAATCGCTGTCGCTGAACCCGGTGACGCCCAGGACGTTGAACACCAGTGCGCTGTGATATGCGGCGATCGCGCGGCCGCTTTCCGAAACGATGATCGGGTGCGGCACCTCGGATTCGTCGCAGATGCTCTGGATGTGATAAACAACGTCGTTGGCGTATTCCTGCAGCGTATAGTTGACGCTCGATTCGAAATCCGTCTGCGAGCCGTCGTAATCGATGCCCAAGCCGCCGCCGACGTCCATAAAACGCAGCCCGGCGCCGGCGCGGTGCAGTTCCACAAACACGCGGGCCGCTTCCATGACAGCGCCCTTGATCTGGCGGATATTTGTGATCTGGCTGCCCAGGTGGAAGTGCAGCAGCTCCAAACAATCTTCCATATGGACCGCTTTGAGCTGTTCTAAGGCTCGCAGCGCTTCGGTGACGGTCAAGCCGAACTTGGAACGGTAGCCGCCTGAAGACTTCCAGCGTCCCGAGCCGCGGCTGGCGAGCTTCACGCGCAGCCCGATTACCGGCCGCACGCCCACGCGCTGCGAATGCTTCAGGATCAGGTCGAGCTCGGTGTACTTTTCGACCACCGGGATGATGTTGCGGCCGATTTTCTTCGCCAGCATCACCATCTCGATGTACTCGTCGTCCTTGAAGCCGTTACAGATGATGGGGGTCTGGTTGTCGGCGATGGCCAACACGGCCAGCAATTCAGGTTTCGAGCCGGCCTCCAGGCCGAACTCGTACGGCCGGCCGTACTCGAAAACCTCTTCCACCACTTGGCGCTGCTGGTTGACCTTGATCGGGTAGACGCAGCAGTATTTGCTCTTGTAGCCGTGTTCGGCGATGGCGTTCTGGAACGCCTGGTGCATCTCACCCAGGCGGTGCTTCAGAATGCCGCCGAAGCGGATCAGGATCGGCAGCGAAATGCCCCGGAGCTGGAGATTGTCGACCAGTTCCTTGAGGTCAATGGAGCGGCTGGGATCCTTCTCAGGATGGACCAGCAGGTTGCCATTCTTGCCAACCGAGAAGTAGCCCTTGCCCCAACTCGCTACATCATAGAGTTCTGCCGCCTCTGCGGTGGTCCAGCGATCGGCGGGCTCACGAACGGGACTATCGGTGAATCTGGGGGAGGACACTAATTTGAGTGTCCACCGATTTCGTCTTCAGAGCAAGTTAAAAAATTGGAAACCGGCCGTGCCTCCGAGGTGGGAAGGTGGGCTTGCCCGCCTCACGGCGCGGAGACATTCGCTTCCATGATCGATGTGACAATCACGTTTAAAGCGGAGGACGCATGTTATCCTGAACCGTAGATCCAGTGGGCGGCTAGCTCAGTTGGGAGAGCACCGCGTTCGCAACGCGGGGGTCGTGGGTTCAAGTCCCACGCCGTCCACCAGCCTCGCCTGGCACTGTTGGTCGTGACCTACCCCGCGGAGACGGGATCCCTATCCAGCGCTTTTCGTATGGACGCCACCCGGCGCAGCCTGCGGCGGTGGCGCGTTTCTTCAAACAGAATGACGATGAGTGCAAGCGCAGTGATCGCAGCCGGTAGGACAATCGTGGTCGCATCCATTGATGAAGATTTTACACCGGCGTCACCGGGATGCAAGCGACCTATACGAAAGATAGGAAATACTTGGAACATTTCCGAGTTCCGAGTATTATTACATTTACCGCTCAACTAACTACCGCAGTCGAACAGTAGATTTTTGCTCGGTAAGTTGCCCTGTCGGAGGATTGTCCGCGCATGCGGCGCACTGCTATTTATCCGCATCGCAGTATCCGTTCTTTGCCCCTGAATACGGGCCGCCTGCTGGCTGCCCTGGGGTTCGCCATTGCTCTGACGGCGTTAGTGTATTGGGCCCGTGCCCCCCTGTTAGCCCGGCACAATCAAATTTCGGCGGCTTTGCTGCGGCTGTGTAATATCCCCCTGGAAGGTTCCACGCAAGTAGACGTGTTTGAGCCCATCGGATCCGCCGAAGTGGTCACCACAACGGCATTCCGTTTGGATCGCCAGCCGATTCGAGTGGCGATCCTGTTCGTAAGCGCGGTGGTGGCGCTTCTGGCGGTCTACCGGGGTGTGGAATTGGCGCGCAATTTTGTCGTGTTCCTGCTGGTACTGCTGATGCTCGGCGCCGGTGTCATGGTGTTCGCGCCAGGCTCCGAGATTACTTCGGCCGAGTTCTCGCAGATCTGGCTGCGCGGGGAGCTTCTGGTGTGGCTCCTGCTGCCGTGGTTTTCGGCCGGACTGCTGGTGATGCTGCAGCCCGAGGCTTGGCCCGGTCTGATGTGGGCCGTCCTGATGCAAGCCTACGGCTTCGTATGGTCGGCTATCCGGCTGGCTTTCTGCCTGGGCGTGCTGCACTACAGCGGTCTGCTGTTTATGCCGTTGCTTTGGTTCACTCTGGGGTTGCTGGCCGATGTCCTCTATGTCGTAGTGTTCTTCTCTTTATCCACCCATGTCGCCGGTCTCCGGGTGTGGGGAAGGCGGACTTATTGGCAATTCTGATTCTGGTGGCGAGGGTGTGCCTCGGAATTACCGTTGTGGTGTTGACGCTTTATGCCGTGCGGCATTACGGTTTTACGCTGTACCGTCTTTCGCTCCGCCGCCCGCGCGATACCAACGAGCTGGCCGGCTTCCTGACACCGCGCATCTCCGTGCTGGTTCCCATGCACAACGAAGAGGGCGTGGCGGCCGATATTCTGCAGGCGCTGGCGGAATGCGATTATGACCGCGACCGGCTGGAAATCCTGGCCATCAACGACCGCTCCAGCGACCGGACAGGCCAGATCATCGACGAATTCGCGGCTCAATATCCCATCATCAAGCCGATTCATCGGGTCCGCGGGGCAGGCGGGAAAGGCGCGGCTCTTAAAGAAGCCACCAACCAGGCTCAGGGTGACATTCTGCTGTTGTTCGATGCCGATTATTTTCCCGGCCGCGCCATGCTCAAGATGCTGGTGACGCCGTTTTGCGATCCGGAAATCGGCGCCGTGATGGGCCGGGTGATTCCTCACAATACCGGGAGCAGCCTGCTTTCAGCGCTGCTCGGATTGGAGCGAGCCGCCGGTTACCAGATCAGCCAACAGGCGCGCTTCAACCTGGGGCTGACACCCCAGTTCGGCGGAACCGTCGGCGGGGTGCGCGCGACCGCGCTCAAGGCCGTCGGCGGCTGGAATGCCGACTCGCTGACGGAGGACACCGACCTGACCTTCCGCATGGCCGCGAGCGGCTGGAAAATCGGGTACGTCAACCGCGCCGAGTGTTATGAGGAGGCGCCGGAATCCTGGCCGGTGCGAAAGCGCCAGATCGTTCGATGGGCCATCGGACACACCGAGTGCCTGCACCGCCTGGGCGGCGAAGTGTGGTCCAGCCGATTCATGAGCCGGTTCGAGAAGCTGGATGCTATTTTCGTGCTGGCCTGCTACTGGACAGCCCCCGTGTTGGTGTTGGGATGGCTGGCGTCGCTGGTCCTATTGTTCAGCCCGCAAGCGCACCAGGTGCCGATATTCGCCGTGGCCCTGGCGATGGTCGGCTACCAGCTCTTTGGGAGCCAGGCGACGTTCTTTGAGATGGGAGCCGCCGCGCTCCTGGACGGCAAGTCTCGCCCCGTGGATCTGGTGCCGCTGAACCTGGTGAACTTCTTCGCCAGCACGGGGGCAATCTGCGGAGCTCTGATCCGCTACTATTCCGGACGCATTTCCGGGTCTCCCGGACCGGGCTGGCACAAAACCAAACGCTACCGGGAAAACGGATTCCGTAACGGCAATGGCAATGGGAATGGGCACGGCAACGGAAACGGGCATGGAAATGGCGGAGCTCATCTCTACACTCAGGGCGCTAACGGCCTGTACAGTTGCCGATTGGAGGAACCCCACGAATGATCCCGTGGATCTTCCTGGCGTTCAGCGGAGCGATGGGAGGCTTGATTTATCTCCATTTCTATTTCGCGCACAGCTGCTGGCGTCGCGTCCGCGGGCAGGAAACCGAGGATATCGATCCCAGCTACGTCCGGCGCGAAGACTACTTCGGCCAGTCCTTTCGAACCAAACTCGAATCCTGGCTGGAACTGCCCGCGACCACCGCGGCGGACGGAGCGCGAACGATCCAAAAAGACGGCGAACGAATCCGGGTGAGCCCCGCGCTTCGGCTGTTCGATCGCGCGCAATCCAATGACATCCTGGCGATCGAGGGCGACTTCAGTTGCGGCTCCACCGGCCATTTGAGGAGGGAAATCCACGCGGGCGGCAACGTGAAAATCGGGCTGGGATCGCGCTTGCAGGCCGTGGCCGCGGATGGGGATCTTACGCTTGCGCCCGAAACCGAAGTCGCCCGCTGGGTGGACAGTTGGGGGGACCTAAGTCTGGGACGCAATTGCGTGGTTCATTCCCGCGCGACCGCGCGAAAATCCGCCTTTCTGGAAGCAGGCGCCCAAGCACGGTCGGTCTTTGCCGCCGTGATCACCACCGCTCCGGGGGCCCTGGACGCGGGCCGCAGGCAGCCGGTGGACCTGCAGGAGCGTTTGCAGATCCCACCCGCGACCGACGCCGATCCAGGAATGCTGAACCAGATGGGTTTCGATCCGGCGAAACTAATTCCGCTCGGCCCGGAGTGCTGGATTTATGCAGGCTCGCTGCAGCCGATCGCCCCTGTGCACTTGACCGATCAGTTGGTGGTCAAAGGCGAATGCTCGATTCCAGCGGGCAGCTTGCTCGAGCGCGACCTCAAGGCCTCGCGCAGTTTGTTCATTGGAGCGGGATCTGAATGCGGAGGTAACCTGGTCTCCGAAAAATCGCTGCACGTGGGACCCGGGGTTCAATTTGCCGGAATGATTCACGCCGATGGAGAGATTCTGCTGAGCAATGGCGTGAACGGCGCCTCGCCTTATGGTCCGGTGGCGGTCGATGCCGGGTCGTGGCTGTACGTCGAGCAAGGTGTCACCGTGCGAGGAAAGCTTTCGAGCGGAGAGCGAGTGCGGGTGGTCTCGCAGTCCTTCGCGCACGTCTGGAGGCGCAAACACCACCTTCCCGCGGAATCAGGCAGGAAATCAGGCAAATGATCGCGCAACACAGTGTGCTGATACCGATGCTGCTGGGAGCGGCGCTTGTTCGCTTCGCGTGCGGCGCGGAACCTGATCAGACCTCGAGTGCGACGGCCGATTCCGGCGCGGGAAGCTACCCCCTTTCTCCAATTCGCGTCGAATTCGGCGGTTATTCCAGCCACGTGAACAACGGATTCGGGACGTGGAGCGGCGGAGAAGCTCAACTCTGGTACCGAAGCCGCTACTTCACGCCGTCATTTACCGTGGACCGGCAGACCCGTCCCGCCGGAACGCAGTGGAACTACACGTTTTTCTCTTATCTCAACTGGAGCAAATCGTTTTACACTATTCAAGGATTTAGCTGGGCTCCGCAGAAAGATCCCAATGCCGTCTACTTTCCCCAGCGGCGTTACGACATCCGGGGGTACTGGAAGCTCCCTCCGGAGCAGAAATTTCTGATCGGCGCCGGATACACGCGCTTTGACCTGGGGGCGGCCGGGCACGGACAGATTTTCAGCGCGGGTTCGCTGTACTACCACGGTAAATGGGTCTTCGACGCGAACCTTTTCATCAACCGCAGCCAGCCTGGCGACCTTTATTCCGCATCGGGACTCGTATCCGCACAGTATGGGCAGGAGGGTCGCCAGTGGGTCGGTGTCACTGCGGGCGGCGGTCGCGAACTCTACCAGTTGGTAGGTCAGACCCCGTTCGAAGTCCGCTTCATGAGCTACTCTTTGAGCACTTTCTATCGCCGCTGGCTCACCAAGCACACAGGTGTGGTGTTTTCGGGGGACTACGTGGACAAACTGGATGCGTACCGGCGAGGCGGCGGCTCGGTGCGTCTGTTCTTCGAGTTCTGAATCGGGCTAATTCGCTGCGGAACGCTTACGCTTCTGTCCGAGAACAGCCAGGATCGCCAGCCCAGCTACACATGCCGCGGCGGTTGCCGGCTCGGGAACCGGTGTAAACGAGAAATCCAGGATGTCCTGGTTTTGATAGGAGAAGCGCGTGCCCGCCGTGAAGCCCAGGTAGGCGCTGGTCCCATTTTGGAGAGAAAGCACATTGGCCAGGTTCAGAGCGACCGTCAGGACGGGAACCGAATCCAGGTACACGGTCAGGGTTCCCGGGCTGTAAAAAATCAGTGCGTGGTGGATGGCCCCGTCGTCCAGCAGAGGCGAGAGCACGCCGGTCATACCCAGAGTAGGGTTGCTGGTGCAGGTGACGCCGGGAAGGTCCGGAGGAAGCTGCGGATTAGTGGTCAATTGCCCATCCGTACAGAAATGATGGGGCACGTTGAAATCGGTGCCGCGGGTGTTCACCGCGATGTAGTTCCCGTTCGGGTCGCCGTAGGCATAGTTGTTCTGATAGGTGTCGAACATTACGGCGACGCTGTCGAAGATCCCCATGAAGCCCATCCCGCCTGCTCCGCGCCCGATGGCGCTGGTGCCGCGGAAATCGTTTTGAATCACGAAAGCGATACCATCGCCGGCGCTGCCGTCGGCAGGATCAGGTTGCCCGGTGGGATCAGACATGCGGAAGCCGAAACTCACTGCAAACGGATCGGCGACATTGAACAAAGCATGGGTCCACGCCGCACCCGCCGGCGGATCACCCGTCGGATTCGTCTCAAAGTTGGGGGTCAGCCGCAAAACCGTCGGAGACAGTAGCTGCGCTGTTCCCACTAATTCGAGCGTCGAAAGCGTAATCGGATTTGCACGTACGGCGGGCGCGGCTGCAAACAAGCACACGACCAGTCGTCCTGTCACTACCCAGCGTGGGACCATGGGAGCCCTCCGAGGCCTCATAGGTTTCTGCGTTAAACAGTATAAGCGAAGTCGTTAACATTAGAACAAACAATTTCAGGGCGCAGTCCGGTGAGACAATAAAGACGTCATGGAAACCGAGCCGACCACCAAGTCCACGCCGACGCTTTCAAAATCAGGCTACAAACTGGACGCGCTCAGCGACGCCGACCGGGATCGCCTGGCCAAGAGACTGAGCGCCGAAGAACGGCGGGTGTTGCTCGATCACGGCACGGAGCCGCCCTTTTGCGGAGGTCTTCTCGACAACAAGCAGGATGGTGTTTACGGTTGCCGCCTGTGCGGCTTACCCCTGTTTCGATCAACCGCCAAATTCGAATCCGGCACGGGATGGCCGAGCTTTTTTGAGGCGTTCGATCCGGACCACATCCGCGCCATACAGGACGTGGGCCACGGAATGGTCCGCACCGAGATCCGCTGCCGGCGCTGCGATGCCCACTTGGGACACGTTTTCCCTGACGGACCTCCTCCCACTCGCCAACGCTACTGCCTCAACTCCGCCGCCATGGAGTTCTTTCCGGCTGGATCCGAGCCGGTCCGAGACAGCGGCTGAATTTCGCACACAAACCGAATATACCCCCCATTTAAAAAGAGGGGATAGATAATAATCCGGAATCGTTATATAATTTCATCCGCGAGTTCTGAACAAACTCCGGATGAAAGGTGGGCTTTTGAAAAAAATAGCCGTGCTCCTCTTGTGGTCGACGCTTTCTGTTTGCCTGAACGCTCAAATCGCCCTTGGCCCGACCGTTGGAACTTTCGGCGTTCTGGCCGGCTCGACTGTTACTAACAGTGGTCCTACCGTGGTTCTTGGGAATCTTGGAGTAAGTCCAGGCACAGCCATTACTGGATTTGCCGCAATTGCGCCTGGCGGGCCTGGATTAGTGAGCGGGACGATATATTCAGCCGGTCCGTTCGCGGCGCAAGCCCAAAGTGAGTTGACGGCGGCGTATAACGCTGCTGCTGCGGCAGCGTCCACTGCCACGAAGGCTGGGGATTTGGGCGGCCAAACTCTTTTCCCGGGCGTCTATACTTCCAGCTCCACACTCGGAATAACAGGTACTCTGATTCTCGACGCCCAGGGCAACCCAAATGCCCAATTCATTTTCCAGATCGCCAGCGGGCTCACTACCGCAACCAATAGTGTGGTCTTGCTCCAAAACGGCGCCCAGGCTTCGAACGTGTTTTGGCAGATCGGAAGTTCGGCGACTCTTGGAACGACGTCTACGTTTGCCGGCAACATCCTGGCTCTCGCGTCGATTTCGTTCGGCACCGGCGCAACCATTCAAGGAAGAGCCTTGGCCAGGACCGGCGCAGTTACCTTGCTCAGCAATTCAATCAACACCCCGGCAGGCCCCGGCGGTCCGCCGCCTCCGCTCGTCACACCTGCGCCCTCGTCGCTGATTTTGGTTACGACGGCACTCCTTGGCCTCGGGATTTACCAGGGGCGTAAACGGCTATTTCGGCCGTTCAGAACAAATTAAGCGTCGCATTTTTTTCGAAATGTCCGTGCGGCAAGGTGTTATCGTTCTGACAGCAGTCGCACTGGTGTCCTGCTATGCTCCAACCCTTCGAGGAATGGTTGAGCAGTGGTCAAGCGACGAGGACATGTCGCATGGTTTTTTGGTTCCCATCGTCATCCTGTGGATCGTCTGGAGGGAGCGCGAGCGCTGGCGGACGCTTCAGCCTGAACCGAACGCGTGGGGATTTGCGCTTCTGGCATCCGCAGCCGGCCTGCAATTCGCAGGCGTGCTGGGGGTAGGTCTATTCGCGGGCTCTGTCGGATTTCTGCTATCGATCGCCGGCGCCGTGCTTTGCCTGGGTGGTTTTCCGTGGCTTCGAGCGCTGGCTTTTCCACTCGTATTGGCCGTCTTTATGCTGCCTAAGCTTGCAGTCGTCTACAACCAGGTGACGCTGCCCCTGCAACTGTTAGCCAGCCGGATCGCCGCGGGCATTCTGACATTCGCGGGGATCGGCGTCATCCGCGAAGGGAATATCCTCGACGTCGGTGGTCACCGGGTCGCCGTAGTCGAAGCCTGTAACGGCATCCGCTACTTGCTTTCGCTCGGTTTCATGGCGGTGGTATTCGCGTACCTGTCCGATTCGAAGCCCTGGATGCGCTTGGCGCTGCTGGGCGCGGCCGTACCGATCGCGATTGTTGCGAACGGCGCAAGAGTGGCAGCAGCGGGCTGGCTGCCTTCGCTCGAAGCGGGTGTTCCTCACGCCGTCGCAGGCTGGTTCATTTTTGTCCTCTGCCTGGTCACCTTGATGCTTTTCCGCCGACTGTTCAACAGGGTGTATGTTTATTACCGACCCTAAATGGCGTAGCGCTCTGGTTCCGCTTTTTCTGTGCGCTCAGGTTCTCGTGATTCAGGCCGGCTTACAAGGTGAGCATCGCCCGCCGCTTCCCGCTCCCGACCGTTTTCCAGCCGCCTTTGGCCAATGGAGGCTGTTCCGTGGCGATCCGATCGAGTCGGAGGTTCAAAAGGAACTCGGCGCCGACCGTTTAGTGAGCCAGACCTATGTCGAAATCCCCAAGCTCTCGTTCGCGAGTTTGCTGGTGGCCTGGTTCCAGACGCAGCAAGGGGGAGCTCGACAGCCGCACTCACCTAAAGTGTGCTTACCGAGCGGGGGCTGGACGCCCAGGATCATTGACGAGATCACAGTCGACACCACGGCAGGCCCCATCACCGTCAACCGCTATGTAGTCGACAAGGACCTGCAGAGCGCCGTAGTCCTGTACTGGTATCAGACGCCCCGGCGTGTGATCGCGGGCGAGTGGGCTGCAAAGTTCTGGCTCGCGGCCGACGCGTTGCGGGATAAGCGCACGGATACGGCGCTGGTTCGCGTGACTGCATGGCCGGCCAGTGGAGGCGACGAAGCAGCCACCGCTGTCGCCGTGGAATTCGCTCGTAATCTTTACCCAATGCTGCGCGAATACCTGCCGCGTTAAGCGTTCAGTCGCACCTTTCATAACGGTCTTACCCCATTACGCACCGCAGGGCAATGTTGCGGTTTGTATTTAACGTCGATTAGTGCGGCTAGTGGGAATAGCAAACACAATGCTCTTAGAGGCAGCTCTGCGAGGCTGGCAGTGGACCTAACCGGCATCGGCGGCGTCACGTTGGTGATTCTCGCTCTAGCTGTAGTGATATTAGTCGTCGACCGCCGAATCTCGGAGCAATCCTTGGAACTGCAACTGAGTGAGCAACGCTACCGGCAACTGGCGGAATCGGTTCAAGTCATCTTGTGGCGAGGCGGCATTGATTGCACTCAATTCAGCTATATCAATCAGGAAGCAGAAGGTCTCCTCGGCTATCCGACCGGGACATGGATGAGCACGCCGGCCTTTTGGAACGATCATCTTCATCCGGAAGATCGCCAACTAGCGGCGTCATGCTGTAAGGCGGCCGCTGAAAACCAAGGGCCCCAGCGCTTTGAGCATAGGATGATCGCAGCCGATGGGAGAGTCGTCTGGTTAAGAACCTCGGTTCGTCTAGTTGCCGGCAACAGAGAAACGAAGGAACTTATCGGAGTGATGACGGATATCACAGAGCGCAAGCAAGCACAAGAGATCGCTTCGCGTTGCTTACATGAAGCGATCGAAACCAACTACGTGACGGCGGAGGCCAGCCGGGCCAAGAGCGAGTTTCTTGCGGAAATCAAGAGACTCAACGACCAACTGAAACGGGAAAACACCCGAATGAGCGCTGAACTCGAGGTGACCCAACGCCTTCAGCAGATGATGCTGCCTCGCGACGAAGATCTGCGCAAGGTTGCGACCCTGGATATCTCCGGTGTTATGGAACCGGCGGCTGAGGTCGGGGGCGACTACTATGACGTCGTCTCCCAGGACGGAGGAGTTTTCTTCGGCATCGGCGACGTTACCGGCCACGGTCTCGAAAGCGGGGTTATCGCCCTGATGGTCCAGACCGCGGTACGAACCCTGTTGGCGAGTGGACCTTACGATAGCCGAAAGTTCCTGGACATTCTTAACCGTGTGATCTACAGTAACGCTCGTCGCATGAACTGCGATCGCAACCTCACGTTCAGCCTGCTTCATTATCAGGACAGACTCGTCACGATCTGCGGGCAGCATGAAGAGGTTCTGGTGGTCCGCGGCAACGGCGTCCTCGAAAGACACGACACCCTTAATCTTGGTTTTCCACTGGGGTTGGTGGAGGATATCTCCGGTTTCATTTGTGAAGCACAGGTTCCTTTAGGGGCCGGCGACGTGATGGTCGCTTACACGGACGGCATTACGGAGGCGATGAATTGCGCCGGCGTCACATTTGGGATTGAACGGCTGTCAGAAGCGGTGAGAATCAGCCACCGGCAACCGGCAGAGGCGATCCGTGAGGCCGTGTTGAGCAGCCTTCACGAGTACGTCGGAGGACAGCAGTTACTCGATGACATCAGCCTGCTTGTTATCAAGCCTGCCTAGGGTGAGGAAATGATCACCAGTACTGCCGAGCAGAACGAACTCGACCGTCTCCGCGCGGAACTAAGCCGGCTACAGATCGAGAAGCACGACCTCGAAATCCTGGTCCAGATTCTGATCGATCAGGGCGACGACTCGGCCGAGGAAGGCAAAAAAGCCCGCATCGACGGCCTTACGCAGATCGCCAACCGGCGCCGGTTCGATGAATATTTATTGAATGAGTGGGCCCGCCATCTTCGGCTGCAACAACCCCTTTCGCTCCTGATTTGTGATGTGGATCATTTCAAGCTCTACAACGACACCTTCGGTCATCAAGCCGGCGATGAGTGTCTGAAGAGTGTGGCGAAAGCGATAAGCCAGGGCTTTCGCACCGCCGACCTGGTCGCCCGCTACGGAGGCGAAGAGTTTGCAATTGTGCTGCCGCATACCGATCGCGCAGGAGCTGTGATCGTGGCTGAACGAGTACGCGCGGCCGTCGCCGCCGCCGCCATTCCCCACGCGGCGTCTCCGGTTTGCGGTCAGGTTACTTTGAGCATCGGCGTGGGCTGCAGGACGCCTCACACAAAGGACGGTGCACACGCACGCACGCTCATTGAGGAGGCGGACCGAAATCTTTACGCGGCAAAAAATCACGGGCGAAACCAGGTGAGCCATCTGGTCGATGAGAATCCGGGATAGTCATGACCAGCCAGACCCTGGGCAACTACGCAGAACGAGCCGGCAAGTGTGAATACCTGACGCTGGCTTTCTCCCCGCTGAGTGCCCCGTTGCGCACCCGCTGGCGCAACAACGGCTTGTCCGCGGATTTTCTCGGCGATTACGTGACTACATTCCTTCCTACCAAGGGCAGCGTGGCGGCTGCCGAGAGCCGGCAGAAGGAGATTCGGCACGCCGTGACATACATCGCCAACGAGCTGCTGGAGAATGCGATGAAATATCACGAACGCGACGTCGATATCCCGATCGGAATCCATCTGGAGCTCACCAGCGACCGCATTACGGTCAGCGTCAGCAACGGCATCAGCCTGGGGCAGGCACAGCGTTACAAAACGTTCGTTGAGCGGCTCCTCGAAGGAGATGCGGGCGATCTGCTCTTGCGGCAACAGGAAGAAAGCGCGAGGTGCAACGAGTCCGCCACGTCCTGTCTGGGCCTGTTAACCGTGATCAGCGACTATGACGCCCAGCTCGGTTGGCGCTTTGACGTCCATCCGGCGCAATCTGAGGTGATGACGGTTACGACAAGCGCGGTCTTGCCTCTTAAGGATGCCCCGGGAGCGTCCGCATGAGAAATATCAACGGAGAGACGTTTGAAATCCGGCTGGAGGAGGATAATTCAGCCGTCATTTTCAAAGGCGCGCTGCGCCTGAACGGTATGGAAGATTACGCGCCCATTCTCGAGCTGCTTAAGGAAACCTTGATCCATCCGGTCGCGTCCATTGTGCTCGATCTCAGAGAACTGGATTTCCTCAACAGCTCGGGCATCACGATGTTCTCGCGGTTTGTCATCGAAGCTCGCGACCGCGTCGGGATCGACCTTCAGGTCCTGGCTTCTGAGACGGTACCGTGGCATGCCCGCTCTTTGAAGAACCTTCAACGGCTGATGCCTGCTTTGAATATTCGCCTGACCTGAATGACTGGGCACTCTGACGAGAACGAGGGTGTCCGCGTCAAACTCCTCGGTCGCCACGGGACGGCTGTTCAAGTGGGGGCGGTCGCATTCGCCGCCCCGTGACGTTGGGTTGCTCGACTGTCGGCCCCCCGGCAGCGCAGCTAGGCGGCTTCAGTACGCACAGCAATCGGTGCGCTTCGCCCAGCGGTGCGGATCGCGTCGGTAATCTGACCCCGGTGGGCCATTTGATGCAAAGCCAGTGTAAGCAGGGCCTTCCCGTATGTCGCGAAATGCTCCTCTACGCCCTTAGGCTGCCAGGGGGTTGGCTTATCCAGGTCGGCATCGCTTAGCGAGTCGAGGAATTGCAGATTCATTTGCCGGAGATGAAGATACCTTGCCCGCACCTTCTCGATGGACGGATACTTCGCTATCTCGGCTGTCGGAATCGAATCTGGAGCGAACAAGCTAGCCCACTCCGTGCAGGCGTTCTCTCCGCCTGCGAGCATCTCGTAAGCAAGTCCCTCCACAAAAGCGAGGTGGCCCAAAACCCACAGGGGGTGGCATCCTCCTTCTTCAGTCGGAAACGTCAGTGGAATGTCGTCGATCTTTGCCAAGGATGTGAACATGGCTTGCTCGGCAAGATTGAGCGAGAATCGAATTGCATCTTTCGTATACACAGTCTTCTCCTTTTAGATTTGTGGCCGCGGACAAATCCGCGGGTTTATTTGTCTTCGGGTGGGTTTTGCGGGGCGCGTTTCGGACCACGACCCGCCTGAACATCTTCTTGAAGGCGAAGCAGTTTGTCCGCCCAGAACTCTTCGTAGCGGCTGACCCATCGTTCGTAGATCTGCCGGATGGGCACAGCATTCAACGAATTCACTCGTTGACGCCCTTCTTCGCGCGTATTGATCAAATCGGCTTCACGCAGCACGTCGATGTGCTTCATCACCCCAAAGCGGGTCAAGTGAGGAAACGCTTCGACGATCGCGGTGGTCGTTCGGGGACCTCGACGCAGCAGATCCAGTATCGCCCGCCGGGTCGGATCCGACAGTGCTTTCCAGACGCCGTCCAGGTCTGCGGCCATCAGGCTCGATGGGCCGCAACGCCATCGGCGAAGTCTTTGCGAATGCTGTCGAGATAATGCTGCCAGCCTTTGCCCAGACCCTCCCGGTGCGCCGCATCGAGCAATCCGATTGCACGGTGCCGCAAGGTGACCTTGGTTCCCCCGGCGATCTGGTCCAGACGCAGCTCCACATGATTCAAAGCTGGGTACGACATGAACATAGGACCGCTGAGCTCCAGCAGAACCGGCGGCTTGATCACCTGTACATGGCCCCAGAGGTGGCCGATGCCATTGCCGCGATCACGGAACCATCGCCCGCCTGGCCACTGCTCCAGGATCATCTGCATCGACTCTCCGTTCGGGTTGGTGCTGCCTTCGCCAAATCGGTGCAGCACACCCTTAAAGACGTGGCCAATATCGGCCTTGACCTCGACGTGCTGTTCAACGTCGAGGGTCATCTCATCGAGTTTCATTATTTTCACCTCCATCAGGTGACTTAATAATAACGTGACTTTTTAGTAACGTCAAGACTTTTTCACGGGTGCGGCGGAGTGGCAGGAATCTGTTCGTATAGAGCTAGGGTCAAAGATTGCAACCGACCAGCAGATCAGCCCAACCACTTTCGTACTCATGGTACGCAGTTTCGTCCGGCTTTCTGGTGGAAACTATTGAGAGAAATGGTCGGGGCGGAAGGATTCGAACCTTCGACCTCCTGGTCCCGAACCAGGCGCTCTACCAGGCTGAGCCACGCCCCGACGAACTCCAAGTTTAACATCAGCGGAACAGAAATAAGCAGGAAACAGCAGTCAGCGCGATTACCAGCACTTCGAACACGCTCTGCGCCATGTGCCGGATCAGCCATCGCCCGGCTAGCGCGCCAGCCAGCACCGCCGGCACCATCAGCAGGTCGAACACCAACGAGGCCTGACTGTAGAGGTGATACCACGCATACACGGGGGACTTTACCAGGTTCACAACGAAGAAGAACCACGCGCCGGTCGCCACGAATTTCTCCTTTGGCAACTTTCGGCTGAGAAGGTACAGATTCATCACCGGCCCTGCGGCGTTGGCCACAGTAGTCGCGAATCCAGTGCAGATTCCGTAAAACGCCGGATTTCCGGCCACCTGAGGTGCAGGACTAAACCGCCGCCATAGGTACACTACCACCATCCCGACGATGATCACGCCGATAATCCGGCGAATCACCTGTTCGTTCAGGCTCAGCGCCACCGCGCCGCCCGCGATTCCCGCCAGCACCCACGGGATCAGTGAAAAGAGCTGCCGAGCCTCGGCGTGCCTGCGCCAATAGGTGACAGCGAAAACATCGGCAGTGGATAATACCGGGAGTGTCCAGGCGGCTGCCAGCCGTGCATCGCCCACCGTCAGCACCATGAGGGGAGCGACCATCGTGCCCACTCCCGGCGCACCGGTCTTGGCCACGCCGATCATGAACGCACAAAAGATCCCGAGCAGCCATTGCCACGGCGCCAGATGCGGCATTCGTACCGACTAGAATAGTAGCCTGCGCGGGGAGCGCGAAGGATTACGCGGCTTTTTGGACTTTTCCGCTCTTAATGCACGACGTGCATACGCGAACGCGCTTGGGCGCTCCCGCGATCACCGCGTGCACCCTCTGCAGGTTCAGATTCCAGCGCCGCTTGGTCAGATTATGGGCGTGGCTCACACGGTTTCCGAACCGCGGGCCGCGTCCACAGACTTCACACACTTTCGCCATATACGAAGGACTCCTGCTGATTACTCTTATGAGCTTAGCACAGGAGCCTACTTCACCGGAACCAGCTTGAACCCGCCGTTCTTGAACTCTATTTCGCGAATCGCACCGTGCGGGCCCAGCGGACCAATGGACTTCCCATTCGTTCGGACCGTCAGACCACCCGCATTGCCTGCCCGCAGGACCGCGGGCTCATTGATGTCCACGCTCTCGACGCTCCCCGGTTCAATCAAACGCGCTATCTGGGTGGCCCCATCACGGCTGCGAATCGAGACCCAGGACGGCTCGGACGCCTCCAGTTCGATGCGTCTGGCGCCCAGAACGGCCGGTGCAGAAGCTTTCGCAGCGGGTTTTGAATCGGATGCGGCTGGCTTCGCCGCCGGGGATACCGGGCTCGGCGACGTAGTCGGAACAGGAGTTACGGCCGGTGCAGGTACCGGCGCTGGAGCGCTGCGGACCGGTTCCGAGGCCGAGGTCACCTTCGTACTGCCCGGACTTGAGCTGTTCGGCCAAAAAAGAATACCTAGCAGGATCACTGCCGTACCCAGACCCACCAAAATTACGATCGGCGATCGCCACCAGGTCGATTGTGGCCGCTCCGTGAACGGCGCTGCCGTTGTGACCGCCGAAGTTGCCCAGATGGGCGTTCCGGGCGTCAGAGGGGATGCGGGCTTGGAGGGAGGGGTCGCCGTGACCGGAGACGCCGGTTTGACAGGCGATGTCGTTGGGATAGGCGAGGCAGCCGTAACGGGCGAGGTTGGCTTCAGGGGAGATGTTGGTGTTACGGGTGATGGCGGGGTGACGGGGGATACTGCCGGCGATGCACCCACGGACGCTGCGGCCGTCAAAGACGGCGTTTCTACTTTGGACGGAGCCTCGGCCTCGGGTAGAGCTTGGATTGGTGCCCGAGCCGCCGAGAGAGCCGGAGCCGTTACGGTTTCCAGGCGATTGGCTGCCTGTTCGCAGAAACCTTCCACGGCGGAAAGCAGCCGGCCCATGCTTTGTTCGGCTTCGATCGATCTGGCACGCAGATCGTGAATATGGCTGGAGTGATCGGCTACGTCCCCTTCCAAGCGGCT
The DNA here is from genome assembly GCA_025463005.1 of Bryobacterales bacterium. GTDB lineage: Bacteria > Acidobacteriota > Terriglobia > Bryobacterales > Bryobacteraceae > Palsa-187. The sequence goes on along the minus strand of JAOAPR010000012.1, from coordinate 49,029 downwards.
GATGCGTTTGGAAAGGTTGGCCTCCACCTCGCGAACGGCGCCCGCCACCTTGGCCATGTCCACAGCGCGGTCTCGCCGGCCGAACAAATACCGGCCGCCCGCGTTTAAATCCGCCACAGCAGGAAGATGCGACTCCTGTCCTCCCTCGCCCGCCCCCAGCAGCACCCGGATTTCCTCAGTGATCCGCAGCGCATCCCGCCGCGATAGACACCGCCATTCACCCGGGTCCTCGCCTTCGTTCAGATACAGACCGAAGCCGATCACCTCGTCTTCCTCGATCGCGTCGGCGATGCGCGCAAACTGGGCGATGGTAGCGCGCCGCAAACCGGTGGTGCCGTCGAACGCGGAATGGAACGCGGCGACCTGATCCTGGGTCACCGGACCCACGAATTCAGCCGTGAAATTCAGCGACTCGTGGTCGAAGTCGAATCCCAGCCACTCGCCCTGGCTCTGATCGATGTGGACATCGTCTCCCAGCATGCGAAAGAAGGATTGTGCCTGCTGGACCACGCTGGCGAGCTTATCCAGCGGCACTCCCACTCCTCCGCGATTCAATTCAATACGAACACGCAAACGCGACATATAATCTCCTCAATAGCGGCGCGGTGCCGGCTCTGCCGCCGGAGCGCGCTTATAGTCTTTAAGACGATCGATGGCTTTGCGGCTGACGCGATACTCGATCACGTCGTCGTCGGACGCGTCCCGCGGGGGACCAACAGACTCGGGCGCCTGTTCCGCAAGCGTAAAAAAATGACGTGCGGCGGCTTCCATCTGGCCCCGCTCCACCGCCACCAGAGTGAGGCCCTGTAAGCCTGGCACGGATCGCGGGTTGATTTCCACCAACCGGCGCGAGTAGCGCTGCACCCGCTCCAGGTCGAAGACTTCCATGCTCATGGCGATCAGATTGGCCAGCGCTTCTTCCGCCTTGCCGTCCAGCGACAGCACGCGCTCGTAGGCGATTTCCGCCTCATCGAAACGACGCAGCAGTTGCAGCGCGACGCCTTTTCCGAACAGCGCGTGCCGCTGTGCGGCGTCCGACCAGCATTGGTCAAAGCAGCTCAGGGCTTCTTCCAGCCGGTTCAACCGCAACAGACAGTCTCCCAACTCCAGGCGGATCGGGTCGCGGTGAGGATCGGCATTCAATACCACTTGGAAGGCATCAACGGCGTCTTGCCACCGACCTAGACGGCGCAGGCAGGAAGCCAGATGACGGCGCGCGTAAAGATTGGCCGGCGCCGACACAGTGGCGGTATAGTAACTGCCCGCGGCCTCCGTGAATTGCCCCAGGTCGGCCAGAAGATCCCCACGCAGTGTGTAGACGTCGGCTGAAAATTCGCCCGGCCCGGATAGGAGATCGAGCGCTTCCTGGAACCGGCCCTGCGAACGCAGCGCGAGCGCGGCCTGCAGCGAATCGTCACCCACACGAGCCGCAGCCGGAGTTGAGCCATATGGCCCGGAGCCGTAGGAAGAGGATCGAAATCCCTTGGGAGCCGTCATGCTTTCGAAACGATCACTGTAGTGAAGTCACCACGGTCTGAAGACCGCTCTTTTTGAACAACGTGAACCGAAGCGCCTCTAGCATGGGCCGTTCGCCACGCTCCTCGTAAAAGCCTAAACTCCCTGCTTCGAACCGCTCGTCGGTCCAGTAGTCCGCCGGGCTTCCTTGCAGAAAGAGAGTAAAGGCGGGACCGTTCGCGTCCATGCGCACCAGCACCTGGTTCTTGGTTCGGCCGATGGTGATGACTTTCCGGGAATGCGCGCCCTCCACACCCTTGATCACTGCGAAATGTTCCACCGAAAGCGTAGGGGTCGCTCCGGCTTGCATGAGGCGAAGCTTGGCGCCGTAGTAGTTAGCCGAATCAGTCGCTCGAAAGATCCAGCCCACTCCGCGGGGATCTGGGACCCAGGCAAACTCGATGCGGTAGTTCTTCACGTCCTGGGAGCCGCTGTACACCAGAATCTCGCGCGGACCCTTGGCAGCGCCCACCACGTACGCGGTCCGGCGGCTCCAGCTTCCCGCAGCGGATTCGGTGGACTCGCCGCTCGACGCTGAGCGGGTACCGGGACGCACCCACGCGATGACGCACCCCACAACCACTATGGCAGCGGTGATGCCGAGAACCTTCCAGCGCTGCGGCAGGAACGATGCCTCGCTGCCGGCGTAAAAGGAAACTTCGGTGGGCTCCTCGGCAGCGGGCGCCGGTGCCTGGGCCGGTTGCCGCGCCCGTTGCGGCAACGCCCGCGGCGCGCGGGCCCCTAGAGGCCGCGCCATCTTGGGAATCACCATCTCCCACTTCGTCTCGATTCTGGGCGCGCCCGGCGGGGCTTGTTTCTGCGTAGGGATTAGGGCCACTGCGCTGGCCACAGGCGCGTCCACAATTTCGATCGGTGCTGCCACGGGCTCGGCGGCGGGTGTCGGAATGGGCGACGGTTCTACTTTCGCTTTGGCCGGTATTGGCGCTGGCGCTGGGGCTGCCACCGTCGGAGGATTCACGACCTGCGGAGTGCGCGCCGGGGTCGTATTTTGATTCGGATTCGAGCGGGGTTGATCGGGTGTGGCCGTCAGGTACGACCAGGTGACCGGGAATCGAAACGTCGCCCCATGCTCCACGCTGGAATCGAAGGTGACCGTTCGCAACGCCGGGCTGGACAAATTCTCCACGTCCCTCTTGTAACACCCAATATGTGGGGTTAGCTAGAATTGAACTACATGATATCGTATCACCCGCGACGCTGACAAGGGTTATAATACGTTCCGGGCATCAAATTTATGGCCCGTCAAGCGAAATCCGAGTCGCGGCTCACCGAAGCCGCCGACAAAACCGCGGCACTGCTTCAGGGCCTCCAGTCGCGCCTGAATCGCGAGGAGGGCTCACGCGAGGAAACTCCGGAAGATCTGGACCAGCAGCTTCGGGAATATTTTGTGGGCGAGTCCGGAAAATCCTCGGATAACGGAATGATGGACGGGATTCGCGATCGCGTGATCAACCTGGTGGCCGATCGCATCCTCGAAAGGTGGGATCGGGGTGACCGCCGCGCCTTCGAGGCGTTCGAGAAGCAGGTGATCGACCGCATGGCCGAACGCATTCTCGAAAGAGTGTCCCGGCGTTAAACGGATGTTGGGGACGAGGCGATCCTGTCGCCCGTCAATTCTCAGCCAGCGACAATCCCGCGGAACTTGGGCAGTTCGTAACCTGGAAAAACGCTCGCCACCTGTGAATTCCCTAAGTGACGCACCACCAGCTCCCCGAGCACATCGCGAAAATCGGTTGTGAGCTGGAGATCCCGTTGTTCATAGAGCTGCTCCTGCTCGAGGCCGGGCCACTGGCCGTGCACTTTGCCGCCGCGAATACCGCCGCCGAATGCGAACATGACATTGGCGTGGCCGTGATCCGTGCCGCGCGAGCCATTCTCGCGCGCAGTACGCCCGAACTCGCTCATGGTGATCACGCTGACGTCGGCCATCCGATCACCGAGGTCCTGATAAAAAGCCGCCAGAGCGCTCCCGAACTGCCCCAACAGATTGGCGAGTTGCCCGACGGTCGGGCGCGCGCCCACTTCGTTGAAGTGCGTGTCCCAGCCGCCCATCTCGGCGAACGCAACTTCCAGTCCCACATTGGACTTGATCAGCCGCGCGATCTGCATCAGACTTTGGCCCAGCGGGGAGTTGGGATATTGCACGTCTCCGGCTGGAGTGTAAGGCTGTCCCTGAATCGACTGCATCAGCTTGACGGCCTCGAATGTCTCGCGCCCGGCGCCGTTCAGCACTTGGTCCAGAGAGTTTTCGTACATGCTCTCGAAGGTGCCCGCACCGCGCGTGTCCTTGATCTGGAAATCGTTCAGATTCGCGATCGCCACAGCCTCGTTCTGGCCGCGCATCGAACGCGGCAGCGCCGTACCTAAGCTGACCGCACGGACCGGCGACGGACTCTCTTGGGGTGCCAAAGCCCGATTGAGCCAGCCGTCGGAGGTCGCCTTGCGGCCCGGTGTGCCGGATTCCATATAATCCTGCGCATCGAAGTGCGAGCGGGTCGGATCGGGCGAACCCACGGCGTGCACGATGGCCATGTGACCGGCATCGTAGATGGGCTTAAGTGGCGCCAGCGCGGGATGTAATCCGAAGAAGCCGTCAAGATCGATGGCGGAGTTCTCCGTGCCGTCGGGCCGCGGAATTGCCAGATTCGGCCGCAGACTGTAGTAGCGTTTTTCGCCGAACGGGACCACCATATTCAGCCCGTCAACAGCGCCGCGCTGGAAAATCGCCACCAGAATCTTCTTTCGAGGACTAGGCGAATCGGCAGCATACAATGCTCGCGACAACCACGCGGGCGCGGAGCCCACGCCGAACATCGCCACCGCGGAACTTTTTAGAAACAATCGGCGGGAGGTCATGAAACTATCTCCTCTGGAAATCGGGCGAGCCGAGCACCAGGCCTGCCACTAGCGCGGGGGTCGGCTCCTTTTGTGCAAGAGCTTTTTCGATGGAATCGAGAGTCTGCTGGGTGGGCTCGCGGAATAGAAGCTGCCGGGCTACGGTCGCAACGCTGTTATCGGGTGCGCCCGCGTCCACTCTCACGCCGGGAACCCGGTCTCCAGCCAGCGCCAATGCGAAATTCATGCGGGCGAGAAGTGCCGCGGAATTGACCCATTCGGAATTCGCGCTGGAATACCCAGTCGGCTCAACCTTGCGATATAGTGGCTCGCCCAGTTGCGCGATCTGCGTGGCCAGCGGGACCGCGAAGTCCACCTGCGCACCGGTTGCCCGCGCTGCGCTCACGATCAGCTCCAAAGGCGTCTTGACCTTGGCCCGGAACGCACCTTCCGAGAAGAACTCCTTCGAATCGACCATCGTCGACATCACCGCGCGGATGTCGCCGTTGGTGTCGCGGAATGTCTTTGCCATCTGCTCGATCAATGCCGGCGGCGGATCGTCCGCCACGAACTTTTTCGCCAGCTTGGTGGAAATAAAGCGCGCCGTCGACGGATGCCGCGCCAGAATATCCAGCACCTTTTCCGCGTCCTCTTTGCCACCGCCGGCGGGGATCTTCACGCCGAGCACGATCTTCTCGCCTTTGTCGTGAACCCGGTCGTTGTAGATAAACTCGCCGCCGCGATTCGGCTGGTTTATCGACCAGCCAGTAAAACAGCGCGCCACCTCCACGATGTCGTTTTGCGTGTATCCGCCGTCGACACCCAGCGTATGGAGCTCCATCAGCTCGCGCGCGTAGTTTTCGTTCAAGCCGCGAGCCTGCTTGGCCTTCTGTTTGGCGAACAGCCCGCGCCGCCCGCCCTCTTGAATTCGATCGGGCGAAACACTCTGCCAATTGTCGAGATAGAACAGCATTGCCGGGCTCTCCGCCGTGGCCTCCAGCAAATCGCGAAACTTGCCGAACACGTGCGGACGAATCGCTTCGCGCTCGTAACTGGACGTAAGGATCCGGTCGGCTCCCTTGTCCAGGAACACGTTGAAGTGGTTGAACCAGAAATCGACCATCTGCTCTTCGAGCTGCCGGTTGCTGTAAATCGCACGATACAGCTTGGCTTCGTTCAGATCGTAGGGGAGCACCTGCTGGGGCGCGTTGTCGGCCACCAGCTTGCGGCGCTCCACCGGATCACTTGCCGCGAGCACCTGCTGTCGCATCGCTTGCTGCAGAGCGTCGGCGCCCTTACCTTGCTTGCCCTGGCCATCTGCTTTTCCATCTTGCTTGGCTCGCAAGCGCTGCGCCTGGAGCTCGACTCTTTGCCGCGCCTCCTGATCTTTCGGAAGCGGCAGAAGCCCGCTGGTCATGGCGCGCACTACCTGCGGCGGCGGATAATTCGTCGCGATCTCGGCCGGGCTCATGTGCAGCGATTCCAAGGGCTTCAGCCGCTCGGCTACCAGCGGGTTTTCCACAATACGTTCGGGGTGAAGCTGCTGGTCCATCCACTTCTTCAGGCCCATTTTCTGGACTGCTTCGACATCGCCCGGGCGCGGGCCGAACGTTAACCGGTTGAGCGCATGGAGGATCTTTTGGTCGTCGCTCAGCGGCCTTTCGAACTGGCTATAGTCGGTGCTGTAAGCCGCCAGGACGGCCGCCGCTATGAGCGTGAGCGTGATGCCGAACTTCTTCATCGTTGCCTCTACTATTACTAACGCTCAAAACAAGCAAAAGTTGTACAGGCCGCTGGCGGGAGTCTAGGAAATGCCCAGTTGGGTGGCCGTGCGCAGGAAGAACCCGTCCGTCATCCCCGCGATGTAGTCGCAGACCTGGCGGTGCAGCGGTTCCCCGGCCGATTCATCCCTGTAGGCGGCGGGCAACCGGTCCGGATGCGCCATTAAAAACTCAAACATGCCGGCGATCTGCGCGACCGAATCGCTTCGCGCCCGCACCAGCGCGGGAGACTCGTACACGCTGTCGCGCAGGAACCGCTTGAGCTGAGCGCTCGTGCTTGCAGTCTCCTGCGTGAATCTGGCGACGCGCTCGGGATTCGCCCGCACAGCGTCCACGTCGGGAAGGCCCTCGCAAGCCGCCAGGGTGCCTTCCATCAATCCGGAAACCAGATAATCGATCAGCCCCCGGACGATCTCTTTCAGGCGTACGCGCTCCGCCAGTCCCGGAAATTGATACTCGGTGGTTTCATACAGCTCCGCGAATTCATCTACGGCCGCTCGGGCTTCCGCGATATTTACCAGGCCTGCGCTGTACCCGTCATCGAGATCCGCGGTGTTGTAGGCAATCTCGTCGCACAAATCGATCAACTGAGCTTCGAGCGGTGGACGTAAGCCGGCCAGATACTCGTCCAGCTCCGGAATCTCACCAGGCGCGAAATCTCGGGAATGCTTCACGATCCCTTCGCGCACTTCAAAAGTCAGATTCAGCCCGGAAAATCGCGGATACGGATTTTCAAACGATTCGATGATCCGCAAGGCATGCAGGTTGTGATCGAACCGCTCGCCGAAGCGCTGCATCATGGAATCGAGCTCGGCTTCGCCGGCGTGTCCGAACGGCGGATGACCGATATCGTGCGCCAAGGCCAATGCTTCCGTCAGATCCTCGCTCAGGCCCAGGACCGATGCCACGGTCCGCGCGATTTGCGATACCTCGATGGTGTGGGTCAGGCGGTTCCGGAAGTGGTCGGAGAGCCCTGGAGTGAAGACCTGGGTCTTGTTTTCCAAGCGCCTGAAAGCCCTCGCGTGAACTACGCGATCGCGGTCGCGGCGAAATTCATTGCGATAGGAGTGGGCAAGCTCAGGATAGCGGCGGCCGCGGGAGCGCTCCACCGGAAAGCGCAATCGCGCGAGCGCACTTTCCTGCCACACGGCGAGCAAGTCAGTTGGACTTCGGGGGAGCCGAGCTGGCCGAGATCGAGCCCATTACGGCGACTGCGGCGCGACTCACCGCGGTGCGCGGATTGGCGCTCAGCGGCTCCACCAGCTTGCGCGCTTCGACTGGATTACTCTTGGCCATGGCTTTCGCGAGCTCCAGCGTAGCCTGCTCCTTGGAAACGAACACCGTGGGCTTATCGATCAGTTGCCGGAGTAACTTTTCGGCATCAGGGGTCTTGCCCTGTGATTCGTAGATCTGCGCCAACGACAATTTCGCCACCGAGTCATACGGATCCGGTGCGTTATCGGAGATATCTTTGAAGGTCTTGAGCGCCTCGTCAATCTGGCCTTTGTCCGCCTGTGCAGCGGCGACGGCGAGCTGGGCAATCGCACCCTCCTGGCTGCCGGGATATTTAACGGCGACGTCGCTGAAAGCGGCGAGGCGGGCTTTTTCTTTATCCTCGGGGGTCGTGAAATTCAAGCGCGGCGGCTGGGGTGCGCCGACAGTCGCATCGTCGACCTGCATCGCTTTGCCGAGCAGTTCCGCACGTAGCGTGGCCTGATGGCCGCGATACAGCCAGATACCTCCCACGATTACGACCACCGCCAGTCCGATAAGGCTCCAGCGCATGGCTTGGCCGCGGTGGTGAGAAAGGAATTCGACCCCGGATCCGACTCCTTGGGCGAACTTGTCGGTTTTCAATTCTTTGCGGGTATGACGATCCATTGAAGAACCCCTTACTTTGCGAAAACTTCCGGCTTAAGTCCCAGTCTATCAGGTTCTAACAGGAGGTCAGATCGCGGTTGATCGCGAATTTCACCAGGCCGGCCACATCGTGGATATCCAGCTTGCGCATGAGGCTGGCGCGATAGGTATCGATCGTTTTTGGGCTCAATTCCAAACGCGCTGCGATCTCCTTGGCCCGCACGCCCTCGATCAACAGTGAAAACACCTGATACTCACGGGCGCTCAGCAGATCCAGCGGATCGTCCGGCATGTTTTTATGACTGGTGCTGAAAATCTTGTTCAGCTCCAACTGCGGGGAAACATAAATACTGCCTTCCAGAACCTGCTCTAACGCCTCCAGCAGCTCGCTCGAAGGAGCCGATTTCAGTAGGAACCCGTTCACACCGCAGCGCAGGGCTTCCACTACGGTCTTGCGGTCCCGCCGCATGGATAGGACAACAATCTTAGTAGGCAGGTTAGCTTCGCGGACCCGCCTGACGATCTCCATCGTGAACAGATCCGGCAGGTTCAGGTCCAGCACGGCCAAGTCCGGCCGATCTCTTTCGATCATGCGCAGCGCCGAAGCCCCTTCCGCGCACTGTCCGATAACTTTGTACTGGGAATGCGTGGCGCACAAAGCTGCCAGACCCTCTCTGACCAGCGTAAGGTCGTCGGCCAGGAGTACCGAATACGTCTTGCGTTCGCGGATGGGGACCATAAGAAATGTTCCTAAGGCAACCACGCCGGGGAAGCATTCACTAATCAGTGAGTCTGCGCCGCCGTAATTCTCCCCGTTTCTTTACGGCCGATGTGATTTGGTGCTGTGCCGGCTTAGGAATAGCTGCGAACCGCCGCAGCCTCATCCTCAAACACCTCGAAAACCGTGTATAGCTTGGTGATCTGCAGGAGGTCCTTCACACGCTTTGTCAGGTTCAGCAGCTTCACTTGTCCGCCCTGATTGGTCACAGTGGTAAAGCCAGAGACCATTTCGCCGATTCCTGAACTGTCGATATAGGACACCTCGGCCAAGTTGAGCAGGAGCTTTTTCTTGCCGCCCGCGGCCAAATCCCGAATGGTATCCCGGAAGGTGCTGGCGCCGTCGCCCAGCGTGATCCGGCCCACTGCGTCTACTACTGTCACGTCACCCACCTGTCGGGTGGTCATTTTCACACTCACGTCTTGCCTCCTTTTGGCTGGCGGATAACTACCCGGCTTTCGCCAGGTACTTCACCATTCTGACTTCAGTGCCCAGCGGCTCCCGTTGGCGCACCTGAAACTCGTCCATAAACGCTCGCATCATCAACAGTCCCCGGCCGGACTGGCGCAGGAGATTTTCATCGGCCAGCGGATCGGGTAATTTTGATACGTCGAAGCTTCCGCCTTCATCCGCCACCACGATCTCCAGCCTTTCCGGCAGGCGCGAAACAGTCAGGTGCACCTTCTTGCGCGAGTGGTAGCGATTACCATGCACCACGGCATTGACCATGCATTCCCGGACGGCTATGCCAATTCTATGCCGGTCGTCCTCATCGAAGCCCATTGCCGTGGCGAGCCGCAGGACGGTGTCCTCCGCCTGATCCACGCTTTCCAGGGTGGATTCAAGCAGCTCCTCGACGGTTTGCGCCGCCACGCGGTCGTGTTCCGCCATAAAAAAAGCGGCCGGATGAGCGGCCAAGTCGAATCGTTAAGTTAATCTAGTGACACCAGTAAAGTCAAGCAGATCCGTCTTGCGTTTTTTGGAGTGATAGGCTAGTAGCCATGAGAATTCCGGCGTCCCTCGCTCTAATTCTGGGCCTTGTCCTGGCCCCCACGGCTCCCGCCCAAACCCCCTCCGCACCCGCGTCAACGCCTACGAAGGTCACCTCCGTCGAGGGCATCACCGAGTATCGCCTGGACAATGGACTCCAGGTGCTGCTGTTCCCCGATAACTCCAAGCAGACCGTCACCGTCAATGTGACTTATATGGTGGGATCGCGGCACGAAGGCGCCGGGGAAACCGGTATGGCCCACCTGCTCGAGCACATGCTGTTCAAGGGCACCCAGAAGCATAAGGAAATCATGGGCGAGCTCAGCGCCCACGGCAACAACTTCAATGGGACCACTTCCTGGGACCGCACCAACTATTTCGAGACCGTGCCCGCCAGCGACGCCGATCTGCGCTGGGCCCTCGAAATGGAGTCGGACCGCATGGTCAATTCGAGGGTCGCGAAGAGCGATCTGGATAGCGAGATGACCGTGGTCCGCAACGAATTCGAACGGGGCGAGAACAATCCCAACGGCGTCCTGGAGGAACGCGTTCTCTCGACAGCCTATCTGTGGCACGCCTATGGACGCAGCCCCATCGGGACACTCAGCGATATCGAAAAGGTGCCCATCGAGAGGCTGCAGGCCTTCTATCGCAATTACTACCAGCCGGATAATGCCATGCTGCTGGTGGCCGGGCGATTCGATTCCGCGAAAACGCTGGCCATGATCACGGAACTGTTCGGGGCCATTCCCAAGCCCACCCGCAAGCTGCTGCCCACCTATACCGAAGAGCCCACCCAGGATGGGGAACGCGAAGTGGTTCTGCGGCGCGTGGGCGATCATCAGACGGTGATGATGGCGTATCACGTCCCCGCAGGCTCGCACCCCGATTCAGCGGCATTGGATGTGCTCTCGGGCATCCTGTCGGAAGCGCCTTCGGGGCGTCTCTACAAAGCCCTGGTAGATAGCAAAAAGGCCGTTTCCGCCAGCGCCGAGAATTACTCGCTGCACGATGCCGGCGTCGAGATGTTCAGCGCGCAGGTCGCCAAGGACAAATCCCTCGATGACGCGGAAAAAACCATGCTCAGCGTGATCGACGGCCTGATCAAAGAACCACCCAACAAAGAAGAAGTGGATCGGGCCCGCACACGCCTGTTGAAGAACATCGAGCTGGAATTGAACAATTCCGGTCGTGTGGGACTGGTCCTCAGCGAGTGGGGCTCCATGGGCGATTGGCGCCTCCTCTTCCTGAACCGCGATCGGGTTGAAAAAGTGACGCCCGAAGACGTCGCGCGGGTGGCGAAACTCTATCTGAAGCCCGCCAATCGCACCATCGGGCGTTATCTTCCGACCGACCAGCCGGACCGCTCCTTGATTCCGGCCAACCCGGATATCCTAGCCGAGCTTAAAGACTACAAAGGCAAGGCAGCGATTGAGGAAGGAGAGGTGTTCGATCCCTCCCCCGCCAATATCGAAGCGCGAACCACGCGCGTAACGCTCCCCAGCGGTCTGAAGCTGGTGTTGCTGCCGAAAAAGACTCGCGGAGGCACCGTAGTCGCGAACCTTCAGCTCCATTTCGGCGACGAGAAGAGTCTCGCGGGTAAGGGCGCAGCCCCCCGCATGGCCGGCAGCCTGCTGATGCGCGGGACGCAGAAACATAACCGCCAGCAGTTGCAGGACGAGTTCGACAAGATCAAGGCACGCGTCAACGTGAACGGTTCGCTCGCCGGCGCCAGCGCGTCTATCGACACGGTCCGGGCCGGGCTGATTCCGGCGCTTCGGTTAGCCGCGGAGATCCTGCGTCAACCTTCCTTCCCGGAGTCTGATTTCGAGCAAATTCGGCAGTCGGCCATCGCCGGTATCGAGGCGGGGCGCAGCGAGCCGCAAACCATGGCCAATATCGCCATGAACCGATATCTGAATGCCTCCTACCCGCCGGGCGATCCGCGCTACGTGCCGACCATTGAGGAAAGCATCGATCAGTTGAAGAAAGTCACGCTCGAAGACGCCAAGAAATTCTACGCGGATTTCTATGGCGCATCGAACGCCGAACTCGCGGTGGTCGGGGATTTCGATCCCGCCGAAGTTCGGAAATTGGCTGACGATCTGTTTGCGCCCTGGAAGAGTCCCAAACCCTATTCCGTGATCAAGCGGGAATGGAAAAAGCTCGACGCGGTAGACAACACACTGGAGGCGCCCGACAAAGCCAACGCCAATTTCTACGCGGTGACCACGGTGAGTATGGACCAGCAGGATCCGGATTACCCGGCCATGGTTCTGGCCGACCGCATCCTCGGCGGCGATGAGAAGAGCCGGCTGTGGGTTCGAATCCGCGAGCGGGATGGTCTAAGCTACGGCGTAAACAGCGCCTTCCGCGCCGGCCCGCAAGAAAAGTACGGCTCTTTCGCGGCGGGCGCGTCAGCCAAGCCTGAGAACGTCGCCAAGGTTGAGAACGCGTACAAGGAAGAGATCGCCAAAATCATAAGTAACGGGTTCACCGTGGACGAAGTGTCCTCGGCCAAGACTGCGATGCTGCAGGAGAGGCAGCTCAGCCGCTCTCAGGATGGATCGCTGGCGGGACTCTTCGTGACCCAGGCCGAGCTCGGCCGGACGATGCAGAGGGAGTTGGATCTGGAACGGAAAATCACGTTAATAACGCCCGATCAGCTTGCCGCGGCGTTCAAGAAGTGGGTGGATCCAGCGTCGATTTCTTACTTCAAGGCCGGCGATTTCAAGAAGGCAGGTTCGGCCGCCGCGGGGAAGTAAAGATCGGCCGCTAACGGACGACTTCATCCTTCTCGACTTTTCCGTCCCGGATGTGGATCACGCGATGCGCGTGCATGGCGATATCGTGCTCATGCGTCACCAGCACGATGGTATTGCCCTGCTCGTGCAATCTCGCGAATAGCGCCATGATGTCGTTGCCGGTGGCCGTATCAAGCGCGCCGGTGGGCTCGTCAGCCAGCAGAATCGACGGATTGTTCACCAGCGCCCGGGCGATCGCCACGCGCTGGCGCTGCCCGCCCGATAGCTCGCTGGGCTTGTGCATCATGCGGTCTGTCAGGTCCACCGCTTTCAACGACGCTTTGGCCTGCTCTGCACGCTTTGCGGAGGAAACGCCGGCATAGATCAGCGGCAGCTCGACGTTGTGCAACGCCGAGGCGCGCGCCAGCAGATTGAAGGTCTGAAACACGAAGCCGATTTCCTGGTTGCGGATGCGCGCCAGTTCGTCATCGTCCATGTCGCTGACCAGGTTGCCATTCAGGTAGTACAGTCCTGAGGATGGACTATCCAGACAACCGATCAAGTTCATCAGGGTTGATTTTCCGGAGCCGGAAGGACCCATGATCGCGACGTATTCGCCCTTCTTGATCTCGAGATCGATGCCCGCCACGGCATGGATGGTCTGGTCGCCCATGACGTACGTCTTCATCAGGTCCCAGGTGCGAATGATGATTCCGTCGCGCCGGAGCTGCTCTCCCCGTTCGATCTTATCCATCACCGCGGCCTGTGCCATAGCCCCCTAGCCTCCGGCTCCCACCACTACATTCCGGTTGTCGATCTTGATCCGCGATCCCGGACGCATAGTTCGAATGGCCTGGTAGCTGCCGATCACGATCTGATCGCCTGGCTGGACGCCGCTCAGAACCTCGATATCGGTTGAGCCTGTGATCCCGGTTTCCACTTTATGAAACTCAGCCTTTTGATTGGCGATGACAAACACGCCGGTGATTTCTTCGCGGCGCTGTTTTTCGGCAGCCAGGTTGATGGGCGCCTGACCATTGTCCTTCTGCTTCTGCTTGGGCGCTGCAGCATCCTCCAGATCGCCCTTTTGCCGAACCGTGAGCGCCTGAATCGGAATGGCGAGGACATCCTTGCGTGTGGCCGTAACAATCTTAGCGGTACAGGAAAGGCCGGGGCGGACCTCCTGGGGCGGGTTATCGAGCGCAATCACAACCTTGAAATCTTTGGCTTCCGTGGAGGACGTCGCGCTGTTGGAGGCGACCTGTCCAGTGGAACGCAGAATGGCCGTATTCCCGATCTCGCTTACGTGACCGGAAAACGTACGGTCGGGAATGGCGTCGATGGTGACATTCGCCTTCTGGCCGATTTGCAGATTAACAATGTCGGTCTCATCCACTTTCACTTCCGCCGTAATCAGCGACATGTCCGCAACGGTCATCACGCTCGACGCGGCCGAGTTCTGGATTCCCGGTACCACGGTCTCGCCGACCTGAACCGGCAGATTAGTGACGATCCCGTCCAGTGGAGCGACCACGTCGTGCTTTGCCAGAATGTCGGACACGCGGGTCAGTCCTGCTTGCATTTGCGCCACGCGCCGCTGCGACGACGTGATCTGGGCTAACGTCTGGGCCCGTTGCGATTTTAACTGCTCCAGCCGCAACTCAGCTTCCCGCAGAGCGGCCACCTGGGAGTCGTACGCGGCTTTGCGCTGATCGAAATCCTGTCTCGGAGCTACACCTCCCTTAAAGAGCTGATCGTAGCGGTCGAAAGTGATCCGGGCCAGCTCCAGATCCGACTTGGTCCGATCGATGGTGGCTTGCTGGGTTCGAATGCTATCGTCCAGCACCTTGATGCCGGCTTCCGAGGCGGTCGAGTCCGCTTCGGCCGACGCCACGCTGGCGCGCTGCGCCTGGACGTCAGCGGTGGCCTGGATGCTCTCAATGCGAGCGACCACCTCGCCGCGACGAACGTGGTCCCCTTCTTTGACTAAAAGGTCCGTGATGCGGCCCTGCGCATTTGCTCCTAAATTGGTGTAGGTACGAGGCTTAATTTCCCCCGAAGCGGTCACGATCGAGGTCAGGTCTCCGCGCACAACGGTCGCGGTCTGGACCGTCACCTGGGCGCTGCGGCTCCATCGGACACTAGCCAGCACACCGCCTGCGGCCACCACCGATCCGACTAACCCGATAACGACCTTCCACTTTGTTTTCACGATGTTGGGGTCTCCACAGCCGATCTTTAAGTTGTAAAGACGAGTTCCTGGGAGGGAAAGTTCCTCGGCGACCCGGCTACTTATCTAGTTTAGACGAACCGACCCGGCCTAATCTTACTGGCAGTTGCAGAATTTTTTTCGGTTTACACCGCGGTACGATGGAAGTTTCCATGAAACTTCAGAGTTACACCATTACCCAAGGACGGGACCGCGCCCCGGCACGCGCTATGCTCAAGGCCATCGGCTTCACCGATGAAGACCTGAAAAAGCCCATCATCGGAGTCGCCAACACCTGGATCGAAACCATGCCGTGCAATTACAACCTGCGCGAGCTTGCCACCCACGTTAAGGCCGGTATCCGCGCCGCGGGTGGCACACCCATGGAATTCAACACCGTGGCCATCAGCGACGGCGTGACCATGGGCACGGAGGGCATGAAAGCATCGCTTGTCAGCCGGGATCTAATTGCCGATTCGATTGAATTGGTCGGCCGCGGCCACATGTTCGATGGCATCGTCGCGCTGGTCGCCTGCGACAAAACCATCCCGGGGGCGGCGATGGCTCTGCTGCGCTTGAATGTGCCGGGCGTGGTGATGTACGGCGGCACGATCATGCCCGGACCCAATAATTCCACTGTGCAGACTGTGTTTGAAGCGGTCGGCAAGCACGCGGCGCACTTGATCACCGATAAGGAACTTCTGGACATAGAGAATACGGCGTGTCCCGGCGCCGGCGCGTGCGGCGGACAATACACCGCCAACACCATGGCAACCGTCATGGAAATGATCGGTCTTTCGCCGATGAGCACTGCATCGGTCCCGCAGGTGGATCCGCGCAAGCAGCAGGTGGCGTTCCGATGCGGCCAGGTGGTAATGGATGCGGTGCGCGCCGAGCGCCGCCCGCGCGATTTCGTGACTCGACAAGCTTTCGAGAACGCTATTGCTTCGGTGGCCGCGACCGGCGGATCGACCAATGCGGTGCTGCACCTGCTGGCGATGGCCCACGAGGCCGGCGTTCCCCTGACCATGGACGATTTCCAGACGATCAGCGCGCGGACGCCTCTGATGCTCGACCTGAAACCGGCCGGCCGCTTTGTGGCGTATGACGTCGACCAGGCCGGCGGCTGGGCCGTGGTCGCCAAGCGTTTGAGCGATGGCGGCTATGCCCATGGCGATGCGGTTACGGTCACCGGCCGAACCTTCGCCGAAGAAGCTGCCGATGCCAAGGAGACGCCTGGTCAGGAAGTGATTCGTCCGCTCGCCAACCCGATCAAGGCCAGCGGCGGCCTAGTGATCCTGAAAGGGAATCTCGCGCCGGAAGGTGGCGTGATCAAGGTGACCGGGATCGACAAGAAGTCGCATCGCGGACCAGCTCGTATTTTCGCTCGCGAAGAGGACGCCATGCAGGCCGTTACCAGCGGGCAGATCAAGGCCGGCGACGTGGTTGTGGTGCGTTACGAAGGTCCGCGGGGGGGTCCCGGAATGCGCGAAATGCTGGGAGTGACCAGTGCGATCGTGGGCGCCGGCTTGGCCGACACCACTGCCCTGCTGACCGACGGCCGATTCAGCGGAGCCACCCGCGGTTTCATGATCGGCCACATCGCTCCGGAGGCTTTCGTGGGAGGTCCGATCGCGGCAGTGCGCGAAGGCGACATCATCACGATCGACCTGGAGAAACGAACCATCGATCTGGAAGTTTCGCCGGAGGAAATGAAGAGCCGGTTCAACGCCTGGAAGGCTCCCGAGCTGAAGTATGCTACGGGCGTGTTTCGGAAGTACGTCAACTCGGTCGGCTCGGCCGCGCAGGGCGCTGTGACGAGCTAGGGCTGTCTTAGCTGCTTACTTTAGCCAGATGCGGCTCGATCATCTTGAGGACTTCGGGCTTGGGCATTGCGCCGACCCTCTGGTCCACCACTTGGCCGCCTTTGAACAGCAGCAACGTGGGGATGCCGCGGATCCCGTAGCGCATCGCCGTACCGGGATTGTCGTCCGTATTCATCTTTCCTACCTTAATCTTGCCGACGAACTCTGTGGCAATGGCATCTACAGTGGGGGCCATAGCTTTACAGGGGCCACACCAGGGCGCCCAAAAGTCCACCAACACGGGTGTCTCAGAGCTCAGTACTTCCTGGTCAAAAGCAATGTCAGTAAAAATCAGGGTGTTTTCAGCAGCCATGTTTCTTTCGTATCTCCCTTGAGGTCCATTAGTTATGATGCTGGATCAGGCCCGCAAGATGCAACTCTGGGCGGAACCGGCCCGGGCAACGCTGGCGGGCCACCGCTATCCTGAATACAGATATGCCTGAAATCGAATTTAAAGCCGAAGGCGCCGCATCCGACCCGGTGGGACAAAAGGTAGGCGTGCTGGCCGCGGTCCTGGCCGTGGCTCTGGCCGTGGTCTCAATCGCGTCTCACCGCGCCCATACGATGGCCGTCGTCGAGAAAACCGAAGCCAACGATCAATGGTCATTTTATCAATCCAAACGCATCAAGTTTCACAGCCTGGAACTGGGCGTCGATCTGGTGAGCCTGCTGGGCCGCGATAAGACGGGCGCGGAGCAGGTCCTGTCTCGCTACGAGACGGAGGAAAAGCGGTACGCGAAGGAAAGCAAGGACATCGAAGAAGAAGCCAAGAAAAAGGAGGAAGAGACGCTTCACACCGAAGCCCGAGCGCTCCGCTACGACATAGGCGAGGGGATGCTTGAAATCGGCGTAGTGATGGCGTCCTTGTACTTCATTTCGCGCAAGAAACTGTTTCCTGGTCTCAGCGTGGTGTTTGGGGTTCTGGGCTGCGGGGTGGCCGTGTCAGGCGTGTTCTTATAACTGCACGCGGCTTTGAAGCTCCCAGAGGGAGCGGTACAAACGTTGATATTCCGCCGCGGACGTGTTCCATGAAAAGTCCTTCGCCATTCCCCGGCGCATCCGCACCGTCCACGATTCGCGATTTGCGAACGCTTGCAAGGCCTGATCGATCGCGTCCCTCAGCGCCTCCGGGGCATATTCGATGAACTTGAAGCCGGTGTCCTCATCGACTGTGTCCTCCAAGCCGCCAGTGGCCCGAACAATCGGCACCGTTCCGTAACGCAGGCTGTACATCTGGCTAAGGCCGCACGGTTCATATTTCGACGGCATCAGGAACATGTCTGCCCCGGCTTCGATACGATGCGCCAGTGCGTCGTCGTAGCCGATTCGCACCGCTAACTTCTCCGGCCGCACGGTGGCGAGCTGGCGAAACATATCCTCGTATTTCTTTTGACCGGAGCCGAGCACTACTATCGCCAGATCCTGATCTGCCAGCCAGTCAGCGATTTCTTCCACCAGGTCGAATCCTTTTTGATCGGCCAAGCGCGACACGATTCCAATCAGCGGCCGCTTGGCATTCGCTGGCAAACCCACCTCTGCGAGCAGGGCTTTTTTCGATACAAGCTTGCCGGAAAGATCGCTCGCGGAATAGTGCGCGACTTGATGCGGCCCGGTTTCGGGATTCCACTCTTCGTAATCGACCCCGTTGAGAATCCCGCTCAACTTGCTCGCGTGATCGCGCAACAGGCCATCCATGCCGAACCCATATTCCGGAGTTTGAATCTCGCGCGCGTAGGTGGGGCTGACCGTGTTAATGCCGTCCGACCAAATAATCCCGGCCTTAAGAAAGCTGACGTAACCCCAAAATTCCACGCCGCCCGGATTGTACATTCCCGGATCCAGGCCAAGATCCGCAAACGCGGTACCCGGAAAATTTCCCTGATAGCCCAGATTGTGGATGGTCAGCAGAGAGCGCAGGCCGAAAAACGTAGGATCGCCCGCGAACGTGGTCCGCAGGTATAGCGCCAGCAGGCCAGCCTGCCAGTCATGCGCGTGCAGCACGGCTGGCCGGAAAATGTCGCGAGCGATCCCCAGCGCGGCCTGGCTCAACAGCGCAAACCGGATGTGATTGTCGGGGTAGGTCCCGTAAATCTCCGGACGATCATAGAGCGGCGGGCAATCCAAGAAAAAATAATGTACGCCGCGGTGGATCAGGCGATGAATATCGGCCGAATAAGCGTGCGGGCCCACCCACAGCGGCATCGCCAGCCACACCGGCTCTGCTCCGGAAGTTTCGGCGATGCGGTATTTGGGCAGGACCACGCCGACCTCGTCGCCTAAGCGAACCAAGGCCGGCGGCAGCGATCCCAGGACGTCCGCCAGCCCGCCCGTCTTGGCGAAAGGAGTGGCCTCTGAGGCCACCATCAGGATCTTCACCGCGCGGCGGCTCCCAGGAGATGTTTTTGCACTTTGCCCAGGGCGTTGCGGGGAAGCTTATCGACCACTACGAAGCGCCGCGGGCACTTGAAGGAGGCGAAATTTTCGCGGCAGCGGGCTTCAAGCACGGAGGTGTCGCAGTCGTCGTGCGGGACTACATACGCCACGGGCACTTCGCCCCGCACGCGATCGGGTTCAGCCGCCACCGCGGCTTCGGCGACTTCAGGCTGTTCCATGAGGAACTCCTCGATTTCGCGCGGATAAATGTTGAACCCGCCGGAAATGATCAGATCGCTGCGGCGTCCACACAACGTGTAGTAGCGGTCGGGCGCTCGCTGTGCCAGATCGCCGGTCTTGAACCAGCCGTCGACGAACGCGGCGCGGGTGGCATCGTCCCGCCGCCAGTATCCGGGGAACACGTTCGGACCTTTGAGATACAGCTCGCCGGTTTCCCCATCGGGCACGTCGCGACCATCGTGATCGCCGCCCTGAGCAACGATGCGCGCCTCCACTCCCGGGAGCGGAAATCCGACGCTTCCCGGACGCCGCTCCCCATCGTAAGGATTGGACATATTCATGAGCGTTTCAGTCATGCCGTAGCGCTCGAGAATTGTGTGCCCGAACAATGTGCGGAAGTCTTCAAGCACCTGTGCCGGCAGGGGCGCCGAGCCGGATACGAACAGGCGCATGCCTTGGCCAATTTCGCGCGCGGTCTGCGGAGGCATATCCAGCAGCCGCACGTAAACTGTGGGCACGCCGAAAAACAGCGTCGGACGAAAATCCAGAAACTCGGCCGCCGCCTTTTCGTGCTCGAAACGCTCCAACAGGCGCATGCGGCATCCCGAAAATAGCCAGCAGTGCAGCCCATTGCCGAGCGCGTGGACGTGAAACAACGGCAGAGCCAGCAAAAAACGATCGGTAGACGAGATTCGCCAGGCCTGCAGAAGACTCGCGGCGTTCACCGCGAAGTTGTTGTGCGTAAGGATCGCACCTTTCGAAACGCCTGTGGTTCCGGACGTATAGACCAGGGCGGCTGGTGATTCGCCATCCAGTAGGGTTTCCGGCAGTTCGGCAGGTTGTCCGGCAGCTTCCGCGCGCAAAGCAGGAAGCTCTTTTTCAGTGACGAACAGCTTGGGCTCGGCGTCGCCCAGTATGTGCGAAAGCTCGCGCTCGCGATAAAGAATGTTCACCGGGACAAAGATGACGCCCAGCTTGACGCAGGCGAGATAGAGGTCGACGAAATCGAGCGAGTTGGCCAGGTACACGCCGAGCCGGTCGCCGCGCTCAAGCCCGCGAGCCGCCAGGGCACGGGCCATGCGATTGCTGCGCGCGTCGATATCGCCGAAGGTGTAAGTCGCGTCCTTCCATTCGAGCGCCGGTTCAGACCGGCGCAGACGAAATGAGGTGTCGAACCAGTTGCGAAGATTCATGGGAGGGCGAGGCATGCCTCGCCCCTACAACGATAACCAATGTGGGCGCCGGTTAGCCTGACTCTGGACCACAACGATGCTCCCAGATCACGACTTAGTGAGTATAATGCAGCGGGGGTATAGTTATAACGATGAAACGTAGAGACTTCGTAAGCACCGTGGCCGCCGGTCTGGCCGCCACAGGCGGTGTCGCGGCCCAGGCTCCGACCGCGGTCAAGCGCAAAAACCGCATTAAGCAAGGTTGCATGCGCACCAATTTTCCCGCCAGCATGCCTTTCGACGACATGTGCCGCATCGCGGCGGAACAGGGCATTCACGGATTCGATCTGATCGGTCCCAATGACTGGCCCACCCTCAAGAAATACGGCCTGAAGCCGCTGATGGGAGCCACCGGCGGCGTGAGCTTCGAGAACGGCATCATCCGCAAGGAATTTCACAACGACCTGGAGAAATCCGTGAGCGCGAACATCGACCAGTGCGCCGCGGGGGGCTGCCCGAACATGATCACGGTCGGCGGCCAGCGCAGGGGCATGTCTTACGAAGAAGGCGCCGATAACGCCGTGGCATTCTTCAATCGGATAAAGGCCCACGCCGAGGACAAACAGGTGACTGTTTGCATGGAAATCATGAACAGCAAGTTCATGGACAGCAGCATCGGACGCTGGGACCAGATTTGCGATCACTTGGCCTGGGGAGTGGGCGTCGTCAAGCGCGTGAACTCGCCGCGCGTCAAGATGCTGTTCGATATTTACCACGTGCAAATCATGGACGGCGACGTGGTGCACAACATCCGCGAAAACATCCAGTATATTTCGCACTTTCACACTGGTGGCGTTCCGGACCGGCATGAGATCGACGAGACGCAGGAGCTCAATTACCGCTTCATCGCGCAGGCAATCGTGGATTCAGGATTCACCGGCTATGTTTCGCACGAGTACCGTCCCGCGATGGGCCACGATCCGGTGCAGAGCCTGAAGCGGGCGATCGAGATCATGGACGTCTAACAGGGAGCTATGCGAACTGTTCTGGTTGTCTGCATTTTCGCGTTGGCAGTACAGGCTCAGAAGCTTCCTGCCGAGATCGATCCGCAGTCTTTCTCCCGTCTGCCCTTGATGAAGCGCGAGCAGCTTAGTGGCGATGCACTGCGCGTTTATGACGCTGTCGTCGGCAAGGATGCGAACGGTAAGGAGCGGGCCACTCCGCCCTTGGGGCCGGCGGCGACGTCCCTCTATAGTCCGGGGGTCGCGCTTCCCATGAACCAGCTCAACCAGTATCTGCGCAACACCGTCGTCGGACCCGCGGTGTTCCAGATCTGCACGCTGATCGCCGCGCGCGAGTTCGATGAGAATTACGAGTGGACCTCGCACGAGGCCGGCGCCAAGCGCGCCAATGTGGACCAGAAGACCATCGACGCGATCAAATTCAACCGGCCTCTGGACGGTCTGCCGGAGAAAGACGCGCTGGTGATTCGATTCGGCCGCGCGATTTTCCACGATCGTAACGTCAGCCCCGAGTTGTACGCCAAGGTAGTCGACACATTCGGCAAGCAGGGGATGTTCGAGCTCACGGCGATCATGGGTGACTACGCAATGGCCGCCATCATGCTGCGCGCGGTCGACCAGCACGTTCCGAACGCAACTAGCGAGCTGCCCCCAATTAAGCGATAGTTATTTCCCGTCCACCGAAAACGCCAGCAGTACATTGCCGCCCTGTCCGCCCGCAAATGCGTACCCAGATGTTGCGACCACCATGCCGTTGGCGATGGCCGGGCCGCCGCCGTTAAACGCTCCACCCTGAGCTGGGATGCCGTTGACTGCGGGGAACGTCTGAGCGGCGTCGAAATCCCACACGATCTCGCCGTTCTTCGTAGAATATGCCCGGAGGTGTCCTCCAAAGGACGCGGAAAAAGCGATCCCAGGCATAGCGGAAACCGCCGCGGCCTGCGCCCGATTGCCTGCGCCCTGCGGAGCCGGCGTGCTCCAGACCTTTTCACCTGTATCGACGCGCAGGGCGTAGAGTCCGGGAGTCCCGTCGGGCTTGTTGATATCGGCGATCGCGGCGTACACGATCTGCCCTTCCGCGGCCATGCCCCAGCCGATGCCGCCCATCAAGCCGTTCCCCACGCCCAAACGAGTCTTCCAGAGAACCCTGCCGCGCTGTTCCGGATCCAGGGCGTAGACCACGCCCGATTTCTGACTCGCGAGAATCACGTCGCGCCCGCCCACGGTGCGCAACACGGTCGAGCTTCCAAAATCGTAATCGTCGCCGGGATTCTCCGGGCACAGAGCGCTGCGGGGGCAACCCGGAACCCAGTTGTCGCCAGGCGTCACCTGGTTCGACCAGAGCAGGCTGCCGGTCTCCAGATCGAAGGCCAGAATTGCATCAGTGGTGGGCAGTTCAATTCCGGTGTACGAATTGCCGCTGCCGATATAGATCCTCTTGCGCTTTTCGTCAATGACAGGCGCTGACCAAAGGCTTGCGCCCGCTGGTCCGAAAAGCTTAGTGCCGTCAGCCCCAGTCTTGTACTGCTTGGCCGGATCGGGGATGGTGTAAGTCTTCCAAATGATGCTGCCGGTGCGCGCGTCGAGCGCTGACAGGCTGCCGCGGAACTTGCAGCATTCATACTTGGCGGCTCCCGATCCGATCTCCTCGCCGGAGGACATTGGAACATATAATCGGCCGTTGTAATACACCGGGGAGCCGGTGACGCGGGCCAGCGGGAAATCGTCGACCTTCGTTTTCCAAACGAGCTGGCCGGTTTGCGCGTCCACTGCGTGAGCGGTTCCGCCGCTATCGCCGAAGTACGCGATCCAGCGGGTGTCACCTACTGGTTTTACGATTTGAATCGCGGTGCGAGTGATGTTTCCGGCATCGTAGGTCCAGTAGGTACAGCCGGTAGTGGCATCGAGCGAAAAGACAGTGCCCGCCGCGCTCCCGACAAATACGCGGCCACTGACGATGACAGGCTGCGCTTGATTTCGCTGATTGACAACGCCCGGAAACGCGAATGCCCATTTGAGTTTGAGGTTGGGCACATCCGCCGCGGTCAGACCGGGTGTCGGCTGAAAGCGCGAGCCGGTTGCGTCCACGCCCCATCCGTTCCAATCGCCTGAGCCAGGAGAAAAAGGCTTGGGTGTGCCGGAGCATTTTGCCGAATCGGGGGCTTGGGCATAGAGCGACGCCGCGAGGGCGGCGAGGAGAAACAGGCGCATGGGACTTACTTTATCTCAACTTGCCCGTTCTCTAATCAAACTGGGACAGCCCGCGAAATTCCGCGTTTGACGTAGCGATGTCTTTTTCGCGGCTTGCGGCCGCGGAAATTCGGAGGCAGTGCCCGTTTGCGACTACGTCCCGTGCAGCTGGGTCTTGAGATAGGCCGCCAGACCGCCCAGCTCCAGGATCTTTTTGACCGAGTCGGGCAGTTGGGGAAACGCGTATTCTTTTTCACGAAGGTGGATCTTGCTGGCCGCCAGATCGATCCGCAGCGAATCGCCTTCCTGCACATCCGGATACAATTCGGGGCATTCGAAAATCGGCAGCCCATCGTTGATTGCGTTGCGATAGAACGTTCGCGCGAAGGAGCACGCCACCACGGCTTGGATCCCGAGCCCCTGGATGGCAGTTGCGGCCTGCTCGCGCGCACTGCCGCAGCCGAAGTTGCGGCCCGCGACCAGGATCTGAAACTCGCGCAGCTTGGCCGGAAATCCTTCGCCCAATACTTCGAACGCATGCTGGGCCAGCCGTTCGCGATCGATGTAGATCAGATAACGTCCTGGAATGATGATGTCGGAATTGACGTTGTCGCCGAACTTGTAGGCGCGGCCTTGAATGGTTTGCTCCATCAGAAAAACTCCCGCGGATCGGAAATCACGCCTTTGATCGCCGAAGCGGCCAGCGTGGCTGGGCTCGATAGATAAATCTCGGCCTTGCTGCTTCCCATGCGTCCGATGAAATTTCGATTCGCCGTAGAGAGGCAGACTTCGCCATCGGCCATAATCCCGCCGTCGCCCGCGCAGGCGCCGCAGCCCGGATTGGTGAACATTCCGCCGCTTTCGAGCAGCGTCTGGAAAACCCCGGTCTTGGAAGCTTCCAGCAGAATCTCTTTTGACCCCGGAGTAATGATCAGCCGGACATTCGGATGAATTCGTCGGCCCTTCAGAATGCGCGCCGCGACTTCCAGATCTTCGTACTTGGCGTTGGCGCACGATCCCAGGAACGCCTGGTCGATGCGCGTTCCCTCGACTGCTTGAATCGGTTTGGTGTTCTGGACTTCGTGCGGGCAGGCGACCATTGGTTCGAGCTTGCCTAAGTCCACTGAGAGTTCTTTTTCATACGCGGCGTCCGCGTCGGCGTACACAGGCTGATAGCGCTTGGATTCATCCAGCCGTCCCCGGAGATACTCTTCGGTCTTCGCATCCGGCGGCACGAACGCGCACTTCACGCCCATTTCCATGGCCAGGTTGGTCATGGTCATGCGTTCCGAAACGCTGAGGCCTGTGACGGCGTCGCCATGAAACTCAACCGCTTTGTATCCGCAGCCATCAGCGCCGAGGGTCCCGATCAGATAGAGCATCAGGTCCTTCGAATAAACGCCCGGCGCGAGCTTTCCGCTGAGGCTGATCTTGAACGTCTCAGGCACCTTCATCCACAACTTGCCGGTGATCCACACCGATGCGACTTCGGTATAGCCGATGCCAGTTCCGAGCGCGCCCAGGCTGCCATAGATGGTGCAGTGGGAATCGGTGCCGACGATCAGATCGCCCGGCGCGACGTGTCCCGCTTCCATCAGAACCAGGTGCGCGATGCCTGCGTCCACGTCGTAAAACTTGTTGATGCCATTGGTGCGCGCGAAATTGCGACTCACCTGTTGATCGGTCGCGTTCTTCTCGGTTTTCGCGGGAGCAATGTGGTCCAGAACCACCGCCAGCCGGTCCGGATCGTAGAGCTTGGAAGCCCCCACCTTCTGCATCACGCTGACCGATCGCCACGTCGCCGTGTGGCTCATCACCAGATCGGGATAAGCGTCGACGATCTCGCCCGGTCGCACGGACGTTTTCCCGGACTTCGCGGCGAGAATTTTTTCGGCAATCGTATATCCCATTTGGGGCCCTTCTGCTAACATAGCAGTCGCGAAAGGGATAGGAGTTTGCCTAGCGTTTCCAATCACCGTCAACCTGTGGCGGGCTGGCAGGTGCTGCTGGCATCGTTCACCATCCTGATGGTGGCGTTTTCCTTCGCGTTATTTTCACTCCCGATTTTCTATCCGTTTTTGCGGAAAATGTATGGCTGGAACGCGGCCCAGGCCTCGGCAGGCGGCTCGATTGTCCTGTTATTGATCGGAGTGCTAGGTCCGGTCATAGGACGCCTGACAGACCGCTTCACACCGAAGAAAGTCCTGCTGACGGGCATGTGCATCGGCGCGCTATCGTTGGCGCTGCTTTCGACCATCGCAGGGCTGCCGCAATACTATACGTACTGTGTTTTGTTCGGCATTGGCACTGCCGCGGTATCTCTGGTGCCGACCTCGATGCTGATCGCGCCATGGTTTTCGACCAAGCGCGGCCTTGCGGTAGGCGTCATCAACGCCGGAGTCGGCGTCGCTGGCTTCATCGCGCCGAACCTGACCAGGAAACTGATCGAGACGTTTAGTATGTCGTACGCGTTTGTTGCCCTCGCGGCGTTGATGGCGATTCCGTTCATCGTGACGCTGGTCCTGGTGCGCGGTTCGAATGTGTCGCCGAAGGCACCGGCCGCCGCGCGGCGGCACAGCCTCAGCAAAGCCGGCGACGTCATCAAGACCCCGATGTTCTGGATCTTCGGATTCAGCCTGTTTTTCGCCGCCCATACGCTGACCGGCATCCAGCAGCACCTGGCGCTGTATTTGACTGGGCACGGCGTCACCCCAACCAACGCGGCGTTCGCCTTGAGCATGCTGTTAGGCGCGAGCGCCGTCGGCAAGATCGGCGGTGGAGCGATTGCCGATAAGTATTCGGCCCGCGTGTCGCTGCTGTGGAGCATCGTGTGCCTCGCGGCGGGAATCGGCGGCCTTCTGGCGGTCGGGCCGGGCTCGCCCGTAGTCTACTGGTCGGCGGCGATGTTCGGACTCGGCTATGGCGGAGTGTTCAACGCTCCGCCGCTCATTGCCTTCGAACACTTCGGGACCGAACGGGTCGGCACGATTCTCGGGCTATTCATGATGTTCTTCGGCGTCGGAACCTCTTCCGGCGGTCTGGTCGCCGGGATGATTTTCGATCAGACGCACAACTATGCATCGTCTTTCACGGTGTCTCTGATGTCCTCGAGCGTGGCGTTCCTGCTGCTGTTCGCCGCCGGACGATTGCGAGCGCCGCGTCCCGCGCCGGTTCCCGTCCAAGCTTAGAAAATGACCCCGTTAATTATGGAAGGCAACTGCTGGAAGTTCGGCCACAACATTCCCACCGACATGATCACGCCAACGGCGTACGTGATGCGCGGCATGGGCGAAATGGTCAAGCACGTTCTCGAAAACGCCAACACCGACTTTCCGAAGAACGTGCAGAAGGGCGACATTATCGTCGCCGGGCGGAATTTCGGCTGCTCGTCGGGCCGCGCCATTGCGCCCAAAGCGATTAAGGCCACCGGAGTCGGCGCGGTAATCGCCGAATTCTTCTCGCGCACGTTTTATCGCAATGGCCCGGAGATCGGTCTGGCGCTTCTGGAAGCGCCGGGACTGCACGATCTGGTGGAAACCGGCCATCGCATCCGGGTGAACATCGAACAAGGTATCGTGGAGAATTTGACCACCGGTAAATCCATCCAGGGACGAGCGCCGTCGGGCCTGCTGCTCGACATGCTGCGCGCGGGCGGCCTGATCCCGCTGCTGAAATCAGACGCCGGGAGAACCCTGCTCGAATCATGACCCTGTTATTGACCAATGAAGAGGTGGAGCAGGCGCTGACACCTCAGGACGCGATCGCCGCGACTGAAAGCATCTATCGGGAGCTGGCCGAAGGCAAGGCGCTCAACCGCGCGCGGTCGCAGGTGTACCTGCCGGCCGAATCGCGCGAGAATCCGGGCTTTCAGTACCGGATGAAAACACAAGAGGGCGGGAGCCTGGATTGCGGAGTGTGGGCGCTGCGCATCACTTCCGACATGGCCGGGTTTTCTTACACCGCGGGCGTCAAACGGAGGCGCATTCTGCCAGTTGCTACCGGAAACAAGTATTGCGGACTGGTGATACTCTTTGACGTCGAACGAATTGAACCCGTAGCGATCATGCCCGACGGCGTGATTCAGAAGGTACGGGTCGCCGCGATGAGCGCGGTAGGCGCGCGCTATCTGGCGCCCGAGAAGCCTGGAGTGCTCGGATTATTCGGCAGCGGTTGGCAAGCCGGCGCGCATCTCGAATTCCTGGCAGCGCAGTACAACTTCGATCAGATTAAGGTGTTCAGCCCGAATCAGGAACACTGCCGCGAGTTCTGCCGCAGCATGTCGGAAAAACTCGGCCGCGAAGTCCGAGCGGTAAGCACGGCCCATGATGCAGTCGAGGGCAGCGATTTCGTGCAAGCTGCGACCGCTGCGTGGGACCCAGTGTTCGACGGTAATTGGGTAGAAAAAGGCATGTACGTGGCGTCTATCGGCGGCTCGGATGCCAGCAACAAGCGCCGCGAGATCGACGACGAGACCATCCGGCGCGCCGACGTATATTTCGTTCACTCGAAGGAAGTCGCTCGCAACGATCAGTCGCCCGACGTGTGGGAAGCCGCCCAGAAGGGCATTGTCCGCTGGGAAGACATCGGCGAGCTTCAGGATCTCGTCGCCGGCAAGCTCCCGGGCCGAACCGGTCCCGATCAGATCACGCTGTTCAACAATAATACCGGCGCGGGAACGCAGTTTGCGGCAGTAGGTTCAGCAGTGGTGAAGCGCGCGCGGGCGATGGGCTTGGGTAAAGAACTTCCCACAGAATGGTTTCTGGAGAGCGTCTCGCCGTGAGCGCGATAAACGAACATCGCCGCCGGCAGTTGCTGGATCTGATGGCCGAGCGCAGCTGGGACCATCTGATGCTTTACGGCAATAATTGGCGCACAGATCCGTTTCGCAGCCTGGTGAACTTCAACTTCGCCGGTCCCCATGCGCTTGCGCGTTTGTCCCGATCAGGCGACCTCACCGCAAGTGTGAGCGATCCCTGGGACTACGAGAACCTGGCCGATGCTCTGGGAAGTTCGGCAGTGCTGGAGCCCGAATTCGCCCAGGCGTTTGTGGGGGGGGCATCCGCAATTGCCGGGTTGGAGTTTATGGAAGAGCGGTTCGTCGACGCGTGCGGGAAGCTGCCGGTTTCCGCGACAGCCGATGTCGAAGAACTGCGCCGCGTCAAGACTGCCGAAGAGATCGATTATCTGAAGCAGGCCGCCGATCTTGCGGATCGGGGCTACCAGCATTTCGCCGAAGTGATCGAGCCTGGTATGCGCGAGTTCGAGCTGGTGGCGGAGGTCGAGGCGTTTCTCAAGACGAACGGCGCAGCGGACAATTTCATGCTGATCGCTTCGGGCGGCACCGAAGTCGTCGGCATGAAGCCGCCCACCAATCGCAAATTTCAGAAGGGCGATTCCGTCACCACCGAACTGACGCCTCAGGTCAACGGCTATTACGCTCAGATCTGCCGGACGCTCGTGCTGGGCGATCCGTCGCCGGAACAGATCGAAGCTTTCGAGATATTCTCTGAAGCCCAGCGCGCCGCGCAGGACCTGATCAAGCCCGGCATTACCGCTGCCGACGCAGCGCGCGCGCAAAACGACGTGTTTCGTAAATACGGATATGGAGAGTACACCGGAGCGAAGTACACGCGTGTGCGCGGGCACTGCCTGGGTCTTTATCCGGACGAAACGCCGCACATCCTGGAAGACGTCGATTACGTTCTCAAGCAGGATATGGTGCTGATCGCGCACCCCAACACGTATCTGCCGCTTTCCGGCTACATGGTGTTTGGCGATACGCTGCTGGTGACCGAATCCGGTAACACGCCGCTCAATAAGACCGAGAAGAAGTTGTTTTCCAAATGAAACGCGGACTCATTACCTGGGATCAAGTCGAGCTCGCCCCATCGGTGTTCGAGAAACGGCTTGCGGTGGTCCATGGGGCGCTCGAAGATCGGCAGCTCCCCGCGCTGATGATCTACAGCGATGTGTTGCGATCCAACCAGGCGCGCTTTTTTACAAACTTCATGCCGTATTGGAACCGGTCGCTGGTCGTGATCCCGCGAGGCGACCGCCCTATTCTGCTGTGTGCACTCTCGCCACGCGTGTATCCGTGGATCCGCTCCGTCACGATGTTCGAAGATATCCGGCCGGCCGGGAAACTCGTGCCGGCGCTGCTCCAAGTTTGCGCCGAGCGCGGGTGGACGAAACTCGGTGTTCTGGATCGCCCGCGCGTTCCTCATGAAGTGTACGCGCCGCTGAAGAAGAGCAGCGTCGCGACCGAGGATGTGCCGCTGAGCTTTGTCGACGATGCCGAACTCGATATGCGGCGGCGTGCCGCGCGCCTGGCCCGCGACGTTCTCAGCCGGGAACTGCGAAATGGCTCCGGCTTGACCGACTACCAATTCTCGGGGCTGCTCGAGCGAGCATTTCGCAGAGCCGGCGCCGAAGACCTACGGCTGCTTTTCAGTACGGGTGAATCCGCTCCCGCTCCGGCCCGAGGCGAAAAACTTGCGGAAGAGTTTTCAGTCGCCGTCGCACTCGAATATCGAGGGCACTGGGTCAAGGTCACGCGCGCATGGACGTCGGAAGCCGCCCGCAAGGCGCTGGAGGATCGATTCATCGCCACTCTGCGTGCCGGTATCGGTCACACTGAGAATCTTGCCGGCCCGTACCCCTCGGAGATGGGACCGGGGCCGATATTTGCGCTCCAGGTAGAATCCGCCACTGACGACGCGCGCTTGTTTTACGGTGATACTTGCCTGCGCGACGAACTCGGAGCCGCCCTGCTATGAACATGATCGAAAAAATTCTTGCCAGAGCGAGCGGCAAGAAGGAGGTCACGCCCGGCGATATCGTAGTCGCCAACGTGGACCGCATGGTCCTGCATGATCTCAGCTCAAACCTGGTCTCGAAGGTTTTCGAAAACGAGATGGGAGGCGGCACGATTTTCGATCCCGACCGGATCGCGTTTGTTTTCGACCATACGTTCTCGCCGCCCAGCCAGGCCGATGCCGACGTCCTTACGGAAGCGCGCCGGTTCGCGGCAAAATACGGAATCCGAAATGTTTTCGATTCCGGCTCGGGCAGCATCCATTACGTGATCGTCGAAAATGGCTTGTGGGCGCCCGGGAACGTGATCATCGGCTGCGATTCCCACACCACCGTTTACGGTGCGCTGGGCGTTTTCTCCACCGGTGTTGGGAATAATTCCATGGCCGCGCTGGGCTATGCGCACGGCAAAGCCTGGTTCCGCGTTCCCGAGACCATTCAGGTGGTTCTTCACGGTTCTCTGCAAAGCGGCGTGAGCCCGCGCGACGTGGCGCAGTATCTGGAAGGCTTTCTGGGCGAGGACAGCGCAGTCTACCGCGCCGTCGAGTATGCCGGTCCATTTATCGAAAGCCTGTCGATCGAAGACCGGATGTTGTTTCCCCTGATGGCGATCGATCTAGGCGCCAAGGCCGGTTACATCAATCCGGACGAGAAGACTGCCGCCTTCGCGCACAGGTACTCAGGCCGTAAAGATTTCGAGCTGTTCAAGAACGATCCTGACGTCCAGTATTCCAAGGTCATCCAGGTGGACGTAGCGAAGCTTGACCCGCAGGTTGCCTGTCCCCCCACGGTCGGCAACGTTAAACCGATTGGGGATGTTACGGGAATTGAGATCCAGTTGGCCGAAATCGGCGGCAGCACGGGAGGACGTCTGGGCGATATGCGCGTTCTGGCGCGCGCCCTTCAGGGGCGAAAGGTTCACCGGCATGTGCGGCTCCAAGTGGTGCCGGTCACCCGGGGGGTCTATCTGGCGGCGCTGCGTGAAGGACTGCTCGAAACCATCGTCGAAGCGGGCGGAATCATTTTCCCGCCCAGCGCGGGCTCCAACCAGGCGGTCAACATGGGCGCGATGAGCGAACAGGAGGCGATGATCTCCACCCAGGCGCGCAATTTCCCCGGCCGTAACGGACACCCCAAGGCTCGGCACTATCTGGGTTCCGCGGCCACGGTCGCCGCCTCCGCGCTGGCGGGCCGAATCACCGACCCACGCGAGAAATTCTGAAGAACACGTGAAGTGCGAGCGGCGGTTCGGTATGATGTACGAGCGGCCTCAAGTGAGGCTGAAATGGCGAAGCTGAAACGGAGAGTGGGATGATTATCGATTCACACGGCCACGTCACGGCCCCCGAAAAACTGTACGTTTATAAGGCCAACATCTTGTCCCATCGGGGCGCGCACGGCCGGGGCAGCCACGGCGCTTCCGACCAGGAGATCAAGGACGCGCTGAACTCACCCGTTTTCGGCGGCACCTCCCATCTCCAGCAGCTCAAAGAAGTCGGGACCGACATGCAGCTCATCTCGCCGCGTCCCTACCAGATGATGCATAGCGAGGACCCCAAGGTCGTGCGCTGGTTTATTGAAGAGACCAATGACATCATTCACAAGCAGACTAAGTTCTACCCCAATGTGTTTCGGGGAGTGTGCGGGTTGCCGCAGAGTCCCGGAGTAAGCCCCAAGGAAACGCTGCCGTATTTGGAAAAGTGCGTCAAAGAGATGGGATTCGTCGGATGTCTGCTGAACCCGGATCCGAGCGAGGCGACGTCCACCACAACTCCTCCGCTGGGCGACCGCTTCTGGTATCCCCTGTACGAAAAGCTGGTGGAGCTGGATATTCCTGGCCACATCCACTCTGCGGGCTGCCGATCGCCGCGCCTCCCGTACTCTCTGCACTTCATTAACGAGGAAAGCATCGGTGTCGTATCGCTGCTCGAATCGAACGTCTTCAAAGATTTTCCGGCGCTGAAGATTCTGGTGTCGCACGGCGGTGGGGCGATTCCCTACCATTGGGCGCGCTTCGAAGCCAGCTCGCTCCGCAAGGGCGGCGAACGTTTCTCTGACAAGATGCGCAATTTGTATTACGACACGGTGCTCTATTCGAGCGAATCGCTCCAACTGCTGATCAAGACCGTTGGCGCGGATCGATGCCTGTTCGGTACGGAACGGCCCGGGGTCGGCACGGTAAAGGATCCACGCACGGGACGCTGGCTCGATGAGACCCGCTTCCTGATCGAAGCCTTCGACTGGCTGAGCGCGGCGGACAAGAAACTGATCTTCGAGGACAACGCCAAGAAGCTCTTCAAGCTCGACGTGACGACTCAGCCGCAGGCGAAAGGAGTCAGCTCATGAGATCTCGAATCTGGCTGGCATTCTTGATTGTCGCGGCTCTGGTCACTCCGGCCGCATTCGCGGAGAAGATCACTCTGATCTATCCCAACCGCAGCGGCTCGCAGTGGCCTTTGTTCCTGGCGAAGGAAGGCGGCTATTACCAAAAGTACGGGCTCGACGTGGATTTGAAATTCGTGGTGCATCCGGGGAGCATCGCGGCGCTGGTGAGCGGTGATGCGGCGCTGGTCAATTCGTCTCTCGAGCAACTGATGCAGGCTGCTTCGAAGGACGGGTCGATGGTTCTGGTCGGCAGCTCGCTTAACAAAGGCATGTTTGCGCTGATGGCCCGCAAGGACGTGGCGAGCATCAAGGACCTTAAGGGCAAACGCATCGCAGTGGGCCAGGTGGGCGATGCGCCGTACGGATATGTGATCGCGCTGCTTTCGAAATCCGGTTTGGGCGCGCGGGATGTCACTTGGGTGCCGGTGGGTACTGACGTGAGCGGTCGTGCCGCGGCGCTCGAGAGCGGCCGCGCCGACGCCACCATGCTGACCGCACCGGCATTTTTCAAGCTGGAGGCAGGCGGGTTTAAGACGCTGGCGAATCTATCCGAGCATGACGATATCTTCGCCTCCACGGGCTTTTTGATGAAGAAGAGCCAGATCCAGGCGAATCCCAAGCTGCCCGAGCTGCTGCTTAAGGCGCAGGCGGAAGCGACCAAGCGCTTCTATGAAGACAAGGCCTTCGCGGTGAAAGCCTACATGGTCTACGACAAGCAGCCCCAGGCCGATGTGGAGCGGATCTACGACCTTTATGCCAAGCCCAACGCCTTCGAACGCGTACCCTACGTGCTGGCCGACGCCGTCAAAGCGGTTGTGGCCCAGCAGTCGGATCCGCAGACGGCGGCGCAGATGAAGGCCTACGACTTCCACAAGGTGATCGATAACAGCACGGTGGATCGCCTGGTAAAGGAAAAGTACTTCGAGACGCTTTTCGGCGCAACCATCAAAGCGGAAGAGGATCGCAAGGCAAAGCTCGCATTTAAGTAGCGGCCACGGCACCACATGGTTAAGCTGTCCATCGAGCATCTGTCTAAGCGCTACTGGTTCGAGCGTGAGGACCGCGAAGTGCTTGCGGTGAGCGACGTCTCTCTGGCCGTCGCCGACGGCGAATTTCTGGCCATCGTGGGTCCCAGCGGGTGCGGCAAGACCACACTGCTCAATATCGTCGCCGGCCTGCTGCCCTACGAAGAAGGCACCGTCAGCATCGACGACAAACAGGTGCGGGGACCCGGCGTCGACCGCGCCGTAGTGTTTCAGCAGTCCAGCCTGTTGCCATGGCGGACCATTGCCGGGAACGTTCGTTACGGGATGGAACTGCAGCGCCGCTTCGATGAAGCCACCATGCGCGAGCGGACCGAGCACTTCGTGAAACTGGTGGGCCTCAATGGATTCGAGCGTCATTATCCCAACGAGCTGTCCGGGGGCATGCAGCAGCGTGTAAATCTGGCCCGCGCGCTGGCGGCCGATCCGAAGGTCCTGCTGATGGATGAGCCGTTCGCGGCTCTGGACGCGCAGACGCGCGAGTTCATGCAGGCCGAGCTGTTGAAGATCTGGTCGCAGGCTCGCAAGACAGTGCTCTTCATCACTCACCAGATCAATGAAGCGGTGTACCTGGCGGATCGTGTCGCGGTGATGAGCGCGCGTCCCGGCCGGCTCAAGGAAGTCTTCAAGATTCCGTTCGGACGGCCGCGCACGCTGGCTTTGAAGCGCGACCCCAGGTTCCTCGAGATCGAGGATGCCATCTGGCAACTGATCGAAGAGGAATCGCAGCGTCTCAATATGGTTCTGGCAGAAAAGTAGATGAAACGCAAGGAACCATCCGGCCGCCCGCACCAAAGTTTCTATACCAAGCACGAGGCCGTCATTCTAGGCAGTCTTTCGGTCGTGCTGATGATCGGCGTATGGCAGGCGTGCTGGTCCGCCGGCTTGATCTCGCCGCTGTTCTTCAGCAGTCCGTCGGCGATCATCAAGCAATTTCGTTACACGCTGATGGAGGGAACTCTCCTCGCTGACATGAAGTACAGCGGCACCAACTTTGCCATCGGTTTCGGACTGGCGGCGATCACGGGCGTGGTAGCAGGGGTGTTGATCGGCTGGTACCGCCGCTTGCGGCTGTTCTTCGATCCGTTCCTCAGCGCACTTTACGCCACGCCGCGTGTCGCGATGGTTCCGCTGATCATCATCTGGTTCGGAATCGGGATATGGTCGAAAGTATTTATCGTATTCCTCTCGGCGTTCTTCCCCATCCTGATCAACACGGTGGGCGGCGTGCGGGCGCTGGATCGCGATCTATTGCGCGCGGCGAAGGCCTACTGCGCTTCCGACTGGCAGATTTTCACGACGCTTGCGATTCCCGG
Source organism: Bryobacterales bacterium (assembly GCA_025463005.1). Classification (GTDB taxonomy): domain Bacteria; phylum Acidobacteriota; class Terriglobia; order Bryobacterales; family Bryobacteraceae; genus Palsa-187. The sequence goes on along the minus strand of JAOAPR010000012.1, from coordinate 13,877 downwards.
ATCGGTGCCGTTCATCCTCACCGGCATCCGGCAGGGCGTTGCGTTGGGATTGATCGGCGTGGTGGTCGGCGAAATGGTGGGAAGCAGCCAAGGTGTTGGCTTCATGGTCGCCTACGGTGGACAAACCTTCAATACCGATACGCTCTTCGTGGGCATGATCGTCATCGCATTTTCCGGGATCCTGCTGACCTGGATCGCCGAGCGGCTGGAACGGCGCTTCTCGCGGTGGCGGCCTGAGCGCTAACGATAAATGGACGAAATGGTTTCGCGGCTGAGCCGCCTGGATTCCTGCGCTGTCTCCGACGCGCTGGATAAGCTCGGACTCAAGGGGTCGGTCACCGGGATCGAGCGCTTTTCGACGGACCGGCGCATCACCGGCCGCGTCCTGACGGTCAAGCTGGACCGCGCGGAAGGCAGAACCAACACGCGCCATCTCTGCACGGCGGCGATCGAGGCTGCTTCGTCGGGCGACATCATCGTGGTGGAGCAGCGCACGGGCCTGGACGCCGCGTCGTGGGGCGGGAATCTGTCTATCGGCGCGCAGGCGCGCGGAGTTGCCGGCGTGATCGTCGAAGGTCCCGCCCGCGATATTGACGACAGCCGCAAGCTGGATTTCACGGTCTTCGCACGCAGCCATACGGCTCGGACCGCACGCGGACGTATCGTTGAAGTCGCCACCAATGAACCGATCACTGTGGGCGACGTCACCGTTTCGCCCGGGGACTACGTGATAGCAGACGCGAGCGCCGTGGTCTTCGTCGCGCAAAGCGAAATCGCGCGCGTGCTCGAAGCCGCGGAAGCCATTATGCAGCGCGAGGAAGCCCTCGCGGAGGCGATTCGCGGTGGCACGCCGATCAGCCAGGTGATGGCCGGAAATTACGAGAACATGCTCAAGAAATAGAAAATGGCAGACGCAGAAAAACTAAACGACGACAAGAACGTGGAACGGGCGGCTAAGCTGGACACCACCGCTCTCAGCGACGCGATGGACCGGCTGGGCATCGCCGGCCAATGCCTAAACATTAAGCCCCTGGATCCGCGGTTTCGCCTGACGGGCCGCGCGTTCACCATCCTGTACGGGCCGGCGGGATCCCCTCCCGGCACGGTGGGCGATTACATCGAAGACGTGCCGCCGGGAGGCGTGGTGGTGTTGGACAACGGCGGCCGCGAAAATGCGACGGTGTGGGGCGATATTCTGACCTGGGTCGCAAACCGTCGCGGCGTGGCGGGGACCGTGATCGATGGCGCCTGCCGCGATACGCACCTGGCGCGCGAGCTTGCGTATCCGATCTACAGCCGCAGTTACTCCATGCGTACCGGGAAGGATCGCGTGCAGGTGGAGGCTATGGGCGGGGCGGTGAACATCGGCGACGCACGGGTGAATCAGGGCGACATTCTGCGCGGGGATGCGGACGGCGTAGTGGCGATTCCTCAGGCCCTTGAAGACGTGATCCTGACTGCTGCCGAGGAAATTGATGCGGCGGAAACTGAAATCCGCAGGCTGGTGAATGAGGGAAACACGCTGACGGAAGCCCGCAAGCAGATCGGCTATCATAAGCTGCAAAGCAAGCAGAGCTAAACAAAATCTGCCTCCCGTCCGATCTGGTTAACGGCCTGCCATGGATCCCACGGTAGAACTCGGCATTGATGGTTTTCCGCTCGATCCCGTCGACCCGGACACTCGCTACCACCGTGAGCTGAACGCCTGGCTGGAGCTCGATAAGTCACAAGGTGTTCCGGCCGCGCTTCGGTTTGATCCGCCTTCGGAATGGCCGCTCTGGCTGCGTCCATGTGTTCGCAGATTCGCTTGGTGCGGACGCACAGCGAGCTTATCGCGAGTGACCAGAAGCTGGATGCCCGGATCGCGCAACTGATCAGCCATCTGGTAAACCGGATGTTTGAAATCGGCGTTGCCGAAGAACCGACGTTCGCCGAACTGGCATTGCAGACGGCAGCCATCGAAGCAAGCGGCGCCGGCAGTATGTTTCGCGCCGATACCGGACGACTGTTGCTGGACCTCACTAAGAAAGGCATTGGCCCCGCAACGCGCCAAAATCTGCACGCGATGCTGCAGGCACTTTATCCTGAAGATCGCTTCGGCGGCATGCACGAGCTCGCGTGGCGCTTGTTCCTCGAAGCTGAATACCCCGAGGACGGCGAAACATCGAGAAGCGCGCAAATATGCCGAGATTTGGGGGAAATGAAGCCGGAGCGGTGGAAACTTTGGATCCGCCTGTTGAAACTCGCTCCCATACGGAAGGCGACGGATGCGAAATCGGAACAAAAGATAAGAGAGGCCCTGGACCGGATCGGGCGCGAAGACTGGGAAAGCCGGGTTGCATCTTGGTGTGCACTCCTTCAGCAGCCGGAATCATCACCCCTGGAACGCCAGGGCCAGATTCTGCTCCGGCTGATTGACGAAGTACGGCGCGTGGCGGAGTCGCCCCAGCCGCAACCAACGTCGCAGCTACCGAATGGCACGCAAGAAGTTCTTAAGCTCCTGCGAGAAGGGCGCCATGCCGGGTTCGAACAAGCGGTAGAGTACACCAAACAGCGTGGCTACCAGTTGGAGATTGTCGAAGCGGTCCGGCAATATCACGACACGCTCCACGGATCGGTTACCGACCAGGCGCGCCGCCAGCACGTCGGATGGTGGCTATGGCTTGAGGATGTCATGCCCATCAAGGCCGATGATTGCTGGAGCAGCATCGTCCGAGCAGATCTGCGCGATTTCACTGGAGCTCGCAAGAAAGCCTGGATGGAGCTGATCGGCAACATGACGTTCGCGGTGGTCACCAATCCTCCGGCCAAGTGGGTCAAGATCGCCCAAAGCGCTCTCAGCAAAATCGACCCGGAAGATTTCCGAAATCAGATTCGCCGTTGGACGGAGCCATTCAAGTCCGACAAGCCTTTGCGCTTGAGCACGCCCGGGCGCGACGTGCTTCGCTGCCTGATTTGGGATTGCTCGCTGTGCCCGCCGGATCCTGAGCTCGACGAAGCCCTCGCGTCGATCGGCAAAGCCAAGTGGAAGAACAAGGAATCGCGCGATCGCCTATCGAAAATTTCCGGACCACTCAATGACATCTTGTCAGCCTCACATCCCGAAGGTGTACTGACGTTAGACAAGCCGGTCCCAAAGACTTACGATCCGCAAGCCGCCATGGATAAGGCGTTGTCGGAGGTGCTGAAATCCCAGCCCCTGGGCGACCGCATCGAGATTCATCCGGATCACATCTTTGTGCGCGGGGAGCGGGATCACTACCGGATCGGGATGGACGGCGTCATCACCCGTCGCAGCGGCCGCCATGTGCGCGTCAACATGGACGCGCTGCCGCCTTATATCACTCAACTGGTGCAACCCGCGATCGACGCAATGGATCTGGCGCAGGGGATGTTCCAGCCGAATCAGATGCGGCTGTTTTCGTTGGCGACGATTCTAGCCAACGACGAGCAGTGGGAAAGCGCCATCGATTAGGTGATGTAAGCTACTAGACACGCTATGCGGTTTGGAACCGCCATTTTTGGTCTGATCGCTCTGCCTTGGGTCGCGGACGCGCACGACATCCCCAACGACGTGACCGTGCAGATGTTCTTGCGGCCTTCCGGCGACAAACTTGATTTGCTGGTCCGCGTGCCGGTCAAGTCCATGCGGGACATCGACTTCCCGAAGGTCGGTCCCGGCTACCTGGATCTTACCCGCGCCGATCAATTTTTACAGGATGCCGCTACTGTGTGGCTGGTGCGTGCCGTCGAAATGTACGACGGCGATACGCGTCTGCCGAACCCGCGTCTGTTGGCCGTTCGTGCGTCGCTTGAATCGGATAAGTCGTTCGGCTCTTATGAGACCGCCCTGGCGCATATCACCGGCTCACGGCTTCCCGAGAACACCCAGGTCGCCTGGGACCAGACCATGCTCGACGCGTGGCTCGAGTATCCGATTCAATCAGATCGTTCCGAGTTTTCGATCCGTCCAGGCGTCGAAAGGCTCGGAGTCCGTGTATTAACGGTCCTGCGATTTCTTCCGCCGGACGGCGCGATTCGCGCATTTGAATTCGAAGGCGATCCAGGACTGATCAGGCTCGACCCGCGCTGGTACCAGGCGTCCTTGCGATTCGTACAGGGCGGATTTCTGCATATCCTGGACGGTACCGATCATCTGCTTTTTTTGCTGTGCCTGGTGATACCGTTCCGGAAATTTCGCCAGCTCCTCGCGATCGTGACTTCGTTTACGGTGGCGCACTCCCTCACGCTGATCGCCTCGGCGTACGGACTCGGACCGGATGCGCTGTGGTTTCCGCCGTTGATCGAGACCCTGATTGCTATGTCCATCCTCTACATGGCGCTGGAGAATATCGTCGGAGCCAATACTGTCGGCCGCCGCTGGATAGTGACGTTCGCGTTCGGCCTGGTACACGGGTTTGGCTTTTCCTTCGCCCTTCGTCAGACTCTGCAGTTCGCGGGATCGCATCTGTTGACGTCACTGGTCTCGTTCAACATCGGCGTGGAACTGGGCCAGCTTCTGGTGCTGGCCGTCGCTATCCCTCTGTTGGATCTGCTGTTCCGCTACGTGGTGGCCGAGCGGATGGGGACAATCATTCTCTCAGCGCTGTTGGCCCACACGGCCTGGCACTGGACGATGGACCGGTGGGACCAGTTACGCCAGTTCCCGTTCTACTTGCTGGTGGTGAACGCTGCCTTCCTGGTGGCCGCCGTTCGCTGGGCCATGGTCATCGTCGCGTTGACGGGATTGATCTGGCTGGTTTCGCTGGTCGTCCGCAAGCGGGCTGAAAAAGGATCGAATAAAACGGAGCCGGCGAGCGTGGGAGACTAACGCGTTACGCGATGCACGTAGCGATTTTCGCCGCGAAATGCGTGAAGCCCGCCGGAATTTTCACAATGAGCCCAATCGCTGGCAGCCTGCTCAGCCGACAATAGGATCTGGTCCCGAAACGCGGTATGCTGTAAAATCCGTCTGGTCTAGAAAACCCCAGCTTTCCTGGCCAGACCAGAAAACCGGGACATTCGCGTCAAACACATCGCGCCAAACCATGATCCTGAATCTGAACCACCTGCACGGAGAGTCGGCGGGAGCCACCGCGGAAGACGTCGTTGAGACCGTCTACAAGCTCGTGGAGGAAGGTCAGATCGCCCAGAGCGATTTCGCCAGTCTGCGCATTCAGCTCGATTGGATCCAATACAAGGAAAATTTCCGGGAAGTAGTCAGTGTGGCCCAAGGCAGCAACCAGCGCGGGCCCATCATGGATGTGCACATCGATACCCGGCAGGTGGTGCCGGGCTGCCTGAGGGAAGGCATCCTGAGGGCGATGGCGCGCGCCAATCCGGAAACGCCGCCGCAGATGAGGGACCACGACCGGCTGCTGCTCGAGGACTTCCAGTCGCTCCGCACCAGCATTGTCTGGGAGTTCAACAAGCTTTACTGGATGCGTTTAAGGGAGTGGGAGGCCGCGACCGGCAAGAGCTACGAACGATCGCTGCCGGGCGGCGTTTCGGATGGGAACCAGGTCCAGGCCATCGCTGACAGCGTCGGCGATTTTTGGACGCTTCTGAAGGATATGGAGGCTAAGAAGAACCTCCCGCCGGAAGTCTACATTCTGGAGATCGGCGTTGGAACCGGAATCCGCATGGGTTTGTGGCTGGACAAATTCCGCCAGCTCGATCAGCAGCGGCAAACCAACTACTATCCCAAGCTCCGCATTCTGCTGGGCGATTATTCCCTGCAAACTCTGGATATGTCCAAACCGGCGGTGAAGGAACACACCGACCTGTGCAGCTTCATGGTGCTGGATGCGCTGAATCCTCTCAAGACGCTTTCATTCCTCCGTCACAAAGTCATGCAGGTTCACTCTACCAACGTGTACGACAACCTGCCTGACGAAGAGGTGCTGCGCCGGGACGGACGGCTCTATTTCGTCCAGGTGCGCGCCTATATTCCGATGGCCGAGGTGATGAAGATCAGCGAGACCTTCGATCTTCCGGTCGACAAGATCCGGTCCGGCATTTTCCGGCTTCTGGAAGGCGGGACAGAGACTCTCGGCGACCGTTCCCGCGGCCTGGGGTTCTGGCAGGAGGTGTGGAAAGCGATTCGCCTGGAAGAGCGGCTGGTCCTGCTGGAGGATCTGCCCGATTTTCCGTTTCCCGAGGGCCTGGATGCCGCCAAGCTCGAGGATATTCTGAAAGATGCGCCCAGCGATTTCCGTTTCCATCTCAGCTCGGGAGCGCTCCAAAGCTTCCTCAACACGCTTCCGTTATTGCACCCGCGCGGCTATCTCCAGGTGCAGGACATTTTTGTGGCCGATTTCAACGCCTATCGCATGGGTTTCCACGGTCCCGGGAAGCTCGATGGCTCCCTGTTGAACTGGGTCAACGGCGTTTTACTGCGAGAGGTTGCCGAGCGCGCCGGCTACGACGTGCACTTCGCGCCGTTTCATTACCGCAAGGGATCGAAGACTTCGATTCTCTATACAACGCGACGGGAGTAGATAACTTTAAATGGCTCTTCCCATTCTTCCCACGACCATGGTCGGCAGCTACGCGATGCCGGGGTGGCTGGAACGGCTCAAGACAGAATATTTCGCCAGGCGGATCAGCCGGCACGAGCTCGATGAAATCCATGACACAGCCGTCAAGGCGGCGATCAAGGATCAGGAGGTCGCCGGCCTGGATATCATCACCGACGGCGAGCCCCGCCGCGACAACATGGTCGATTATTTCCTGGAGCGCTTTCCGGGCGTGCAGATCGACCGCACTTCCAAGAAGTTCTATTACGATTTCTACGACAGCGTAGTGAAGGGCAAGCTGCCGATGGCGTCGCTGGGCCTGGTACCGGACTTCAAATTCCTGCAGACGTTCGCGGAACGCGAGACCAAGTTCTGCGTTACCGGACCGCACTGCCTTACCAAGCGCATTCGCAACGAGTTTTATCCCAGCGAAGAAGCTCTGGCGATGGACATCGCGCGGGTGATGAACATGGAGCTCAAAGCGCTCGCCAAAGCCGGAGCGAAACTCATTCAGATCGATGAGCCCTACTACTCAGGGTTTCCGGAAGATCTTCCGTGGGCCGTGAAGGTGCTGAACACTCTGGTGGAAGGCGTGGATGCGAAGATCGGGGTCCACATCTGCTACGGCAACCGCTACGGCAAGCCCTCCTGGGAGGGCAGTTACCAGTACCTGTTCCCGACCATCATGGAAGCGAACGTTCAGCAGTTGACTATGGAGTTCGCGCGGCGCGGCGGCGAGGATCTGGATCTGTTTAAGGAGTTTAAGCCTTCGTTCGAGCTCGGCGTGGGCGTCATCGATGTCAAAATTCATGATGTGGAGACGCCGGACATGGTGGCGGAGCATATCCGCAAGGCGCTGGATGTCCTGCCTCCGGAGAAAATCTTCGTGCTGCCGGACTGCGGCTTGTTTCACCTTCCGCGCGACGTGGCGTTTTCAAAATTGAAGACAATGGTAGAGGGAACAAAGATCGTTCGCAAAGAACTCGGAAAGTAAGATGCCCGCGCCGAACCCAGTCCGCGAAGCGCTCACCAGCCGCCAGTTTTGTTACATGGTCGAACTGGTGGCCAGCCGCCTGACGCGCGAGGCGAAACTGTTCCACGCGGCGTCGCAACTGGCGCAGGTTCCAGGCTTGGTGGCGGGCAGCGTGACGAGTTATGCGGGCGGCGCGCTGGGGCACGATCCGATCCGGGTGGGCACGGCTGCACGGGCCCGCGGTCTGACGCCCAATATCCACCTGACATGCGTGGGGCGCGACCGGCTGGATATCATCCACGCGCTGGAAGATCTGAACGCGCTCGGCATCGAGAACGTTTTCGCGATCACCGGCGATTATCCCAAGGGCAGCAAAGAATCGGCCGAGACGCTGTACGATCTGGATTCGGTCCAGTTGGTGGAAACCATCAACGAGATGCGCCAGCAGAAGGGATATCCGTTCTACATTTCCGCGGCCGTTTCGCCTTTCAAATATACTGAGCCCGATTGCGCCTATCAGTATCTGAAACTGGAAAAGAAAATCGCCGCGGGTGCGGATTACGCGATCACCCAGCTCGGTTATGATTCGCGCAAATTTCGCGAGCTGAAGAGATATCTGAATGAGCGCGGGCTGAGCACCCCCGTGTTCGGCAACGTGTACATTCTGCCGCTGAAGGCGGCCGAGAAATTCTCCAAAGGCGAGCCGCCCGGGTGCTGGGCATCTAAGGAGCTGGTGGAGCAGATCCGCGCGGAAGTCGCTGCATCCACCGATAAGGGATTGGTCGCGCGTCTGGAGCGTGCCGCGCGCATGGTGGCGATCCTTCGGGGGTTAGGGTACGCGGGCGCTTACATTGGCGGCGATCATCAGGCGGATCGCATCCGCTGGATCATCAAACGTTCGGAAGCATTGGCGCCCAAGTGGGAAGAACTGGCAGCGGAGCTGGAATACGCTCCCAAGGCCGGATTCTATTTCTTCGAGTCACCGAAACGCGCGCCGCAAAAGCAAAGCTTTTGGAATCGCGTTGCCGATATCATCGAGCCGGCCAACACGCCGCGCGCGTTGCGAAGCATTTTGACGGCAGTGCTGCGCTGGGTCGATAAACAGCCTGCCGCTGCTCAGGCGCTGGAGCGTGCTGAACTGGCTTTCAAGAAGCCTGTATTCGGGTGTAAGGCATGCGGCAATTGTGTCCTGGGATTGATGGAATACGTTTGCCCCATGACGTGTCCTAAGAATCTGCGCAACGGGCCTTGCGGCGGCACGCTGAACGGCCAGTGCGAGGTTATTCCGGAACAGGCTTGTGTCTGGGTCAAAGTGTATGAGCGCGCCCAGGCAGCTAACCGCGTAGACGAGCTCAAGACGTATGTCCCACAGCGGGACCGGTCGCTGCAAGGGACTAGCTCTTATATCAATTATTTCCTTGATCGCGATAGCCGGCCGGAACATCCTCAGCCGCTGATCCAGATCGTCGGCGTGAGCCCCACGACTCCCGTGAAGGCTACGGCCCACGCCGACGAACAGCTCGTCAAGAGCAAGTAGGGACGCGGGCTATCGAGAGGTCAACGAGTACGGGCGGTCCCAGGATGCCAGATCGCCGATCGGCTCTCCCGAAATAACAATCTCAACCCGCCGATTTTGCTCCCGCCCGCCGGGCGAGGTATTCGAGCCCAGAGGATGCGAGGCGCCCATTCCATGAGCCGAGACCACCGTGCCCTCCAAACCGTGACTGAGAAGCGTTTGACGAACCTCTTCGGCCCGCCTTGCGGCAACCGGTCCTCCAGTTTCGATATCAGCGTGTCCTTCGACTTCAACCCGCAGGCCCCAGTGCGGGACTAGAGCCGCACTGATGCGCGCCACAGACACCGACGTTTGGCTCGACAGTGAGTTCCCGCGAAAATCCGCGTCGGGAATGGTCACCACCAAGCCGCGGGGCGTATCGCGCGTCCCGAACGCGCCGTTTAGTTCTTCCAGCAACCTGACACGCAATGCCGACTTCCGTTCAGCGACTTGTTGCTCCGTCAGGTGCACCACCACCGCACGTGACGGCGCCTGGTTCACCGGTGCGCTGGCTCCCGCTTGCGCCTCGGTTTGGGCGACCCGTTGCCGGGCGGCTGCAGCCTCCGCCTCAGCGCGCTCGCGTGCCGCTCGTTCCGCGTCCGCTTGCGCCTGTGCGGTTTGTGCCTGGGACTTGGCCAGCCGAGCCTCGTCCTCAGCTTGCGCGGCCGCCTGTTGTGCGCGGGCAACTTCGTCGCGCGCACTGTTAACGGTATCTTCCTGTTTCTGCCGCTCGGCAATCAAGCGGGCATCCTCGGCTGTTTCGGCTGCTTGACGCGCGCTTTGTATCACCCGTCGCCGGTCACCATGAGAGTTGTTAAGCCGTTGCGCTTCGTCGAACAACTGCTGCGCTTTGGCCATCGTGTTGGGCGCGTACCGTTCGGCATTCGCGGCACGGGCGATCCCCACCGCATTCTGGGCCTGATAGAGCTCCAGCAGCGTTTCGTACTGGGCCATGGACACTTTAGGTCCCTTGGGTGACGACGCCAAGTCGGCGGGTACATTCCACGTATATTGCCCCCGAGGCAGCAACGCGTAGTTCGCCTGGACCTGTTCGATTTTGCCTATCGTGTCCTCACGGACGGCGTTCTCAAGCACCACGACATCGGTGGGATGCCTCACTGCCGAGTATGGCTCGGCAGTCACGATTAATGCGAATGCCTGCAGATCGGTGGTTACGTGCAATTTGGCTTTGTCAGAGGCGTTCGCCACTACTTCGCCCAAGTTATGCGGCCGACCATCGGGAGTCAGTGCCCACAACACATAAGTTAAGTACTCTCGCCCAAAACGTACCGGCGCAGTCACCTTATCGAAGCGGGCATCGATTTCAGTACGACCCTGCCTCGATTCAACGATCGCTGAACCTTTGGCTTGGGGCATGAGTACCGTGCCGCGAAAATCGATCATGGTGGGACCAGAGCGGTATTGGTAGTTGATCGCCGGTGTCGTGCGCTCGACAATTGTCACCCGGTAGATGGGCGCCGGCGACCCTGCCGGAGTCCCGTGTTGGCCGCCGTCTTGCCCGATAACGGGCAGGGCGCAGAGCATTAACGCGCCCATCACAGCTTCTCGGTTCATACAGTTCTCCTCCCGCAAGTGTGTGTGGTTGCATCTGGCCTTCCATGGCTGTCAACTCGCACCAAATGCTCGGTAGCGCACCAGCCTTCGAACGCGCACCGGAAAAAGCGCTGCTGTAAAAACTTCTGATCGGGAAAAGAGGCGGGACGCATAAGCTATTGAACCGGCGGGTGCTGAAGCACCGGTTGCAGGCCAAAGCCTTCTCTACTCGTCCCCCGCCCGCTATAATAGAAAACTCCCTTAAACATGCCCCACAAGCTATCGAACCTTCGCACCCCTGTCCCCAGCGACATCGACATTGCCCAGGCTGCGGCGCCCCTGCCGATCAGCCAGATTGCGGCCGAGGCGGGAATCCTTCCCGACGAACTGGAGCTGTACGGTAAGTCCAAGGCCAAGGTCCACTTGTCGGTTCGCGACCGGCTGAAGGACGCGCCTAACGGCAAGTACATCGTGGTGACCGCGATCACGCCCACGCCGCTGGGCGAAGGCAAGACGACGACGACGGTGGGCCTGAGCCAGGCATTGGGCGCGCACCTGGGCAAGAAAGTATTCACGTGCATCCGCCAGCCCAGCCAAGGCCCTACGTTCGGGATCAAAGGCGGCGCGGCGGGCGGCGGCTACAGCCAGATCGTCCCCATGGAGGAGTTCAACCTCCATCTAACTGGCGATATCCACGCGATTATCGCCGCCAATAATTTGCTGGCGGCGGCTATCGACGCGCGCATGTTTCACGAAAGCACCACCGATGACGTGGCGCTGTTCGACCGGCTCACGCCCGCCGGCAAGGACGGAAGCCGTCGGTTTTCACCGATCATGCTGCGGCGCGTGAAGAAGCTGGGGATCACCAAGACCGACCCGAACGAGCTTACCCCGGCGGAGCGCAGCCGCTTCGCGCGCCTGGATATCGACCCGGACACCATCACGTGGCGACGGGTAGTCGATACAAATGACCGCATGCTGCGCCAAATCACGATCGGTCAGGGTCCGGAAGAAAAGGGGGCGACCCGCGTCACCGGCTTCGATATCGCCGTGGCCAGCGAGATTATGGCGATCCTGGCGCTGACCACCAGCCTGGCGGATATGAAGGAACGCTTCGGCCGCATGGTAATCGGATCCAGCCGCGCAGGCGAACCCGTCACCGCGGACGACATCGGGGTCACCGGGGCGCTGATGGTCCTGATGAAGGACGCCATCATGCCGAATCTGATGCAGACGATCGAGGGCACGCCGGCGTTTGTGCACGCCGGACCGTTCGCCAACATCGCGCACGGCAATTCGTCGATTGTGGCCGATCAGATTGCCCTGAAGCTCGCGGGGGCGGACGGTTACGTGCTCACTGAGGCGGGGTTTGGCGCCGACATGGGCATGGAGAAATTTTTCAACATCAAGTGCCGTTACAGCGGGCTCACGCCGGATTGCGTGGTGCTGGTGGCGACGATTCGAGCATTGAAAATGCATGGCGGCGGGCCAAAGGTGGTCGCGGGCAAGCCGCTGGCGCAGGCCTACACGCAGGAGAACCTGGATCTGCTGGAAAAGGGCTGCTCGAACCTGGTGCGCCACATCGGCAATGCACGAAATTTCGGCATTCCGGTGGTGGTGGCGGTGAATCGCTTCAAGGACGATACCCCGGCTGAAATGGAGCTTGTCCGGCAGCTCTCAAAGGCTGCCGGAGCTGAAGATGCCGTGGTGAGCAACCATTGGGCGGAGGGCGGCGCTGGGGCCCTGGAGCTGGCGACGGCCGTGGTGGCCACTTGCGAGAAGCCCCGTAAGTTCAAATTCCTTTATCCGTTGGAGATGAGCATCAAAGAGAAGATCGAGACCATCGCGCGCGAGATGTACAGCGCGGGGGCGGTGGAGTACTCGCCCGAGGCGGAGAAAAAGATTGAAGTGTATACGCGCCAGGGATTCGATAAGCTTCCCATCTGCATGGCCAAGACGCACTTGTCGATCAGTCACGATCCGAACTTGAAAGGCGCACCCAGCGGTTTCACTGTGCCGGTGCGCGATATCCGGGCCAGCGTGGGTGCGGGATTCCTATATCCATTGCTCGGAACGATGGCGACGATGCCGGGATTGTCCACGCGGCCGGGATACTACGACATCGACCTGGATACCGAGACGGGCCGGATCATCGGGCTTTCGTAGAAGCGGCGTTCAGGCAGCTGATAGATGCAGTTCTCTGGTGATTACGGACACCCATTGGGGAACCAGAACGCGCAGGACACACCTAAGAGCACGAGTTGACTGGGCCAATAGAGAGCGAACGGCAAACCGATTAACAGCCAGAAGACTCTTTTTTGGTACCACCTAAACGCTAGCAAAATGAGCACTATCCAAGGAAGCGCCAAAGGGAACGAAAACTTGACCGATCCTTGCTCCCCTATTACAGCGGGCGCAGCAAAGCTGACAATCGCTATTGCCACCGACAACCCGTCAACCACGCGTAAGTCAGTTTAGGCATTTGCGCTGAACTGCGGGAGACAACGAGCGGCTACTTCCCGGCGAGCTTCTTCATGTACTCCGGGTACATTGTTTCGGCGCCGCCGAGAGCCGCGTCCACGGGAATTTTCCACTTGTCGGCGAATTCGTGCAGGAACGGATTCTCGCCGGGCATGAAGCTCGGCACGCGACTGTTGTCGTGGTTGGGCAGCTCCTCCACATACTCGCAGGGCCACAGCCAGTTGCCGCCGATGTTGTCGTTGAGCAAGTAGTCCTCGCTCTTGATGAGCGGCTCGGTTAGATACACCGGATCGGTCACCACACTCACATGCGTCAGATGGTTATCGTGCCTGATGAAATGATCCACCAGCGAGATCCTGTCGCTGGAGGGCAGGCCGTTGCGGCGAGTCCAGCCCTGCTTGATGTGCGTGGTGTAGATGGTGAGGATGTTGCCTTCCCACTTGCCGGTCGAAAATCCCATCCAGGTATGAGCCGCGTACTCGGGAGGATGTGGGCGCCCGTCCATCCACACCGTGCGGTTCTGCTCGTAGGTGCTGCTGTAGAGCCGGATTGCGACCAAGTCTTGCGTTTGAGGATCGCGTTCCTCCCAGATGCGCAAGCGCAGAGGGCCACGGTGAATATACGCCGCGGTGTGGACCTGGCACTGATGCTCGGGCAGACCTAAGCGATCCGGGTCCCAGCTAAGCGCCCACTGGCGCGCGGCGGCATTGATCGGCAGGCCGAGAAAATCGACCAGCTCCGGTCCCGGGCCGCGTTCCGCGTTGTCCTCGTGAAACGTAGGTCCCCAAATGCCGGA
>JAOAPR010000309.1 GCA_025463005.1 Bryobacterales bacterium | reverse complement strand
GACGGAATCGTGACGAATGCTCGGGAAGACCGTTTCGCGGTACTCCCGAGCGCGCACATCCGCCCGATGCTCGACGGAATCGTGGACGGACGGGGGTGACGTGCGGCACGCCGCCGATGACAGTGTTCGGCGCCTAAAATGGCTCGGACGTTGTAGCCGCCATCCGCATCGATGATCAGTGTCGCGCGCGGCCGCGTTGATGTCCCTTGGGCGGGCTCTAACCGGCTCTCAGCGCGACGCGCTCGATTGGCATTGAGGCGCGGGCAGGCCAGGCGGACAGATTCATCCCGAGATGCAATCCTGTGAATAAGCGTCCAAGAGTGACCCCTCCACCGCTAGATGCATCAATAGTTTAGCGTGCCGATCGGCGTCGGGACCCCGCGCCGATTAACACCGGCGTGGCTGCTTGGGCTCGGGCAGAGCTTCTAGGGTACCTGATACAGGCCTGACACGCGCTGCTCGTTGATTGCAGATTCGCCGCGCAGCTTGGTCAGCGCGGCGAGCGCATTTGCTCCAATAGCGGCGTAGGCAGGATCGCCAGTTCCTTGAAGTCCCAGCTCCAGTGCCTTTTTGATCACCGACCGCAGCTCAAGGCCCCGAAGCCGCTTGAACATCGCGTAGAATTCGTCGGGGGTTACCTTCGACAAGAGCGCGATGTCCTCCTCGTTCCAGCCATGGTCCTTGGCGATCTTGAAAAGCACCTCCGCTGGATCTCGGGTGTCCGCATAGGAGTTGTACCGGTTGGTGATGGCCGTCCGCAGGTCGGGGTCCTGCACCGAGAAAGCCCCGCTCCGAATATCGTAGAACCCGCGAGGCTGGTCCTTATTGGCCTCCAGCCAGTCGTCGAGCACCTGCTGGGCATCTGCAGGTTTGCCCATACGCTTGAGGAACATGATCGCACCGTCCACGTAGTTGACCGGCGTATGGTCGGGGTAGGTCTTCACCGCGTGGATGAGGCCTTTGCAAACCTCATCCATGTTATCGTCGAACGAATCCCGGTAGGCGTCCCAAGGTCCTTGGATGGCGTGGCGCAGGCTCTCATTCTTGTAGTTGTCGTCCAGCTTCTTAGCCTCTTCGATGAGCTTGTCGCTATCGATGAAACCTTTCTGGATGCCATCCAGCAGAACGCGGTCGAGGGCATCCACTAGCCCGAAAGGATAGGCCTCTAGTAGGTCGTCCAGCTTTTTCTGGTCCTCGGTGAGCTTTCGGTCGTTTAGCGCATAGCGGGACTTGTAGCGTTCGTTGAGCATGTATTGCAGCAGCTCGTCCTGCTTGGCGTAAACGCACCAGCCGAAGAGAACCAGACTTGAGATCGCTTGGGTCAAGACACGCGGGTCAAACCCCGTGAGGTGAGGACGCGCATCGTTTACCAGCCGCTCGATCTTCTTGAGGATGCGGATGTTGGCGATTTCAAGCTTCTGGCTATTCTCCCGCATCAAATCGTCGGAGGTCTCGGTTCCCTTGAAGGCGATCTGGCACGCCTCCGCCGACGTGGGTTCAAACAGCAGGGAGGTATCTATGACCTTCTCGCTGTATTTATCGAAGGCTTGGCGATCACCGGTTTTGTCCAGTTCATCTTCATTCAGGATGAGGACGATTTTGCATTTGCGCCGTTCCTTTAGGAGGGAAACGAGCCCGAGGATGTCGATCACCCGAAGCTTCTCGCCCTTCCGCTCAATATCATCGATACAGATGATGTAATTGCGCACGGACAGGAACGCCGCCTGCTCGGCGATGGTGGTAAGACCTGGCTTGATGACGCCGAGAGCCTTCGCGCCGAACGATTTGAGGTTTTCGCCCAACGTCTCCATCGTCGGGCCCGTGGCAATGCTCGCCATCGGAATGACATTCTCGAAAGTCGAGAGTTTGAAGCGGTCGAGCGCATCGAGCCCGAATAACGAGACGTAGGAGTATGACTGTAGGGCAACATCCTTGCCCACCTCTTTGAGCAAGCTCTCCCACGTGTAGGTTTTCCCGACACCCCATTTACCACGGATGCAAAGCACCTCCGGCGTTGGGTCCTTGAGAAAGCGGATGATTTCCTTGCGGAGCAAAACGAGGGCTGTTGGATTTTCTTTTTCAGCCATGGATCACCTAAAGGGCGGGAATGCGGGCAATGGCCATTCGGCCGTCTTGGAAGAAGCGCTCGATTTTCATGAGCTCCACCATGTCCCGGCCGGATAACGTGTTGCGTATCGATCGTCTGGAAGCGCCTACGATTGCATCCTTGATCTGCTGCCGGGGATTGAGCGGTAGGGCCGGATTAGAACCGATGGTCTTTGCGCCGTTAGGTCCAACCAGGAACAGCTTGAGGCCGTGCGTTTCGACGGCGTTGAAGATCACCCGGTTGATATGGGCATCGGCAAAGCTGTAGCCAATCACCATGAGGCGGGCCATCGGCATGTTAAGCCACCACCCGAATTGCGCGTGGTAGGTTTCAAGAAGCGGATGTTTGCCGATGTCGGCTTCCTTATGCCCGCCCAAGATCAGCATCATGTCCCGACCGTCCTTGATGTCGATCGAGCCGTGCAGCTTGTAATAGGGTTGTAGATTACGCGTGGGCGAAAAGTCGTCGCCGGCCTTGAACAAAGGAATTCGAGAAGCGAGGGAGCCAAACGTCAGGGTTTCCATGGCCGGCACCAGCCCAGGACGATAGGCGCCGACGTTCCGCGGACCCTGATAGGTGTTCTTCGCAAAATCGGTGTCGGTCACGACCGGCAGGTAGTGGGTCTCAAGCAAAGTATCTTGGTTAAGCGTGAAAATCGCGTCGAACCGGGTGAGAAACCGAATGATGCCAAGCCGCGGGTCTTCAAACGCCTCGTCGAACTTCGATTGGCTAAAGGCCAGCCACATATCGCCAAACATGCGCCGGACAGCCGTGGTCATGTTGCGCAGATCCTGCTCCACCTGCGGGGTGTAGTTCTCCTCGAACTCCTTCCTCAATCGGGCAAGGGTCGCCTCAAAGCCTCGGTTCTGGTCAGCCCACAGGACCTTGCGAAGATCCTCGTCGTTCTCGGTGACGCCCAACAGGTATTCGAACGCCTCGCTCGCGAGGTATCCGCCCCAGTTGTACGAGAAGCCGGCGCCGGTCAGCAAAATGTGGGGGATCATCACTTCTTCCGCTGGGCGGGATCAAGATGGGCGGGAAGGGGCGGCAAGGGAGGAATCTGCGAAATCGCAAACATGCCTTCTTCCAGGGCCGCATGATGGATGTTGGTCGCGATGTAATTCGACAGCTTGTGGCCGAAGTCGAAGTATTTGTTCAGATCGTCGGCAACCTGCCTGATGTCCTCCAGAGTGGATTGGATGACGCTGGTGCTGCCCTGACGAGAAACCGAATAAATGGCCATCTTGTTCTGCCATGCCCCGACTATATTCGAGTGAACCAGCACATTGCGATTGGTCGTCAAAATACCCATGGCCTTGAGGTAGTGCTTCGTCGCCGCCGCCGCATCTTCCGGCCAATCAACGTGGCTCATAAACGTTTCGATGAGGCGGACCCGGTCGCTCGGGTTTGTCCGGGCTGAAATGACCGCGGCCTGGCGCTCTTGGAGGTTTGCGACCGCCGCAAGCATCCAAACGTGGGTCAGTTCGAACCGCATAATTGATGCTCACGACCCCCAGCGCATGCACGCTTTCTGCCGGGGCGACCTGATAACGGGGCCAGCTCATCGATTCTCAACCCTCAAAAGCTGCGTTATACTGCAGGTTGAGATGGCGAAAAACAGCGGAGTATCAGGGCGGGGCGGGGTTGGGGAGGGGACGATAGTGCCTGCATAGGTAGATGCGGGTTGCGGATTTGGCGTCACAAAAGTACGGACCCCCTTGCCCGTCGCTCGCGAAGTATCCCTTGAAGTTGCTTACCGTCCTCATCAAACAGATGGATGTGGGAGAGATGAAGGCGCTAAGCCTGAAACCCGACAGATTTAGGATTAGTTCGAAATCATGAACGGCTTCAGCGCGACCTTTTCAAAGGACGTCGTCGTTAAG
>JAOAPR010000030.1 GCA_025463005.1 Bryobacterales bacterium | reverse complement strand
GCGTTGGGCGCTGACCAGCACGCCTTCCATCGGTCCCTCTTCGGTGGAGCGAACCAGTCCGGTCAACGCTTGGCCGTTTACGACGCTGAGGGTGCTGAGAACAGCAGCTATGAACACAACCCGGTGTGGACCCTGCATTATGCGAAGTCTACTCCAAAGTCGGGAAGGCCACAACCGATGCCCCGCGTCAGAGTGGGGCGTCGTGGATGAATCGCATAAAGCCGTCGAAGGCGAGTCCGTTACCGGAGGCCGAACGTGTACAGCGAATTGCCGGCCTGCACACTGATGTACTGTTTTCCGTTGACCTGGTACGACATGGGTCCCGACGACACCGATGGCCCGAGATTGGTTTCCCACAGCAGCTTGCCATCGCGCGCGTCCAGAGCGACGAATTGTCCGTCGCGGCCGCCGCCGAACAACATATTCGATGCGGTGGTCAGAATCCCGCCCTCGATGGACGGCGCGGACATACGGAACGTCCACTTGCGCTCCCCTGTGTTCGGGTCCATCGCTACGATCGAACTGAATACGTCATCATTGGTGGCTCCGCCGCGCGGGAAAGTTCCGGTGAAGCTCTGGCCGTCATGGAATTCGGGAGGCTCCTCGCCTTTCACGTACGTGCTGGAGCTGTTCTCCCACGTCGGAATATAGAACAAGCCCGTAGCCGGGCTGAAGGACGGGTTGTACCAGTTGGTTCCGCCCTGGTTGCCGGGATAAACCAACGTTCCTTCTTTGGTGGGGACGATGCCCGGCGCCTGCATGGGACGGCCCTTTTCGTCGAATCCCGTGAGCCAGTTCACCTTGGTAAAAGGCTTGCCCAACAGGAACTGACCGTTGGTCCGGTCGAGCACGTAGAACACGCCGTTGCGATTGGCCCACATCATCACCTTGCGCGGCCGGCCCTGAAACTGGATGTCGGCGAGCACGGGAACCTGCGTCGCGTCCCAGTCAAATTCGTTGTGCGGAGAAAACTGATAGTGCCACTTCAGCTTGCCGGTATCGGCATCGAGCGCCACCACCGAAGAGCTGTACAGGTTATCGCCCAGGCGCGCGTCGCCATTCCAATCCGGACCGGCATTGCCGGTTCCCCACATCGTGAGATTGGTCTCAGGATCGTAGGAACCTGTCACCCAGATCGGCGCGCCGCCGTGCAGGTAGGAGTCGTTGGGTTTTCCGTCTTTGCCCAGCCACGTTTCATAGCCGGCCTCGCCGGGTCCGGGAACCGTGTTGAAGCGCCAGACTTCGTTGCCGGTGTTCACGTCGTAGGCCGCGATGAAACCGCGGATTCCATGCTCGCCGCCGGCGACTCCGGTGATCACTTTGTCCTTGACCACCTGCGGCGCGACGGTGAACGAGTATTGCTGCTTGTAGTCGGCTGCTTGCGTCTTCCACAGCTCCTTACCGGTCTTGGCGTTGATCGCGATCATTTGCGCGTCGAGCGACGCCAGAAATAGTTTGTCCCCCAGAATTGCCACACCGCGCGACAGGTTGCCGCAGCAGGGGTTCACGGTACCCTCGGCGGGTTTGTGCAGATACGTCCAGATCGTTTTGCCGGTGGCCGCGTCGAGGGCGATCACGTCGTTGGGACTCTGGATGGTGTACATGACCCCATCGACCACTAGCGGCGTGACCTCGTGCTTATCCAGCGAGCGGGCCTGGAAAACCCACTTCAGCGTCAGATCGCGGGCATTGGCCGGTGTGATCTGCGTGAGCGCGCTGTGGCGCTGGCTCATCGTATTCCCTGAGTAGCTCAGCCAGTTCTGCGGTTCCTGACTTGATTTGAGGATTCGTTCAAACGGAACGTTGGTTACCGGAGCTTCCCGGTTCACGGGGCCTCCGCGGCCTTGGGCGAAGAGAAAACCAGTCAGCGAAACGAACACAAAAACACGTTTGATCATAGGGAATCCCACCTCTGTCGCGGCAACCTGCCGGGGGTTATCTTAACACACGACGGATGGGACCTACCGTTTGCAGGCTGCGGTAGGGAGCCCGATTTTAGTTGTTCAATCCACGAGCTGATTACGCAACGCGTAGCGGATCAGTTCCGCCGTGGTTGCCATCTTCATCTTTTCCAGGATGCGGGAACGATATGTGCTGACGGTGGTCACGCTCAAATGGAGTTGCTCAGCGATCTCGGTCACCTTTTTCCCGGAAGCGATCATCCGCAGAACCTCAAATTCCCGGTCGGACAGAGTCTCGTGTAAGGCCTGCCCGTGATCTTGGTTCAAGTCGAATGCAAGTTTTTCCGCCAATGCCGGGCTCACATAGCGCCCGCCAGCCAGGACCTTGCGGATAGCCTTGATCAATTCCTCGGGCGCATTTTCTTTCTCCAGGTAACCGGAGGCGCCCGCACTGAGCATTCGTCTGCCGTACTGGTCTTCCGGATGCATACTCAAGATCAACACGGGAAGCTTGGGCCGGGCCACTCGGAGGTCCCTGAGTAGGTCAAGGCCGCTGCGTCCCGGCATGCTCACGTCCAGGATCACCAGATCCCAGTTCTGGCTCTGGACCTGGGCAAGCACCTGCTGCGCATCCTTGGCTTCCCCACAGACTGCGCCTTCGATCCCGCGAACTAAGATCTCTTTCAATCCGCCGCGCAGTATGGCATGGTCATCTGCAATCAGAACGCTGATCACGTTTCCTTAACCGCTCGACCTGGAGTCCGGTATCAAAACTCTAACAGTGGTTCTATTTCCGGGAGCACTACTGATAGAGAGCGTGCCTCCGAGCAATAGAACTCTCTCCCGCATTCCCAAAATGCCTAGCGATGTGCCGTTCGAAAGCTGCTCTTCGCTGATGCTCTTGCCGTTATCGCGCACTTCCAGAATCAGAGTGCCATTTTCTTTGTTCAGTCGCACCTCCACCTGCGTTGCATCCGCGTGCCGAGCGACATTGGTCAACGTCTCTTGAAAAATCCGAAAGAGAACGGTGGCACGCTCCGAGTCTAGCGCAACGTCCACATCCGGAACGCTGATGCGGGCAATTTGTTTCCGTTTGAGTTTGAAATTCTTCAGCGGCCCACTCCAGCGCCGCCACCAGACCCAAGTCGTCCAGAACGGTTGGCCGTAGTTCTGTTCCGATTCTTCGTACGGATTGGATGGTCTGATCCAGAAGTTTCAGGATAGACTGCTCCGCGAGGCGGTCTGCCCTTGGAATTCCGGAAGATTACGAAGCAGCGAGGTGAAGTCAATTTTGATCGCGGTCAGAGCCTGTCCCGGCTCGTCGTGAATCTCACGGGCCACTCTGGATCGTTCCTCTTCTCGCACCACCTCAATTCGGGCTGCCAGGGTGCGCAACTGAGCGCTAGTCGCCTTGAGCTTTTCTTCAGACTGTTTGCGCTCAGTAATGTCCTGAAAGCAATTCATAGCGCCTATCAATTCCCCGTCGCCATTTCTCAGGGGAACAATATCCACCAGCACCGTAAGGCGCGATCCGTCCGGGCGCTCTATCATTACTTCCAGGTCGCGAGCCTCAATTCCGGTCCTGAGCACCTCGGCCATTTTCGATTCTTCGTGGGGCACACAAGTACCGTCGGAGGAATAAAGCCGCAAAGAGCCGCAATAGCGTTGCGCCGGGTCCCCCAATTGTGGCTCGCGTCCCCATAGTTCCACGGCGCGTTTGTTGTAGCCTTGAATTATCCCGGACGTGTCGCACACATAGACGGCCACAGGCATCACTTCCACTAGTGTGCGAAAGCGGTCTTCGATCTGTCGCAGAACTTCCTGGACACGCTTACGATCGGTCATATCGAGCATGACCATCCTCCATCCCACATCACATCGTAACGGGCGTGGCACCGGCTCGCTGTAGTACAAACTACTACCCGGCAATACGTCAAAACGGTGACCGATCGATCCTACTTTCCTCTATAGCGCACCGTTTATCTCAAAGTTACACTGTGTTCCACGTGCTCTCGCTGGCGCCGATAGGTCAGGTGCAGGCCCTGGTTTCGCGGGATTCGGAGTCGCCGCGTTCTGACCCATCGAAGAACTTGCGCCCGGCAAGGTCCATTACCCTGATGAAGAAATGGAGTGTCCCCCTGCGTTCCGATGCGAAAACGCCTTCGGCTCAAAAGTGAGATTGCCGGCATGGAGTCGAAAGACGGGAATCGGATTGCAGTACGAGTCCCCTCAAATTCCATCGTCGAAGTCACAGAGGGGCTTACCCAGAAAGCGGACGTGCGAATGGTCGAAGTGCTCTGGGAAGGCAGGGCCATTGTGATGCTGGCGGACGACCTTCAGCAACGCTGCGAAGAGATTCCGGACGGCAGCAGTACGGGATAGGCCCGGACTCAGGGATCACGCACCAGGACAATTCATGAATCTCACCAACATACTCTCCAAACTCCGTGCTGAGCGGCAGCAGATTGAAGAAGTGATATTAGTCTTAGAGCGGCTAGCTGCTGCCGGTGGCAAACGCAGAGGCAGGCCACCCAAGTGGATAGCGTCATCGGAGCAGGGGGGTAGGGCACCGACACGGGTCAAGCGAAAGCGTCCGGGCGCGGCCGTCACGGCGAAGTGATTCTCTGCGGCGCCTACTGTCGCAGCGCCCACACAAACAGCGAATTCCCGGCATCCACCGCCACATACTGGCGGCCGTTGACCATGAAGGTCATGGGGCCCGAGCGCACCTCGCCTCCCAGAGACGACTTCCACAGCAGCTTGCCGTTGCGCGCATCGAGCGCGAAGAAATATCCTTCGTGGCCGCCGGTGAACAGCACGTCAGAAGCAGTGGTCAGGATTCCGGCTTCGGTGACGTCGGCCATCTTGAATTCCCACTTCTTTTCGCCAGTTTTCGGATCGATCGCGCGAACTGCGCCGTAGATGTCTTCATCGCCGCGGAAATTCTGGACGCCAGTCTTGGTAGCGGGACCGGTGGGCCGCGGTCCTCCGCCGCCGAAGGTCCGGCCTTCCACGAAATCCTGATCCTGCTTAACGTACAACGACGAGTAGTTGTCCCAAGCGGGGATGTAGAACAGGCCGGTGTGCGGGCTGAACGACGGGCTGTACCAGTTGGTGCCGCCCTGATTGCCGGGAAAAATCAGTGTTCCTGTTTTGCTGGATGCGGCGCTGGCCAGTTTCATCGGCCGCCCTCGTTCGTCGAAGCCATTCATCCAGTTCACCTTGACGAACGGCTTGCCCGACAGAAATTGGCCCGTGGTTCGATCCAGCACATAAAACAAGCCGTTGCGGTTGGCCCACATCATGACCTTGCGCGGGCGACCCTGCCAATCGATATCGGCCAGCACCGGAACCTGCACGGCATCATAATCGAACTCGTCGTGCGGCGAGAATTGGTAGTACCACTTGAGCTTGCCGGTGTCGGCATCGAGTGCCACCACTGAGCAGGCATACAGATTGTCGCCGCCCCGGGTATCGCCATTCCAATCGGGACCGGGATTGCCGATGCCCCAGAACGTGAGGTTGGATTCGGGATCGTAGGAACCGGTGACCCATACTGAAGCTCCGCCGTGCTGCCAGGAATCGCCCGCCCAGCTTTCATGGCCCGGCTCGCCAGGTCCGGGAATGGTGTAGAAGCGCCAGGCTTCCTTGCCGGTTTTGGCGTCGAGGCCCAGGATGTAGCCGCGAATGCCGTATTCGCCGCCCGCCATGCCGACGATCACCTTGTCCTTGACGATCAAGGGGGCGTGGGTGATCGCGTAGCCTTTCTCCGGATCCCCGACTTGCGCGTTCCACAGCGGTTTTCCGCTCTTGGCATCGAGCGCGACCACGTGAGCGTCGATCGTGCCGATGAACAGCGTATCGCCCAGGATCGCCAGGCCGCGGCTCAGCCTTCCGCAGCACGGCCGAGCGTCCGGCGAAAGCTGATAGTTGTACGTCCAGTAGACCCGTCCGGTGGCCGCGTCCAGCGCCAGCACGTCATCCGGATTTTGGACGGTATACATTACGCCATCCACCACCAGGGGCGTCGCCTCATATCGTTCGAGCGATCGTGATTGGAAGATCCACTGCAGCTCCAGGTTCTTCACGTTATCCGGCGTGATCTGCGTGAGCGTGCTGTGGCGCTGGCTGGAAGTACCTCCCGAGTAGGTCAGCCAGTTCTGCGGCTCCTTGCCCGCGTTCAGAATGCGGTCGAACGTCACCTGTGCGGACAATGATGCTATTGACACCACCAGCAGAACGAATCTCTTCATGGCTTATTGGGTCCTTTGAGCGAAACCAGATAGCTGACCATGTCGGCCAGTTCCTGCCGGCTCAACTTGTCTTTGTAGGAAGGCATCCGCGAATCCTTGAGCACGGAGTAGTCGCGCAGGTCCGCGATTACGAACGTTCGTAGCCGCTCCTGTGAGTCGATAAGCTGC
This sequence comes from Bryobacterales bacterium, assembly GCA_025463005.1. Taxonomy (GTDB): domain Bacteria; phylum Acidobacteriota; class Terriglobia; order Bryobacterales; family Bryobacteraceae; genus Palsa-187. The sequence continues at coordinate 7,350 of JAOAPR010000030.1, read as the reverse complement.
AGGGTGAAGGTGTCCTGATTGAGAAGGCGGCCGGTGACCGCGGGACCGCTCTTGGGAGTCACCTGCACGAACCGATGCTGCGGAAGAACGCCGGCGCCGGGGTCGAGCAGCGATTTCTCCAGTTCCACGGCCCGGCGCTGCATGCCTATATCGCTCAAGTCGGGTCCCATTCGCGAACCGCTGCCCTGAACGCGGTGACAAGTGGCGCAAGCGCCCTTTCCTTCGAACAGCGACTTACCGCGGGCGGCGTTGCCTCCCGTCAGCGTGCTGGCCGGCACCGCAGCGGCCGAGCGCAAATACGCCACGATGGTCCTGGCATTGGCCTCATTCATGCCCGTTTGCGCAGGCATGCCAGTGCCGGGAACGCCGTTGCGGATGATCTGTACGATATCGTCGTCCGAGACGGCGCGTTTGAACCTGCCCTGGAAGAGGCTGACACCAGCGATTTGGTCGCCCTCCGGACCGTGGCAGTAGACGCAATTGTTCACGTACTGCCGCCCGCCGTTCTCGATATCGGTGGCGGTGTATTCGTGCTGCGCCAGGAGTGCGCCCGACGCCAGAAGCAGAACACAAACTATTGATCGATTCATGGGAAACGCAGTCATCATACTGCGGAAGCTTGCGGGAATCAATGGCCGGACACGCTTCTGCAAAAACACTTTCGCCGTCCCCAGGGCTCTGCACGGGACCCCGGGGACGGCGAAGATTACTTCAGGAATGAATCAGAACGTGAAACGGGCCACTAACTGGCCATTGCGGGGAGGCGGGACTGTCGCGCCGCCGCCGCCAACAAGATTGATGAAGCCGTAACCGGATGTGATCTGGCCTAAACTGTTGCGTTGAACCGGTGTTCCCGGCGTTCCCGTCGGGTTGGGCCAAATCCAGCGGTTGAACATATTGGTGAACTCGGCGCGAATCTGGAGTTGCATCTTTTCACGCACGCGGAAGATGCGTCCGAGGCTGATATTCTCGCTTGGACGGCGAGCCCCGCTGTAATCGGAATAGCGTGCGGCGGCCGTGCCCCAATTGCCTGCGCCCGGGTCCTGCCACGCAGCCGGATTCAGAACTAAAGTCTGGCTGGGGTCGAAGCACTTGCAGTTGATGTCCTGCGTGAAGAGAGCCTGGCCGGGTACGCGGTTGTAAAGCGTACTGCGCCCCGAGCCCAGCAGGGAACTGAGGTTGTTCGTTGAAGTCGGGCTCGTGATCGGCAGCCCGCTTCCATACCGGAGAACGGTGGCCGTGCTCCAATCGCGAGTCACCTGCGACAGCAGCTTCATCGCCATGCCATCTCCCCTCATTTTCGGCGTGGTGTAGGTGGCCGAGACCACCAGAAGGAAGGGCTGGTTGTTGCTGGACAGGAACCAATTATTCGCGCGGTTGAAGACATCGTTTTCCGTGGCGCTGCCGAATACGCCTTCGCTCTCGACGCCGTTCACCATCTGCTTCGACCAGGTGAAATTCGCGTTTAGATCCAGACCGTGCGAGTAGCGCTTCGTCAAGTTAACCTGCATTGAGTCATACTTGGTGCTGCCCAGCGGTCCCCAGAGGTGAAGGATGCTGGTGTATTCCGGGTAGGGCTGCAAGGCTTGATCCACGGTCCCGGTAGTCGGGAACTTAGGATACGGCAGGTTGCCGAATCCGCGCTGGGCGGCAAGCGGCCCACCGATCTGCGATGTCAGGAGCGCGCGGTCAGCGGCGTTGTGGACGTCCAGTCCGAGTTTGGCCAGATCGCCCATTTGCAGCGCATTATCATTGATCGCAGACGTCGACTGGAACCACGCCCCACGGTTGCCGACATAGCCGACTTCGATCACCAGGTCTCTCCGGAGCTCGCGCTGGATAAGGAAACTCCACTGCATCGTGCGGGCCGGACGGCCGGCTTGCGGGTCGAAATAATTCAGCGAGCCAGCGGGAATTCCCCCGGTCGGTAATTGACCGGCGTCAAAGTTGGGGAACGTGACTTTGTAAGGCAGGCCGTCTCTGGTCAAATAGGCGGGGTCGCCGTACTGAGACGGAGAATAAGGCGTGTTCGATGCAACGGCGTAGGATTGGAAGTTGTTGGCAGAAGTTCTGGTGTAAGAGATCCCGGCCCCTACACGCAGCACGGTTTTCGGCGTGATCTGATAGGCAACACCGATGCGCGGCCCGAACGCCAAAGGATAATTGTGGGCGAAATCGCAATTGCAGCGCCCTCCACCATATCCCTCAAAGATCGTGGCGCCCATGTGGCCGGGGGCGATCGGATTCGGAGTGGAGAGGCTCACTGATCCCTGGTAGCCATTGTGCTCCCTCAAGTACGTCTGGAAATCCCACCGCAGTCCGTAATCGAGCGTCAGCTTGCGAGTCACCTTCCAGGTGTCCTGGGCAAATAGACCCAGGGCTTTCTTGCCCAGGCGGGTGTTGGCCGGCACCGAGGTGTATCCGTCATCGGCCAGACCCATCAAGAAGCTCGCGTAGATGAAGCCGGGACTGGTACCCGGAGTGTAAATGGTAGATGCGTTGGTAGCCCCGTCAATGGTGCCGAGGTTGGAGAACCCGATCCATGGGGCCGCGTAGGTATTGCTGTGGTTGAGATAGCCGTCGGTGTTGAACTCGGCGCCAAACTTGTAAGTGTGATTGCTCTTCACCCAAGTGAGGCTGGTATTAGCCGTCGGCTTGTACTCATGGATGTCGATGTTAGTGGACGGGCCGATACGCGGGACATAACCCCCATACAGGCCACCCTGGCCAATCGGGCCTGTAGCAGGTCCGCCGCTGAATCCGGGGGCGGGCGCACCCACGGTCGGAAGAACCTGGGTGGTGCCGGTTCCCTTCAATCCGAAGAAGCCGAGGGTGTCATAGGCGGTCCCCAAGGGGGCTCCAGGTCCTTGCTCCGGATCGTCCGCGGTCAGAAGGCCTGCACCTAAGTGCAGCAGCAGAGTCGGCGTCAGCGTGTAATCGAAGTTGATGCGGGTGGTGTAGGACGTGACGAGAAGGCCATTGGAGCTGGTGATCGGGAAGGGCATTCCATCAGCATTCGGATTCGAGCTGGTTGTGCGGCCCCAATATCCGGACAGTTTTGCCTTCGAGCTGAGGGAATGATCCAACTTGATGGAGGGAACGGTTTGCCGCTTGGGACTGGCGTACGACACCCAGTAATCCTGATACCCGGTTGCGTTGAGGGTATTGTTTGGCAGCGGCATCAGGGATTGGAACTTCGCCGTAACCGGATCGAGGTACGTGCCTCCCAGGCAGGACGCGGCCCCCAGAGGAACCTTATTGCCGGGGAAAGCGGTGCGGAGCCGAGTTCCAGGCTGCGTGGAACAAGGATCGAAGACCTGGTTGTTGAACAATTGATTCCCTAACAAATTCGTACCGATGGGGGTGGTCCCCAGGGCGGCGGAGAAATCTCCCTGGCGATAGGCCAGCGTGGGAACCGTCTTGATTCCGTTGGCCGTGCCGGCGAAGGTCACCTGGTCTTCACGGAATTGCTCGAAGTTGAAAAAGAAGAAAGTCTTGTCATGGCCGTCGAAGATTTTCGGGATCCAAACGGGTCCTCCAACGGAGAAACCATAATCCGTCCGGCGCAAACGGTTGCGGATATGCTGGCTCGGGTCAGCCGGCTTAGCCGTGTTAGGAGTGCCGGCGTTCAACGCTTCATTCGCGAGATAATCGTAGGCGCTCCCGTGGTACTGATTCGTACCCGATTTCATGGTGGTGTTGAACACGCCGCCGCCGGCCTGGCCGAACTCCGCCGCGTAGTTGCTGGTCTGAATCGAGGTCTCCTGGATGGCATCCACGCTAGGCTGCGTCCACGACTGGGTTCCGGACCAGATGCCCATCTGTGCGTCTTGGCCCTCGAGGCGGATCGACTGGGTGTTCGACGGCATGCCGTTGATCCGGATAGCGACATCGGGGTTGTAACTGGACCCGGGGATCAGATTGGTCATTGCGTAGGGTGTGCGAAGCCCGGCTCCCGTGCCGATTTGCAGTACCGGCAGGTTATTGATCCGGTCCGACGTCACGTTGTGACTCAGTTCCCCGCTCTCGGTCTTGAGCAGTGGCGTTGCTTCCGTGATCGTGACTGTGTCGGAGGTCGTTCCGACTTCGAGCTTAATGTCTACGCGAACGGTCTGTGCCACCGGAAGGAAAATATTCTGCTTGACATACTTCTTAAATCCCGTAACCGTGACCGTCAATTCGTAGTTGCCGGTCGGCAATTGTGGCAGCACGTAATTGCCGGTAGTCGAACTTCCGGCCTCATATACCGTGCCGTTATCTACGTTCTTCGCTTCGATCTTGGCTGACGCAACTACTGCGCCGCTAGGATCGGCAACGGCCCCGGTGATGGAACCGCGATCGCTTTGCGCAAACGCGAGCGCAGCGAGAAGAATTAGGCAGACTACGATCGTGAACTTATGCATGAAAAAGCCCCCCAATGAAGCCTTAGATTCCCAACTGCAAATCTAAGCGAGTCTAGACGCTCTGTATACAACATGTCAAGCTTTTGTAACACGAACGCAAAAGTACTGCTTGCAGGAGATTTGATTCGAATTAGTACTGCAAACCATATATGATCCGCCGGAACTAAAATTTGCATGTCACTGTCTCGGGCGGAGTTACGCTCTCGAACGCCTTGTCGTACAAGGAAGCCGCAGCCAATATACTGAAGGGCGTATGCGCGAAGCCGTAATCGTTGCGAGTTCGCGGACCGCTCTGGCGAAATCCTTCCGGGGATCGTTTAATATGACCCGGCCTGACGATCTGGCCGCTCATTGTATACGTGACGTGCTGCGCAAAGTCCCTGCGCTCGATCCCCGTGAAGTGGAGGATGTGATTCTGGGATGCGCGCAGCCACATGGATCGCAGGGCTACAATTTCGCCAGACAAGCCGCGCTACTGGCCGGTTTGCCCGCGTCGACCGCTGCGGTCACGGTGAACCGGTTCTGCGCCTCCGGGCTGCAGGCGATCGCCGACGCAGCGCACCAAATCATCCAGGAAGGAGCGGAAGCCGTCATCGCCGGCGGCGCCGAGAGCATCAGCCTGGTGAAACCGAACGTTGATCCGCACCCGCAGCTCGAGCGCGTATACATCGCCATGGGCGAGACCGCCGAGGTGGTCGCAAAGCGGTATAGGATTGGTCGCGAGGCGCAGGACGAGTATGCACTGCTCAGCCAGCAGCGGACCGCTCGCGCGCAGCAGGAGGGATTTTTCGCGGGTGAGATCGCGCCCATGAAAGTAACCACCGCCGACGGCAAGGAAACCGTTTGCGACCACGACGAGTGCAATCGTCCGGACTCGACGTTCGCGGGTCTGAGCGCGCTGAAACCGGCTTTCGATCAAACCAGCGGTAAGGGGACCGTCACGGCGGGCAACTCCTGCCAACTTTCTGATGGGGCCTCGGCCACTCTGCTGATGTCGCGCTCGCGGGCGGACGCGCTGGGCGTCCCGTATAAGCTGATTTTTCGGGGATTGGCCGTGGCTGGCTGCGATCCGGACGAGATGGGCATCGGCCCGGTGTTCGCCGTCCCGAAGCTGTTGGGTCGGCACGGGCTGACGCCCGACGACATTGACTTGTGGGAGCTGAATGAAGCATTCGCGGTGCAGGTGATCTATTGCCGCGACCGGCTCGGCATTCCGATCGAGAAAATGAATCTGAACGGCGGGTCGATATCGATTGGGCACCCCTTCGGAATGACGGGATCGCGGATGGTGGGAACGCTCGCGAACCAAATGTCGCGCATGCCGCGAGCGCGTTACGGCGTCGTTACGATGTGCATCGGCGGCGGGCAAGGCGCTGCCGGGCTATTCGAAGCGCTGAACTAAGCGACGCCCGCCAGCACGTACGGTCCTTCGGGGACGACCGCGATCCGGCTATTGGTCGGCAGCTCCGCGAACAGGGCCTGTACTGCGTCGGAGGGATTTCGGAAGCCCGGTCCCCACAATCCTCCGATGAATTGCTCCGGCACGCCGGGCACGCAATATGACACTTTGGCCTTTTGCGTTGCGAGCGCGAGCTTTTCGAGCTGCCACTGGTCGACCGTGACCGGCACGCCTTCGATCGACCGCAGAAATTCGGTGTCCGAGGAGTGTTCGCAGACCATGCGCGTGAACTCCGGTGCACCGACGCCTTCATCGCAAGCGCCGAACAGGAGAATATTTCCGCCTTGCCGCACGATCTGCGAGGCAGCCGTAATCCCCTTGATGCTCTGGTAGAACGTCATGTCCAGCGGATATCCGGCGCCGGTAGTGATCACGGCGTCGAACGGTTTTTCGAGCGTTTGCATCAGCGCCTTTGAAACCCATTGGACTCCGAACCGGTGCGCGGCTTCGGGCTCCCCAGCGAACACCGCTGCGATCTTCCGGTCGCGCGTGAGCGAGACGTCCACAATGAAGTCGTGCCTGGCGAGGCGCGCGATCTCGAGTAGCTCGGCATGCAGAGGGTTATCGTCGATCGATCCTTCGCGCGCCCGCGGATCGCGCATGAAGCGTGAGCTATGCAGCTCCTTGATGGTCGCTTCCGCCGCTAAACCTGGGGCGACCAGCTTGCGGCCTCCGGAAAACCCTAGCATCAGATGCGGCTCGATGAATCCGAGCGAGACGTGCAGATCCGCGGCGATAAACCGCTCGTCGACAAATACCGGCGTGCCCGAGCGCGTGGTGCCCAGACGTCGATGCTGGGCGGCGTTGCGCGCGTCGTGATTGAGCACCTCAAAATTCGCGGCAATCTCTTCGCCCACGATGTGCCTTATCTCGGCTGGTGTCGCCGCGCGGTGCAGGCCCGTGGCGATCAGGATGCGGATGCTTTCTTTGGGAATGCCGGCGGCCTGCAAACGCCGCAGCAGGGGCGGCAGAACTACGGGATTCGGCGCGGGCCGGGTGATATCGCACACGGAGATGGCCGCTGAGCGCTTTCCAGCGGCTAACGCCGCGAGTGCCGGACCTGCTACGGGCCGATCCAATGCGGCTTCGATAGACGCTACGGGATCCGCCAGCGCCGCAATCGTCGGACACTGGAGAAGGCTGTATTCGTGCGTATCGGGAAGATCGATTTCCAGGCCATTCCGGCCGAAGGCGAGCTGAGCGCGCATTAAACTTCAATCTAACACTAGGCGTTTACGTCGATCACCATCCGGCCTCGAATCTGGCCAGCCAGAATCTTTTCCCCCAGCTCGAAGACCTTGCCCAGCGGCGCGACATCGGTCATGGAATCCATCAGCTTGAGCGGCAAGTCCCTCGCCAGTCGCGACCAGATCTCCAGACGCAGCGGCTTCGTCGCCTTGGACGAATCGATCCCGAGCAGGTTCACGCCGCGCAGGATGAACGGGAATACGGTGGTATTGAGGGCCGCGCCGCCCGCCAGCCCGCACG
>JAOAPR010000014.1 GCA_025463005.1 Bryobacterales bacterium | reverse complement strand
ACACCTCATGAACCTTCGGATGCGCTGTGAACGTGTCGATGGCCGCTTCGGCTCCCGGACCTGTTGCCAGAAGATCGAGGTCGCCTACGGTCTCCTTACCGCGGCGCAGGCTGCCCGCCGGCATCACCGTCTCGACCCCTTCGATGTTCTTCAGAAACGTGACCAGCTCGTCGGCAACTCCGTAAGCGAAGCTCAGCAGAAAGCGCCCCGACCGCTGCCGATACGCCACAATCGAGCGAAGTACTTTTTCCTCCAGTTTGGCGCCCATGCGGGGCAGCTCGCGCAGCTTCTGCTCCTGGCAGATCTTCTCCAGCCCGTCGATGGTCGAAACCCGGAAATGCTCGAACAGCGTACGGATGCCTTTCGGCCCCAATCCTTGAATCTTTAGTAATTCCAATGCCGTAGGTGGATATACCTCAAGCATCTGATCACGGCGATCGAAGCTTCCCCGCTGCTCGATTTCCTCCAGCGCCGACGCGATTCCCTTCCCGATTCCAGCAATATCCGTGACTTTCTTCGAGGCATCCTTGACGATCGCCGAGATGGGCTCCGGATACCCCTCGATCACCGATGCGGCGTTGCGGTAGCTGCGGATACGAAAGGAGTCCTCGCCAGCGATTTCCATCAGGTCGGCGGTTTCCCACAGCAGGCGGGCGATTTCGCGATTTTCCATCAGGATTTTGTGACGTGCTCGGGATGCGGCTCCACGTGGACCAAAACATCGGCCACCCAATCCAGCCGGTCCTTCAGGTGGCGTTTCACGGCCCGGGCGATTTCATGCGAAGCCAGTACGCTAAGGTTGGGATCCACTTCGAGATGCAGATCGACATGGTAACGCAATCCGGTCTTGCGGGCATAGCATTTGTCGACACCGAGCGCCCCCGGCACCCTCAACGCTTCTACCCGCAGCGCCTCCATCTGGGCCGGCTCGGGCATGGTGTCCATGAGTTGCAAGGCGGCTTCCCACACCACGCGGAAGCCCACGAAAATGACGATCAGGCCGATCAGGAACGCGCCGTATCGGTCGGCGTTGCGCAGGTTCTCAGGACCGTAGACGGCAAGCAGCACCGAGATCAGAGCCACCGAACCGGAAAGGATATCGACTGCATCGTTCCAGGCGTCGGCTGTAAGCGAGGCGCTGCGGGCTGCCCGGCCTGCCCGCATTTTCACGGTGGCGAGAACGGATTTCGTGACAATCGACAAGCCCAGCGGCCATATGGCGAACAGCGCAGGCGTCTGCTGGTTGGCTTGCAGGGAATTAACGCAGATGCCCACGCCCGCCCCAGCCAGGAGCACACCCACGGTGAGTGCAATCAGCGTCTCAAAGCGCCCGTGGCCATAGGGATGGTCCTCGTCGGGCGGCCTGGCGGCGACCCGCAGGCCAAGATACACCAACCCCGAGGTGACCACGTCGGACGCGGATTCGACGCCGTCCGAGATAGTAGCCACGGAGTTCGCTGCTAGGCCGATGGCAATTTTCAGGGCTGCGAGGACGGCGCTCGCCACGATCCCGGCCAGGGCGACGCGGGCGGCCGTGCGCTCCGGAGAGTGCATACTTCGAGGTTACCAATGATGGCTTCGAACATTCCTCATTACAATTGAAGTATAGATGCGCGAACCGATCACCGCGCTCCCTTCCGATCTCGAATCGACTCCCGACCGTCCAGCCGTATTCCTGCTGTGGGCCGGCCAAGGCGCGCCCTACCTGGCTCGGACTGCGCTGCTGCGCCGTCGTCTAAAACGTCTGCTTTCCGGCCGAGAAGGGACCTCGCGCGTGCTGAACCTCCGAGGCGTGGTGGAGCGGATCGAGTACTGGCCTACCGGATCGCAGCTTGAATCCACACTCATCCATCTGGATCTCGCGAAGCTCCATTTTCCGGAAGACTGGCCGCGCATCACGCGTCTGAAGCCGCCCGTGTTCCTGCGGCTGACGCTGGACAATCCCTTCCCGCGCACGATGTTGACCACTCGGCTCGGCCGGGGACTGTATTACGGCCCATTTGCCGGACGCGCTGCGGCGGAACACTTCCAGACCGAAATGCTGGACCTGTTTCAATTGCGCCGATGCGAGGAAAACCTGGCGCCCGCGCCCGATCATCCGGGCTGCATCTACGGCGAAATGAATAAATGCCTGCGGCCCTGCCAGCAGGTCGTTTCCCTCGAAGAGTACCGGCACGAAGCCGCCCGCGTCGAACAATTCCTGCGTACCGATGGATCCTCGCTTCACGAATCGGCCGAGACGGCTCGCGACCAGGCCAGCGCGACGATGCAGTTCGAGGAAGCCGAACGCCTGCACCAGCGCCTGAATCGCATCGCCGAAGTGCAGGCGGGCTCTGGTGATCTTGCTCGCGTTCTCGACCGGCTGGCGGGCGTCGCTGTAGTGCCCTCCGCTGAGCGGGACGCGGTTAATCTCATGTTTCTGGCCAGAGGCAGGTGGCTGGAGCCGCGATCATTTTCGCTTTCTGAAACAGCTTCCATGGACCAGCGCCTGCGCGAGCTTTCCGCGGGCGTTTCACCCGACGCGGCTCCCGGCACTTCTCCCAATGTTGAACATCTGGCAGTGCTGTTGCGCTGGCATGGATCGAGCTGGCGGGACGGCGAATGGATCGGCTTCGAGTCGCTCGATAAAATCCCGTACCGGAAGATCGTGAACGCCGTGGCACGCGTCGCGGCTGGAGTGTCGAGATAAGTCTCGACACGGCACGCAAAAATGCGTGCGCCACGCCGTGAGGCGTACGTCCTCACTTCTTCTGAGGATTATCCGGGGCTTTTTTCTGCGGCGATTCCTGCCAAACTGGACTCGTCAACTCAATGCTCCAAATAGGGCCGCCCAGGTACAATGGTCCCTCTAATTTCACGAAGGTCGGGGCCTCCCCACCGACGACCCAAACGTTAGTATTCGCGGGCTGTTTGCCCAGAAGCGAAGCGACCGCCCCAGTAATACCGCCAAGCTCCACCTTCAAGGTGAAACGCATAGCTTTGCGGCCGGAGCCAGCAACCAAAAACGTTTCCTCGCCTTGGGGGACGATGGAGAGTTTTACAAGCCGTGGCTTGGGAGTTGCCGCCACGTAAGACACCTTCGTCTCGCTCGTCTCGGGCCGGATGTTCTTCAATATATTAAGAACGATGCCATTGGCCAGGTCGGGCGGCAGGTCAAGACGGTCCATTTCGACCTTTTGGTGCCCGTCGTCATCTGTATAGCGGACCGTGACCTGGCGAGTAGAGGCCATGATCACGACATCCGTCGGATGCGGGAAGGCTGGACCTTTCTGAATGTGGTGGTCGCTTACCAGCCGAAGACTACCGCGTTGAGTAAATATAGCGGTTTCGTCGTCGACCGAGCCGTCCCTAAAACGAAAGACTAGACGGGACACTACCTGATCCCCACGGAGGACCTGGATGAGATCACCTGCGCCAAGAATTTTGCCCTCCATCGTGCGCAGCGCAAGAAATCCATGGACCGTTCCCTCTATGTGGCGCACCGCTACTGGCTCAGCCGGCAGGAGGCCGGGCTGGAGCAGAATGACACCAATGAGCAGACGAATGATGAATCTCATAGTGACCAGACTTTCGAGTTAACAGACCAAGGTCCATGAGAAGCCGCAGCAACCTAGATGCCATTGTCCCTATACTGCGAACGGTACACTGAAGCGATCGTGGTTCCTTCCCTGCTGTCCTGGCTTCGTCGCAAATCGGTTTGGCCATTGCAATTGCGCCAGCAGGTGACCCGCACCGGTCTGGCCTACACCGCCACGCTGCTGGTTGTCGCGTTGGTGGCGTTCGTATCGGCCAACAACTTGATGTTCCTGATCTTGGCCGCGATGCTGTCCACGTTCATGATCTCCGGATTCATCAGCAAGTTGGGATTAGCCGGACTGGAACTGGAGCTGTTTTTACCCCAGCACATCTCAGCGCGGCGAAAGGTCCGCGCAGGCGTCCGCCTTAAGAACACGAAAAGCTGGATACCTTCCTTCAGTATTCACCTGGAAGGCGCCGCGGAGAGTGGATTCGACACGATCCTGTACTTTCCTGTGCTCCCCGGCGGCGCCACCGTGGAAGAAGCGGTGGATGTTTATTTCGCGCGAAGGGGCGCCCAGAAGGAACGCAGCTTCCAGTTCTCCACACGCTTTCCCTTCGGATTCGCCGAACGACGCGAAATGATCACAGCGCAACACGAGATTCTGGTTTATCCCTGCCTCGATCCGCAGCCCGGATTCGAATCGCTGCTAGCTGCCGTGAGCGGTGAATTGGAGATGAGCCAGCATGGGCGCGGTCACGATTTTTATCGGATTCGGCCATATGAAGCGCTCGAAAGCGCCCGGCACGTCGACTGGAAGGCGACGGCCCATACCGGCGACCTCCAAGTTCGCGAATACGCGCGAGAACAGGAACGGAGCGTGCTGATCTATCTCGATTTGGACGTTCCGTTCGGCTCTGAAGACTGGTTCGAATCGGCCATCGAATGCGCGGGATTTCTGGCGTATCAGCTATCGCTCAGTGAAACGCGCGTCCGGCTGAAAACCCAGGAGTTCGATGTAACCCTGCCGGAGCCGGGCGACATCTATACTATTCTTAAGTACTTGGCTTTGGTCTCCCCGATGCGGGGGAAGCCCCCAGAGGGTCCTGATGAAGGCAGCAGTTTCCAAATCGTCTTCACTGCGCAACCCGGCCGGATGTCGGCACTCGGATGGGGGAAGGATGAAGGCGTGGGCGCTCGCTTGCTTGGCCTGGACGCCTGGGACCAGGTGCAATAGCATTTGAGCAGCTGAATCGGGAGATTCCATGAAGAAACTGCTTTTCATCGGTATTGTGACGCTTGCAGCCGCCACGCAAAGCGGTTGGGCGCAGGTAACCGCCGTGCTCTCAGGGCGCGTGGTGGATGCCACAGACGCCGGGATTCCAGGAGCTACTGTCACCGTAAAGACCGTCGAAACCGGAGCCACGCGCAGCACCACCACGGACGAGAGCGGAACATACAAGGTTGTCGCCCTGCCGGTGGGTCCGCAAGAAGTGCGAGCCGAAAAAACCGGATTCAAAGCGGCCGTCCGCTTGGGAATCAACCTGGCGGTAGGACAAGAGGCCGTCGCCAATTTACGCCTGGAAGTAGGTACGGTTTCCGAACAAGTCACCGTGGTCGCCGACACTGCTCTGGTCAACACCAGTACCGCCTCCATTTCCGGACTAGTGAATGAGCGTCAGATAAAAGAGCTGCCCCTGAATGGCCGCAGCTTCGATAATTTGATGACTCTCAATCCGGGAATCGTCAGCTATGTTCTGAAAAGTCCCTCCACCAGCACCAGCAATGGAAACACGTTCACGGTAGCGGGACGGCGTCCGATGGAAAACGTCGTTCTGCTCAATGGAATCGAGTATTCCGGAACAAGCCAGCTCGCGATCACGCCCGGCGGCGTCAGCGGGGATCTACTGGGAATCGACGCCGTGCGCGAGTTCAATGTGCTCACCGACACTTACGGCGCCGAGTACGGTAAGCGCGCCGGAGGACAGGTGACTGTGGTCACCCAGTCGGGAACAAATGCTCTCCATGGATCGCTGTTCGAGTTCCTCCGCAACAGCGCGCTCGATGCGCGCGGGACCTTCGACCAGGGACCCGCGCCGCCGCCCTTCCGCCGCAACCAATTCGGCGGGTCGCTGGGAGGCCCGCTCAAGAAAGACAAACTGTTCCTGTTCGGCAATTACGAAGGATTCCGGCAAAGCCTGGCCACCAGCAGCGTCAGCGTGGTCCCGGATGAACTGGCGCGCCAGGGCGCTCTTCCGAACGCGACTACCGGCGTGTATTCGCCCGTCGTCAATCTGAACCCGGCGATTTTGAAATACATGGCGCTGTGGCCGGATCCCAATGGTCCCGAGCTCCTCTTAAACGGGCTGCCGACGGGAGCGAAGAAGGCGTTCTACAATCCCAAGAATCCGATTCGCGAAGATTTTGGGACTGCCCGCTCGGATTACTATCTGCGGGAGCACGATACGCTCTCCGCGTCGTATACGGTGGATGACGGCAACAGCGTGATTCCGTTGGGCGATCCTCTCTTCGCGTCCGCTCTGAAGCTTCGCAACCAGGTAACGAGCCTGGAAGAAACGCATGTTTTCTCGCCCCGCTTGCTCAATACATTCCGCGCCGGCTACTCGCGCTCGGGATTCAATTACGATTCCTATTCGACGACTGCCTTCCCGTCGAACCTGTCTTTTGTCACCGGTTATGGACCCGGCGGAATCGTAATCGGAGGGGCGCAGACCACCACCGGCTCGGCGGCCCTTACGGCGGCCGGTCCAAGTAATAATGCGAACGTCTGGAATCGCCGCAATCTCTATACTTTCTCGGATGGCGTTTCCATTACGACAGGCAAACATCAGATCAATGCCGGAGTTTGGTTTCAGCGGCTCCAGGACAACGAGAACGTCGCCTCCCGCCAGTTAGGCGTCGCTACGTTTGCGAGTCTCACCACATTCCTGCAAGGAACGCTGACCAATTTTCAAGTGGTTCCTTCGGCCAACACGCTGGGTTGGAGAAGTCTGTTCGGCGCCTGGTACGTCGACGATACCATCAGGTTGAGACGCAATCTCACGGTGCAACTGGGACTCCGGCACGAATTCACCACCGGATGGAACGAAGTGGCCGGACGCGCCGCGAACTACATTACCGACGGTAACGGCATCCTGCTGTCGAACACCCGTGTTGGCAATTCCGCCTTCACGGAAAACAACGCCAAGCGTCTGTTCGCGCCCCGAGCCTCTATTGCGTGGGACCCGTTCGGCAAAGGAAAGACGGCGATCCGCGCCGGGTTCGGAATCTATTACTCGTTGATCGACGACCTCGCTTTCCAGCTCAACTCGCTGTATCCCTATAACGGAACGGTTTCGTACACAGGCACGCTGCCGCCTCTGGTGCCATTGGCTCCCAACACTCCACCGTTGCAACCGTGCGGACCGGGCATACCGAGCGCCCAGTGCGCGATCTACGCGCCACTGGGAGTGCAGCCGGATGCCAAGACTCCCACTGTGAACGAATGGAACTTCACCGTCGAGCAGCAGATTGATCGGAACACAACTGTGCGGGTGGCCTACGTCGGATCCTTCGGATACCACCAGTTCGTGAGCGTGGATCCGAACAGTATCCCCGCGCAAATCTGTTCGAATCCCGCAGGATGCCTGGCCGGGGGCCTCAGCACTTCGGCCGCGACCAGATCGACCGTGCCCCAGGGAGCCCAGTATATTCCGGTGACGGCGACCCGGCCCAATCCATACGTGTCCAATGGATTTTTCTGGTATTCGGAAGGCAACAGCAGTTACAACGCCCTGCAGATCGACGTGAATCGACGCCTGACGCGAGGATTTCAACTTCGCGCCAACTACACCTGGTCGAAGAACCTGGATCACAACTCGGCGCTGACTATCGCCCAGGCTGCCAACCAGCCGCAGATGGTGATGGACCCGCGCGATCTGCGGCGCGACTGGGGACCGTCGGCGTTAAACGTCACGCATCAAGCGAGTATATCGGCGCACTATGATCTGCCGTTCGGCGACGGCAAGACCGGCATAACCAACAAACTCATCGGCGGCTGGCAGCTAAACGAAATCACCACGCTGCTGAGCGGCTTTCCCTTTACGCCGCAGATCGGCTTGAACCGCTCCGGCGACGGCGATACCCGTAATCCCGATCGGCCAAATCTGAATCCAGCCTTCACGGGGCCGGTGGTGACCGGGAATCCGAACCAGTGGTTCGATCCGAACGCCTTCACTCCTCCGCCCTACGGCACTTTCGGAAGCCTGGGCCGAGGAGTTTTCGACGGACCCGGGCTGGCGGAGGTGGATCTTTCGGTCCTTAAAAACATTCCGGTGACAGAGCGGGTCAACCTGCAATTCCGCGCGGAATTCTTCAATTTACTGAATCGCGCCAACTACGCTTCGCCGAATCAGACCGTGTTCACGAACACCGGCTCCGCCGTTGCGCCCGTGTATTCCATCAATCCGTCAGCCGGATTGATCACCAGCCTGGCCACCACTCCCCGGCAGATCCAGTTCGGCCTCAAGCTGATGTTCTAGGTACCGCGGGTCGGGCATGCCCGATCCCTACGCGACCGGTAGCCTCATCCAATTCCCGCAAACGAGCCGGACCGTCCGGCACCATCGAAAAGCGGCGGCGCACTTCAGCCCGGGCGCGATTCACCAATTCCGAATCGAGCGAGTTTAATCGTACGAGCTCGGCAAATACGTCCGCATCGCAGGCCTTGCGGAATGTCTCCATGCGTGAGCCGCCGGAAACGTTGGCAGGCTGTTGTGCCAGGGCCAGGTTCGGGAACACCGGCCGAATAAAATGCTGCCCGGCGATCAGGCCTTCGTTGAAACAATCCACCACGCCCAGGAAAGACGTCTTAAGCATGATTTCGGTGGCGCGAATCAGGTCAGTCTCCACCGGCGGATCGTTGACGATACCGTTCGCCAGCATGTTCGTTTGCACGTTGCTGACGCGATACGCATGTTGCTCCACCAGCCCGGCTATGAATCCGCCGATCGACTTCTCTTGCGCAAGATCGCTGGCCGGCTCGCCCGGGATCGGCTTCTCGCGAAAGTAATCGTACATGGACCGGATGCGGTCAACGGGATCGCGCAGGAAGCACAGGTCGAAAAAAATGAATCCAGGCGCTTGCGGGACCGGATACCGGAACTGATGGCTGGAGACTGCTTTCATGCGAGGATGGCGGCGGAGATAGGAAAGAAGCTCCTCCTGACTCACGGCGCCGTCGAAATCTTCTGTATCGAAGCGTGCGTAGTTCTCAAAAAAACTGTGCGCCAGGATGTCTTCGATGGTGGTGCCCGCGTTTTTGAAGAAGTGGTAGTGTAGCAGGACGAAGCGCACGGCCGCGGCTTCTTTCAGCATTGCCCGAACTGGCTGCCTTCCTCCGCGGAGCGCCGGCTGTTCTCGACATAATCCACCAAGGGGTTTTTCGCATCCGGATGCGCGCGCATATATGCCTCGCAATCGAACAACGGGTGCGGATTCGCCCAAGCGCCGCTCTGCTCCAGAAAGTGCAGCAGCGGATTACCTGCTTTGCGGGCCTCCGGACAGATCGCAAGATAATGCGCGGGGTCGAACAGTGGATGCGGCTGCCGCTGTTCCGCGGCTCCATACCTGATGTAGTGCTTAAGAGGATCCATCCGCGCCGCGGCCACGTCCGGGTTTGCGCGCAAATAGAACGCGGCGTCGAATAGTTTCCGTAGCTTCATAATCCTGCCTAAACTAAATAGTACGATTCCTGTTGCTCATCTGAATATCCGAGGCGCCACCATTCTAGTGGTGTTTCTCGAGTCCGCCTTCGACGGCCTGCCTCCCGAGGATCGAGCGAGCACCTATGCTGGGCTCCAGGCCGCCGCCGCGCGCGAAGGCTTTCGTGGAGAAGTTGTCGCTCTGTGGGAGGATCACCAGGGGCGGACACGTTTTATCGCGCCGCCGCAACAACATCCGTTCTTTCAGGTTGTGAACTACGCCCAGCTACGCGCGCAGGTCAACGGAACCATTGTGTGCTAGTTTGTGTTTTGATCGCCATCCAGAACCCGCTGAACGAATCGGAGCTTGTCTTTCCGATTCTCGAGTGCTTCCATATCGTCGGCTTTGCGGTCACGGTGGGCACCATCGCGCTGGTCGATTTCCGCTTGTTGGGATTCGGACTACGCCAGAACGGCGCTGAGCTCTCTAAGATTCTGGCTCCCTGGACGCTGTTCGGGCTCGCTTCGCTACTGCTGTCCGGCCCGATGCTGTTCTCCTCTGACCCGGACATGTATTACCTGAACAGCGCCTTCCAGATCAAGATGGTGTTGCTCGCTCTAGCGATCGGGTTTCACTATACGATCCGCCGTAAGCTGCTGCGTGGCGAGTTGTCTCCGGGTCTTAACAAGCCCGTGGCATGCATTTCGCTGGCCCTTTGGACCGGTATAGTCTTCGCCGCAATTTTCATCGCGTTCATCGTAACGCCGGGGCATTGAGCTATGTCTGTGCTTGAATTTGCGCAGTGGATTCAGAATACCGAGTGGGCCACCACCATCCGCATGTCGGCGTACCTCTATCCGACTATTCTGTCGACGCATCTCACCGGGATCGCTCTGTTCGGCGGCGCGATCCTAATAACCGATTTGCGCCTGCTGGGCGCGATCATGCGCAACCAGCCGGTTTCGGATGTGGTCAATCAACTGCGCGTGCCGAAGAGGATCGGATTCCTGATCGTCGCCACCTGCGGCTTTTTGTTGGCCAGCTCAAAGGCGGAAGAGTATTACTACAACGCCTTTTTCAGGACCAAGCTGACGCTTCTGGTCTTGGTCGCCGTGCACGCGCTGGTGTTTCGCAGCGGCGTTTACAACAACACCGCGGCGCTCGATCAGGCCAAGCGGATGCCGGGCAAGGCCACGCTGGCCGCGGCGCTCTCGCTGGTATTGTGGATCAGCATCGCCTGCGCCGGACGAGGGATCGGCTACATCGAGCCGCCGCTGGACAAACTGCACGCACTATTGCGCCGCTAAAGTAAATAAGGTTCCGGTGTAGCGCAGCGGCCGGCCGCGGTTAACCAGTTCGAGCACCAGACGCCCGTCCGCCAGGGACGTTCCCGTGCCTGCCAGAGATTCGCCGCTTTGATTTACCTCGACGTTCGACAGCTTCCAGCGGGACGCCGCACCGCCGCCCAGCATCTCGAAACGTGCCGCGACCGAGCGAAATTCGGTTTCCGGCGCGAACAGGATAGACCGGCCCCGCAGGGCGCCTTCGGCGTGCGCGCTTTCGAACATTTCCGCACCGTCCCCTTGGGCATCCAGAATGCCTTCCAGATCGAGCCTGCCGCCTTTATAGGCGATGTCCACCACTCTCCCGTCGAAGTGGTAGCGCGGACTTCCCGTGCGCAGGTCGATGCTGAGATCGCCTACGAAGAGAGCCGGATCGCTTGAGCCGCTCAGCTCGGTCAGATGAACCGTAGGGCCATTCCACTTGACTTGGGCCGAGACTCCGCGCAACCGCGCATCGCCCGCGGTCAGCGAAGCGATCGAGACCGTGCCTTCGGTTCGAACCGCTTTGAGCCACGCGGGAACGGGGGCATTTGCACCCAGGCGCAGCGTGCGCGCCAAAAAGCCGCGTTCGCGAAGCAGCGCAGGCGCGAACAGGCGTGCCAATTCCGACGCGTCGGCCTCATCGATCTTCAGATCGAATTTATCCGGACGCGCCTGGTCGGATTCTGCGGCCGGTTCCCAGCGATAGCTGCCGGTAAAGGCGATCGCGCCCGCTGCCGCTTGTAATCGACTGACGACTACTCGTTTTCCGTTCAGGCTGACGGACGCTGACCGGATCAGCACGGGCTCGGCCAAGCCGTCGACTGCGATACGGGCGTTTTGCAGCTCAGATTCGCCGCTCCAGTCGCCGCCCTCATAACGCGCCCACCCGCGCCAAACGCCCTGAGGAGACCCTTGCGGTGTCTGCTCCAGCATCGGGATCGTCTCGAGGCCGAAGGAACGCATCGCTGCCACGCTCAATCCACGCGTGGTGATTTTCAAGTCGAGGGAATCCGGCCGATCGAGATCGTAGCTGCCTTCCAGCTCGGCGCTCTGCTTCTCGCCGATGTGCACGGAAGCGGGCTCCAGGCGCATCGATCGGTCGGCGATATCCACGGTGGCAACCGGGGCCTCCACCGGGGCGGCATCCGGCGCTGCATCCGGCACGCTGAGCGACGCGTCGCGCAGCACCACCCGGCCCTGCATTCCCTGCTGCTCGTTGTAGGTCACCGATCCCGATACCGTGCCTTGCGCCGCCAGTTTATCCGGCAGCGTTGCGCCCATGTGCCGGCAGATGGCCAGCAACGTGGCCAAGGGTACCTGCTGCAAGTCAGCGCCGGCATCCCAGTGGGGACTGTTCAGGAAATCCCAGGTGCGAAACCGGATCACCACCGGAGAACCATTGCGGTCCGCTGCGGTCTGCAAATCCAGGCGCTCGCTGCGAAGATCGAGCGAACCTCCGAACCCCAGTTTCAGCCCGCCCACTTCATCCGGGACCAGATCCCAGCGGTGGACGTCGGCAATTTGAATTTGTCCGGCTACGTCCAAATGCGACGGAGGACCGGAAAGCTGGGCTTCCAGCGCCACGGTTCCGTGCACGCCAAACCCGCGCGGATCCATCCACCGCAGCGTTTCCTCCAGCGAGCTGCGCTCCAGCTCCACCTTGAGATCCAGCCGCCGGCTCTCGGGAGCCGCCGTGCCGCGCACAAACAGTCGCCCAAACTCCTGGGTGGATCGATCCGTGCGTGACGGAGCGCCGCCGAACCGCAGTTCCATCGAACCATCCTCGTAGGGAGCCACGTCCAGATCGGCGTCATTGAAATAGAACACGGCTTTCGTATCGCCGAATTTGAAATTAACGCGCCCGCCGCGCATTCGAATGGCGGGAATCCGCTTGGAATCGGCTGCCCCGCCCTGCAGCAAAAACTGGAAATTCCAGGGACCGGCGTCGGTTTTCACCAGGTTGATGTTGGCGTCTGTGAGATTCAGTCGGGAGAACTCCAGCCGTCGCTGGAACAGGCTCAAGACCCGTATACTCGCACCCAAGGATTCGACGTAAGCCAGGGGCTCGATGCCCGCTCGAGGATCTTCGTGGATCGTGACCCGCTCGAGCGTGAAGCCGGGCTGCGGCAGAGGCCCCGGGAAGAGCGTTAGCCGGATTCCGCCGATCTCGACTTTCCGGCCCAGGCCGCGTTCCAGAGCGCGCTCTATGCTTGGGAGCAACAGATCGGCCGGCAGGTAGGGAACCACGACAGCCAACACCGCTAGCGCAGTCATCGCCCACACCAGCACCCACAGAAGGCGTCTCATACCACGTGTTCCTTCAGCCGCCGATACGCTTCCGGATCGTCCACATCGGTGAAGATGCCGGCGTCATCGACGTCCACGTACTCGGTGCGGTTCACGTGGGCGTGAACCACCTCGCGCGCTTCAGCCGTCGGAGGCAGCGCGAGAAATTCGGCCGCGATCGACCGCGCCGCGATAACCGGATGGCCGCGGCGGCCAGACTGGCGCGGAATCACAAAGAGCGTGGATGAGTCCCGTTTATCAAAAGCTCGTGCCAGTTTCGCCATTGTGGCCTCTTCGACGGCCGGACTGTCCACCGGGATAAACGCGAACCCGTCGACTTCGGCAGGCAAGGCGCCTAACGCCGTCTGCAAGGAGCTGAGCTGGCCGCGGCTCGGATCCGGATTCACGACCAACTGAGCCGTTGGGGGAACCTGCTGCCGGATAACTTCAGCGTGATGCCCAAGAACAACGATAACGTGCTTACACGAGGCTCCCAGGACTCGCACCAGGCGGCCCACGAAGGTTTCGCCCCGATAATCCAGAAGAGCCTTGGGCGTACCCATGCGGCTGGACGCGCCCGCCGCCAGGATGATGCCTGCGATCACTTCAAAAGGGCCTTCAGCCGGTCGTGCGCGAAAATCGATTTCGAGAGCTGCCGCCAGTCCGTATCCGGGTTCCGCCGCACCGCGATCATCTCCGCCACCACTGAAATGGCGATCTCTTCGGGCATCTCGGCGCCGATCTCCAGGCCCATGGGCGCGAAAACTTTGTCGAACGCCTCGCGCGAAATCCCTTCCTTCTCCAGCTCGTGGACCACTGCGATCGTTTTGCGCTTGCTCCCGATCATGGCGATGTACCGGGCCGGCGTGTTCACTGCCCAGCGCAGCACGCGCATATCGTCACGATGCCCGCGCGTGACGATGATCACATAGCTGGACGAGTTCACCGGCAGTCTCGCGAAAACGTCTTCGTACTCTTCAGCGTAGGTGGCCTCGGCTTCCGGGAACCGTTCCGCGTTGGCGAACGCTTCGCGGTTATCGATGATCGAAGTGGAGAAGCCGGCCAGCGTCGCGATCTTCGAAATTCCCTTGGAGACGTGTCCGCCGCCGAAGATAAAGGCGCGCGGTTGCGGAATTACGGGTTCGACAAAAATGTTCAATTGCCCTCCGCAGATCAGGCCCTCGTCGTAGGCCGCATCCTGGCCCAGACTGAAGGATAAGTGACGCGGTTTTTCGGACTCGATCACCTCACGCGCGGCATTCCATACCTCGGCCTCGACGCAGCCGCCGCCCACCGTGCCCATGAATGAGCCGTCTTCCCGCACCAGGATTTTGGCGCTCTCAAAGCTCGGAATCGAGCCGTTTACCTGCACGATCGTCGCCACGGCGCACTTCTGGCCGAGCTTCCGCAGGCGCACGATTTCGTCGTACAAGTCCATTTGGATTGATTATATCGTGGACCCGTCGGCCAAGCCTTGATAGCCGGTTAGTACCGCGACCAGTGAGGATCGTTAGATAGCGACGCGTGGTTTTCGCATGACACTCACGGCGAGCAGGCCGAGAAGCCCGGAACCGATCAACCAGATGTCGGCGGGCTCCGGCGCCGGGACAAATATCTCGCTGTCGATCTGGATTTCAGTGATCGAGAAATGACCTTCAAACACTGTTCCGGTAAAGTTTGACAGGGTGATAGTGGTGGTGGGAATGCCCTGCAAGGACGTGCCTATAATCGTGGCGAAATCGTTAATAGGCTGCCCCGAGGCCGCACGCGGCCCAAACGGAGAAAGCGAAATCGCGGAGCTGCTTGCCCCGATTCCCACGGTTACGCCGGTAATCACTCCAGGATAGATGTTATTTGTCGGGCCTCCGTACAAGATGATCGAGCCGATGGTATAGAGTCCGGGAAGGAACAGCGTGATGACCGGCTGCACTGTTTGGCCTTGCTCGAATAGTTGGGTGTCACTAGCGCTTGTCCCTATTATGTCGTCGTTCAACGTTCCAGAGCCGCCCGAATAGTCGGCTACGGCGGAGCCGTCAAAAACACCTATCGGCGTGATAGTCCCCGAGTAGGTGTGTGCCCACAGACCCCACCCGGACACCATCGCATCCGTGATGTCGTAACTGCTTATCGTGATCGGCTCTGCAACGCCGCTGATCGCCATAAGTAAGAATCCCATTGTAACCGACAGTAGTTTACCCACGGTCTCTCCCCATGACACTCCACAACGAACCGTAAACATGGTATCACGGCTCATTTCCGGAGGCGTGCGCACGATTTCGTCGCACAAGTCAATTTCTAGTGACTATATCGTGGACCGGCGAACGGGACTGGTTCAGACTAGGCGCGGAAAAACTCGTCTGGATCGATGCCCGCTTGCTTCAGAATCGCCCGCAGGGCCCTTCCGGCATGTCGTCGGGATGGTTAACCAGGGTTGTATAACGTTTCGTCGAAGCATTATGCCAAATCTCATGGCTGCCCGCCGCCTGACGATCAAATGCGAACCCATGTGCTTTGAGTTTGCGAATGATCTCACGATGCCGGAACCCTGAAAGGTGGCCACCTAAGCGGCGACCACGATCGTGTAATCGTGCCGTTCGGACGCGGTCGGAAACGTCAGTTGATCTTCCCGTTCACGCCGCGCCTCGATGAGCTTGCGAGCAACATCCCGGGCGATCTCCAGGGCTTCTGCACTGTTCGCCCCTGGGCCACCAACCCCGGCAGGTCCTCGGAAGTGGCTAGGTACAAGCCCTCCGGCAGTTGCTCAACCTGGATCCCGCCTTCTTTTCACCTTTCCCCGACGGCACCCATCTGTTCATGTGGCAGGATCGCGCCAAGACGCTGGCCGAAATCGCCAAGTTCTCCGAGCGCGATGCCCAGGCGTATCCCAAGTATGAAGATCACCTGGAGCGCCTTGCCGTAGTCGCCGAATCTCTGCTTCTCACCACGCCGCCGAACTTTCCTCCGGCCGGCGCCGGCGAGTGCGCGGACTTTATGTCACGGGGATATCCAAGATCGCGACCCAGTACTGAAACGACTGGAGGACAAAACCGCACAGCAGCAGCCATATTCCGAATACACCCAAGCGCCGCTCGGGAAGGTTGTCGGCATAATATTCGATGTAGGGATTGACCGCCGTGCCCACCGTGGTTACCACACCCACCACCAGTCCTACTCGAATTGCAAATACCCAGGGGTGATCAACGTGCTGCACCAGGGCGCTGCAGATGAGCGCTGTCGCTATGAAGCCAACGGTTCGGATGATCGCTCCCCACAACTGCCCGCGTGAGAGGCGAGGCCGGCGAGACGCAGTGTAATCGAGGCCGGGCCGCATACCGCGAGCATACGCGAATACTTGTCCCACGGTATTGAGACCGGCAAATGCGACGGCGTAAGGAAGGCCCAAAATCCTGTAAAGACCGACGCCGAAACCAATCCCCCGGATCGCGCTGAACACGGCCTCCCACGGCAACGAGTAATGATCGTGTTTGCTGCCCGTTCGATGAAGTTCGATCGCAATCGTGATGCCGGTCGCGACTCCCCCGGCGATTCCAAAGAAAAGGCCCAGGCCGAGCCCGTAGCCGATTCCAAAGACGATCGAGTAGGTCACCATCCTCGTGAGCAGCCGCAAGGGACCGTGTTGGCCGCCCAGCAAGTCGTAGGCAAGATAAAGACCGCCAAGCACGTCGAGACAAATGCCGGTGATACTGACAGCCGCGACTGCATGGTGATCCATCGCGGTAAGCCGGTGCGTAGCTGACTAACTGTGGGTTACTTCGCTACCTTCTTTGCAGCTTCTTCCTCGGCGACACGGGCTCCATGGAGTGTGTTCGCGAGTCCGTAATTTCCCTCGTGGCACCCGAATTCGTAGATCGGCCCCTGACCCGTGGTCATGGCGAGCTCCGCTGTCCACGGCTGGTCCCACGTCTCAGGATCTTCCACGGTAAATCGATACAGGATGGTGTTATCGGCAACGCGAGTGAATCGTTCCACTACATGCAGCTTGTCGCCGGATCCGCGGAAGGGATTGCGATCGGTGAAGTTGGTAGTGTCCACCACCAGCGTATCGCCCTCCCAGTGGCCTTTCGAGTCGCCGCGCAACTGGGGAATGCCTTGTGGCGCATGCGGCCGCGCGTCAGTAGGGATGACCCGAACAGAGTGGTTCATCTCATGCAGAATGGCCACATATCCCTGGCCCTGTACGATCTCCAAATTGTTGTTATAGCCCTGAGGAAGCATGGGCACGGCATCGTAGCCTAGAATGATGCAGCGCGCACTCAATGGCCGATTTTCCGGGCCGTCGAATTCATGTCCCCGATTCTTGGCGGCGATGTCGGCGGCGCGTTTCCGTGCCTCCGGAAGCAGGGAAGGGATCGTACCCGTCGGTCCCACGATCAGGGAGGTTCGCTTATCCCATACGACGTTAGATTGGGCCTTGTCCAAACCAAACTGGGCGAAATCGTAATGCACGTCGGCAGCAGTTCCCGGTTCGGTGGGGAGACCTTCCGCAAGATCCAGAGCCAGGCGCTCACGTTCCTTCTTTTGGGCTTCAGCTACTTCCTGATCCGTGTAGAACTCCTTCGACCCCAGCCCCTTGGGCCGTTCCAAGGGCGTTAGCGTCGAGTTCGTCCAAAACCCTTGTAGGTCTGGTTGGCCGTCCGGAGTCCGTGAAACCGTCCATTTCTTCGCCGGTGCAGCCGTTTTCGTCGCCGGGGAGGTGGTCTGCCCAAAAACCAATATGGGTCCTAGCAGCAATCCCGCGGTGAAGAGCAATCGATTTCTCATGAGAAACCTCCCTTATAGGGTTAAGCGCCTGCCAAATGATATCGTAATCGGAGGCTGACGCCAAGGCGGGTATGGCCAGGTCGATGTTGAGGGAATTTCGGAGCGTATAATCATGCTGTGGACAGGACAAAGCCGCCGCAATCTGCCAACGACCATCAGGCTCCCGAGCTGGTGACGATTCGCCAGTTCGGAAATATGTCCGAGGCGCTACTCGCGAAGGGCTGCCTTGATTCTGCCGGGATCGAATGTTTTCTGGCCGACCTCAATGTCGCGCGAGTCGATTGGCCTGTTACACGCGGACTGCGGCTGCAAGTCAGCCCCGATGATGCCGCGACCGCCGTCGAACTGCTGGAACACTCAGCAATAGACGATTTGGATGAGTAACTATTCGGTCTACTGCGCGGGCTCGATCTTTAGAAGCGCGCCATCGTTCTCGTCGGTCAGTAGGTAGAGCAGGCCGTCGGGCCCCTGCCGTACGTCCCGGATGCGCTGATGCAGGTCTGTGAGCAGTGATTCCCGCCGCTGCTCGCCGTTCTGGTTGAATACGATCCTCTGGAGGTTGCCCGTTCCCGGAAGCCGCCCCACCGTCATCGAGCCGAGAAACAGGTTCCCCTTCCATGCTGGGATTTTGTCGCTGTTGTAGAAGAGAATTCCCGACGCGGTCACCGACGGCACCCAGAACAGCTCCGGCGGCTCGAAACCATCGCGCGACGGACCCGGCAGCCGCTTGCCATCGTAGTCGCGGCCGTATGTCACCAGAGGCCACCCGTAATTCTTGCCCGCCTTGATCACGTTCACTTCGTCGCCGCCCTGCGGACCGTTCTCGGTTTCCCACAGTTCGTTGGTGCCAGGCTTGAATGTCAGGCCCAGCACCGTGCGATGCCCGTAGGAATAGATCTCTGGCTTGCGCCCGGCTTGTCCAACGAAAGGATTGTCCTTAGGAATGCTGCCGTCGTCATTCAGGCGCAGGATCTTGCCGACATCCGAGTTCAGATCCTGCGGCGCATCCGGATTCCTCCGGTGCGACGAGCTGAAGTAGATCTTGCCGTCCGGCCCGAACGTCACGCGCGATCCATCGCCGCCATTCAGCGGCTGCCATGCGTCGGCCACGAAAATATCCTGGACGCCGGTGAGCGCCTTGCCGTCGAATTTTCCTCTCGCTAAAGCCGTGGTCGCCCAATATCCATTGCCGCCGTCGGGAGCTTTGCCCTTCTTGATATAAGTGAGATATACGAAACCGTTGTTCGCGAAATCCGGATGCAGCGCGATGTCGAACAGCAGATCGATCGACAGCGCCGAGATCCCGGCGACCGGTTCCGGCGCGACCACGCCGTTGTGGACCAGCCGCAGACGTCCGGGGCGTTCCGTGATCAGCATGTCGCCGTTGGGCAGCCACGCGATGCTCCACGGATGGGAGAGCCCTCTGGTCATCACCGAGACTCGAATCTTCGTTCCCTTTTCGTAGGTGGTGTACGTCCACGGTCCCGCGCCCAGAGGATTGGCCTGCGGTTGGGCGGACGCCACAGCCGCCAGAATTAGAAATGATGTAAGCCGCATAGCACCCGAGTCTATCTCAAATTGCTGAGAAACACAGCTTGAATGGGGGCCGACAGTGCACCTTGTTTGCTATCGTAGTTACTTCACCCTAAAACATGCCTACTCCTGTACCCATCACTGTCGCCCACGGCGACGGCATCGGCCCGGAAATCATGGCCGCCACGCTGCACATCCTCAAGGAGGCCGGCGCA
>JAOAPR010000273.1 GCA_025463005.1 Bryobacterales bacterium | reverse complement strand
TGGATCGTCGGGGTCTACCGATGGGTTAGGCTCGGTGATCGGTTCGACCGTCTCACCGCAGTTCTCGCAGCGAATTTCCACGCAAGTCATTCTAACTCTATCTCATAGAAAACCCATCGACCGGGCGTGTTTTTTATGAAACCTTTATGCGAACAGGGCCGGGCAGACACTCCTACGCATCTGAAAAGGTCCGCGGACATTGGGTGATGCGCTGATTGTGTGTCCCTGGCTTTTGTGGCCTACTTCGGAATCGGGTCGCTGGCCGCTGCTAAAGCCTCGGCGGCTTCCGGCCGATAGGACGTTCGTCAGTTCCCGAAATTGGGTGATTCCAGTATAGGGCCAGTAACCGCGGCGGCGGTTCCTCCTTCCGCACTTTTCACGCGTCCCGTTCATTCTGACTCCGGCCTGTGCTAGGTCGAATTCGTGCGCCCCGGGGGACGGCTAAAGCCTATGGAGTGCGAAGACATCAGCGATGAAAAAGTGGAACTGTACGCATTGCATAAGCTCCGAGCCTTGCCGGACGAAGTGATTGCTCACCTGTGAGATTTGCGCCATTTGCCATTCACGAGTATCGGAAGCGAAGGAGTGGGCTCACCACCTGCAACAGGCCCGGGATCGGGGAGCGGGGCGTTAGTGACCGTTGCCCGTGAGCCGGTGCCGTCTGAAGAGCGGAGGTGCGTGCTGTGCGAGCGCAGATTACGGTGGAGATCCAAGCTCCTCGCAAAACGCTTCTGTTCAGCACAATGTAGAGATACGTAAGCCAAACACAACTCTCTGAGTCTCTGTTTAACACGCAAAGCCGAGTGGGTTCAAGTCGACGTCGTGGGCGGACGTTTCTCCGCGGACGAGCGATTCGTCGCGTACTTGTCTATCCTCGGAACTAGGTTGGTGCATGAACACCCGACCAGTGGGTCGGGAAGTTTATTCCAGGAGTTGCCTTCAGCACGGCTCAGTGGCCGAATCGCCCCCAGAGGTACGTGGCAATGATGCAATCGACCGCTCGCACTGCATGCCGGTAGCCCACAATCGCACGCCTCATCATTTTGCGGGCCTTCGCCTGGTTGCCATCCCCTTTAACGTGTCTCAGAACGGCCGTTGCCGCGATCTCACTTGCAAAAAACAATTTCGCGCCGCCGCGGCCAGACTCATAATGAGCGATTTCGAGGGAGCCAAAAACGTCCGGGAGTAAGTTCTGAACTGCCAACTCAGCAGCCTGGCTTCCGAAGTGCCCGCCCACATGGTGGCGCATCCGTGCTACATAGCGCTCATGTTTTCTAAAGTAGGTCAGCGCTTGTTTCCAGTGCCGTTGGGCTATCTTACTAAATCGTTCCCGGATGGTCTGAAACGATGGGAGTTTATCTAACTCCTCGATAGCGATTGTGAATTCGTGCAATGTGGCCATAGAGCGGCGCTGAAAGTACAACCGCCTGCCATTCTTACCGCACTCATCCAGTCCGCCGAGATCGCTCGCAGACATCCCGGCGATCTCTATCCTGAGATCCTCGAACAGAACGCAAGCACCGGCAATCAGCGCGTGGAGTTCCTTTCCGCTCTGAGCAGAAAAGACCGACGCGAGTCTGCCCCATCGCTGCTGGGTCTGAATCGGCTTTTTTGTGGACTCTCGTGACCCCATCATTTAAGCTTCTCACGCAAACGTTCGCCGACCGCAGTATCGAGAGAAGCTTTTAAGAGCTGGCCGACTGGTTCGGACCGATTAGCCCGGTCCAGTATCTGGCAATTTGCTGCGAGACGTTAAGCAAAATTAACAGCCCCGAAAAATGCGGGGTTAGTGGACCGTGTTAAACGGTCCCATGCATCACGAACACACGCTACTTCTTAGCCGGCACCAAGCTCCACAAGTACAGAAGGACCCCCACGCCAATCAGAGGACATCCAACGATGACAAAAGCGACGAACGCGAGCGGATGGACACGGAATAACGTGCCCAACTGAATAAATAACCCGGCACCGATTAGAAAGCTCGCCCACTTGATTCTGGATTCAATGAGTGGCTTCTCCATGTCACTTCCCTTCTTTCCAGAAAGCAGCATCTTTTAGCGAACCGACGTCGTGAACAATGTCATGGCAGCCGCTCGATAGACACGACCGTTGGCCGGACTTGACGCTCTGGAGCAGATCCGGCGTCTTGTGGTGCCCGGAACCTTCCTCAAAGCGGCGCGCCCCTAAGTGACAATGCAGGCACTCGCGATTGTTGTAAGGCTGATAGAGCTTGATCTCCTCCGGTTTGGGAATTGTCCCGAAATACTGGACCTGGAGATGGCGAAGGCCCCTGAGTTTCGCGCGCACAGTGCCGAACATGGCATAGTCCGTGTGGCAGGTGTAACACGCGCGGTCGCGAGGAACGCGGTTGTTCTGGAAGTGTCGCGCCGGGAGGTAGCTCGGATCATCCACATAGAGGCTGCGGCCAAAATCGGTCATCACGTGGCAGGAAAGGCAGAACTGGGTGGATTCCGCGCGCTCCATCTGCTCCGAGAAACCGCCCCACACCGCGGCGATTGGAAGGACGCAGAGTGCGATGAAGGCCAGAATCTTGCCCTCGCGGGACCGCGTCCACTGAGCGCGAAGCCCAACGAGTAACACGACCGCCGCCGTTATGGCGATGAAGACGATGACGATCGTGTCGGGCATAATTTCGAGCTATTTGGCGAGACTGCGGTAATACTCGACGAGTCCCTTGATCTGGTCGGCGTTAAATTCCTTGCCGTAGGCGTCCATATCCGTGCCTTTACCGTTCTGAACGACCTTGATCATGTCCGCGGCGCTCATCTTGGCCGTGGTTTCCTTAGCACCCTTAATCTTAAGTTTCTTGCCCTTCGCGGTATTGCCCGCACCATCCGGCCCGTGGCACGCAGAACATTTGTCGAGGTACAGATCCTTCGGGTCTTTCTGCGCTGAAGCAATTAGCGCGGATCCGAACAACAGCAGCCCACCCGTCGTGACTTTGCTCAAAAAGGTTGTCATAGATTTAGAAACTCCTGGTCCAAGCGATTAGTAGCAGCTTCGCGCCGAAGTTGTTACCCGGCACGATCTGCTCAATATAGTAGGTACGCTGCAACTGCGCCGTCAACCGCCCCAACCGCGGAAGGTCGTACCCAACCGAACCGGTAGCATACGGAAAACTCATGGGTCCGTAGAGCGGCGCTTCTCCGGCGATCTCGCCAGAGCCAGTGGCGCGCACGTAGTTGCCGCTGAAGTTGATTTCCAGACGACGGACCGGCGCGAGCCTAATGCCCGCTTGCCAAACCCGATTCACATCCTGGTCGCGAATCGCCAGATTGGTGAATGGCGCCGGACCGCGCAGGAAACTGACGAAATCCGACGTAAAGAGGCTGTCGTAGCTGAAGCCGGCGAAGCCCGACAGGCGGTCGTTGAATTCGTAAGTGGCGGTAATCGCATTGCTGCGCACGGTGCTGTGATAATCCGTATCGATCAGCTTTCGGTTTCGTACGATCGCGGTGTCTTCGATGTAGAACTTATTTGTCGGCCGTACCCGGACCACGAACCGCCCACCAATATCAACATGCGGCGTGATCCGAGTATACGACGTACCGTTGACCGTCTCATCAACATCGCCACGTATGGTCAACATCTTGGACGGTTGGTAGTAGACGCTCGCGACCGGCCAGACAGTCTTGATCCGTTTGGTGCGGCTCGGATCGGCGATACCGCCATCCAAGAATTCGACGTCGCTCTTCATGTACCGGATACCCGTGCGCACCAACAAAGACGATACCGGAGTAAACGTCATGTTGAAATCCAGGGTGTGCGTCCCAATCAGCCATTTGTTGGAGGAATCGCCGGTGGTTACGACCGATGCGTTTATTGTGCGGAACTGCGCGTCGGCATCCACGGTGAATCGCGAGTAGCGGTAATCGAGCAGCGCGCTCCACCATTCCCGAACCTTATAGGTAAATCCCTGGTCGATGACATGATTGGGCTCGGTCACGTTCGCGCGCGTGGACAGCCAGACTGCATACGGCGCATCAGTCGTGCCGCCAGAGTTGGTCCGGGCGATGCCGTCGAACGACATGTCAAGCGACGCTGGCCCTCGGTAACGATAGAAGATGTAACCTCCGCGCGTTTCAAGCTTCGGTGAGATCTTACCCGTGTAGGAAAACTCGCTTACCGGGGTGGTCAGCTTGCGGGAGTCCGACCAGGAGATTCCATTGACCAGCTCCTTGGCCGTAGCTGGGTCGTCAATGTTGATGCTCCGCTCCGGGGAACTGGCGTTCTGGCCGTTGATCGAATCTTCGAATCCTTGATATCCGAGGCGGTAGTGGAAGTTCCAGGTGTTCAGGGTGTAGTCAATCCCTCCGGTGACTCGGTTGGAAGTTTCGCTGAGCGGGGCGAGCACGTAGTACGGATTCGCGCGCGCGAAAGAGCCCCACGTTGACGATGAGCCAAAGTAATCCAGTGAGCGTGTCGTCCAGGTCATTCCATCGCGTGTGTTCCGAGAGTACTGAAAGCTGAACCGCAGGTTGTTGGTGGCGTGAACCAGCAGATTGACGGAACCGAGCTTGCGAACCGTCGCCCAATTATGATTGTTGGTAAGGCCGTCCAGGCCGTTTGGTAACACGGCACTGTCGTTTCGGTTCCAGTAGTAGCGGCTTCGCTGGAAATTGACGCGCAGGTCGTACAGGCGATTCTTGCGCGCTGTCAATTGGGCGGTTGAAAAAGGATCGCCACCCAGCCCGCTGAGCGTAAGGGAATAGTCGTCGGCGAAACGGTTCTCCCCTTCCTGCGCCTTGCCGAACAGACTGAAATCCAGCAGGCGGAAGCCGCTATTGAGGTCAAATAGCTCGTCATACTTCGGCCGAGAACCACTGACGTCAGTGAACCTGTATCCGGTTGTAAACGACCCCTGATTCTCGAAGCCGCCCAGCACCAACGGCTTCTCGGCGGCGTCTTGCGCGCACACAGGAAAAGACAGCGTTAGGACAGCTAACAGAAATGCGGGGACAGGATAGAGTCTTATTCTCATAGCGACTCCTCACTGCAGGAAGTTGACATTGAAGTTGGAGCCGTGGATGCTCGCGTGACAACGGGTGCAGTCGCCGCGAGTCTGGAAACTCAACCGCCCGTGTGGAACGTTGGCTGCGAATGGATCCACGTGGCACTGCAGACAAAGGAAGCGCTCCTCGCGGCGGACTAGCAGCATACGATTCACGCTTCCGTGCGGCGTGTGGCACGCCGTGCAGCCTTCCACCTTCACGGCCGAGTGCTCGAAGACAAAGGGCCCGCGCTTCTCGGTGTGACACTGCGTGCAAGTCTCCCATCCGCTCTGCCGCAGTGTTGCGCGATTGGAAGTGCCATGCGTGTTGTGGCAATCCGTGCACTTCATCAAGCCTTCAGGCACGCGGTGATGCGTCGGAAGCGCGAACTGCGCCTGGATATTGCCGTGGCATCCAAAACATAGTTCCGGCTGCGGCTTCTTCAGCAGACTATTGTGCAGCCAGCGCGCCTCTTCGGGCAGTTTCGGCACGGAGAAGAAATCGGCTTGGGCGATGCCCAGGCTAACGCGATTTGGATTTCGAGCGGCCTCTACCAGGTGAGTGGAGTGACAGTCCATGCAGGCGACCCCGTGTTGCATGTGGGTCGAATGGTCGAAGGCCGACTGATCCCGGCTGCTTTGATGGCATCCGAGACAACGCTCTGAATTCTGCTTGGGATTTCCGTGGAAGGCGAAAATGAGCCTAGTGGCGGCCGCAGTCTTCGCGTCGTCGCCGTGCGCGGCTTCCTCTGCATCGGCGTGAGCTTTGCCTGGACCATGGCACATCTCACAGCCAGTGACGGAATTGGCGTGCGCTGGAGGAAGCGCCGCGTGCTTGGTCTTTCCGTACTCTTGAAACTCGGCTTTGTGGCAGGACCGGCAGCGGTCGGCGCCCACGTAGGAACCGTCTGCTGCAGGCACGGGCGCTGACATGGCGATTGAGGAGGGTTCAGTGGCGGCCGGGCGCGTCTGCGCGGCGCTGTTTATCCCGAAGGACAAGAGTAGCGCTAAGAAACAGACTATCCCGCCAAAGTTCATCCGGACTCACCGGCACGCGACGGGCCAACCGAAGCCATCGCCGTAAGACATCAAAAACAGTGTAGTTTGACCGTTCCCGACTCCGGGGGAGGATTCCCTGGGTGATATAACCCAGGCGCGGTGACTGCAGTGCGTCATTTGGGCACGGCAAACAGACCTGCCTTGGTGGATCTTAAGGCGTTAGCCCGATTCCTGAACTGGCCGTGCAACCGCACGCTAGCAGTCGGGAGCTCAAAGGAAGCCATGATGAAATCGAAAATCGGAGCATATATCGCAGCCGGAGCATTTCTCGCCCTTGCCGTTGGTGCAGCACAAAAGAAAGCGCCCGAGTCCGTACAAGAGAGGCAACTTCTGGACTCGTTCAAGGGGCCGGAGTTGTTTCGAGCGTATTGCGCCACGTGCCACGGGAAAGACGCGAAGGGTGGCGGACCCATGGCTGGATCGCTAAGAATCGCGCCCGCGGATTTGACCCGCATCGCAGCGCGCAATGGCGGGAAGTTTCCGTTTCTCCAGATCCAGAAGATTATCTCTGGCGAACAGCAATCACCAGCGACCCACGGCACGCGTGAAATGCCAGTGTGGGGTCCGATTTTCTCGGAGGTTTCCTGGGATCAGGATCTGGGGCGAGTGCGAATATACAGCCTCGCCATGTATCTCGAAGCGATTCAGGTGAAGTAACGCTGCCTTCCTGAGGAGGTATTTATGTTAGCTATCAAACACATTCTTTTTCCAATTGACTTTTCCGAACGGTGCTGCCACGCCGCTCCTTTCGTCCAGGCCATGGCACGCCGTTTCGGCGCCAAGATTACGCTGATAAGTGCGCTACCACCCATCTGGCAGCTCGGAATAGGCGAAGGCACAACCATTCCGGTGGATATGGACGAGCTGAAGCGTGATCTGGAGACGCGCTTGAGCGGCGCGTTTGTGCGAGAGTTCGACGGCATCCAAGTGCAAAGGATCGCTGAAGTAGGCGACCCGGCGGCTGTGATCACACGATTTGCCCAGAACGAAGGCGCGGACTTGATCATGATGCCGACTCACGGTTACGGCCCGTTCCGCAGCCTGCTGCTGGGTTCGGTCACGGCCAAGGTGCTGCACGACGCCGAATGTCCAGTGTGGACCGCCACCCATATGGAAGGACCACTCTCACTCCGTCAGAGGTCGGGCGGAAATTTACTTTGCGCTGTGGATGGCACACCCAAGAGCGTTCCTCTCATGGAGTGGGCGGCCGAATATGCCCGGTTTACTGGCGCTAAGCTTCGGATGGTGCATGCAGTGTCCGGTTTTGTGGGTTGGCCCGAGCGGCAACTCGACCAGGAATTCCAAGAAGCGCTGCGGAAGGACGCCCGCGAGGCAATCGACCGTCTGCAAAGGTCCATCGGAGTCACGACACCGCTGTGCGTGGGTGTGGGCGACGTAGCTGGAGTGGTTCGCGCAGAAGCCGAGCGCCACGATTCGGACTTGATCCTGATCGGCCGCGGCATTCTTCACGAGACTATGGGCCGCTTGCGGACGCATTCGTACGGGATCATTCGCCAAGCGCCGTGTCCGGTATTGAGTGTCTGATGACGGCTAGGAAAACATGATGGAACCGATCCTTGTCTTATACGCAACTCACGAAGGACAAACACAACGAATCGCCGAGCATATAGCCGCCTCGGTGCGGGTTCATGGCCGATTGGCGAATGTCTTGAATGCCGCCCATATCCCAGATGGATTTTCTCTCGATGCCTATGCCGCCGCGATAGTCGCCGCATCTGTTCACGGCGGACGTCACGAGAAGGAGATCGTGAGATTTGTGAAGGATCATGTCAAGGAGCTGGAGCGAATTCCGACTGCGTTCTTGTCCGTCAGTCTTTCCGAAGCGGGAGCCGAGGACGCCATGGCGCCGCCTGAGAATCGCGCTCGATCGGCAGCGGATGCCACGAGAATGATCGACGAGTTTCTTGCTGAAAACCGGCTGGCGCCCGTCCAGCATTAAGGCTGTAGCGGGAGCGCTCTTGTATACGAAATACAATTTCCTCCTTCGTTTTGTTATGAAGCGCATTTCCCGCCAGGCGGGAGGCTCAACCGATACATCGAAGGACCACGAATATACGGATTGGGTTGCCCTAGATAAACTGGTCGATGAGTTTGTAGCGCATGTAGGCCCTGCTACTACAGTCAGAGATTGTGTTTCTTGAGTTTATAGCGAAGAGCGTCGCGGCCGATGCGAAGCGTGCGCGCCGCCTGGGATTGATTGCCGGCTGCAGCCTGCATGGCGCGCTGGATCAGTGCGCGTTCCTGTGCTTCCAACGTTCCCGCGACAGACTCTGGCTCGGGGACGAGCGTGTCGGCCGGATCGCTTCCCGGCTGGCCCTCAGTCAACAAGTAGGGAGGCAGATCTTGCACGTCGATGGTATCGCCTAGCGTCATCATGCAGGCGTGGCCGATGACATTCTCCAGCTCCCGAACATTGCCCGGCCAGGAATGCATAGCCAGCCGGATCTGCGCGCGGCGTGTGAGACCGCGAATCTCTTTTCCGTATTGGGAAGCAAATTTGGCGATCAAGTGCCGCTCCAGCAGGGGGAGGTCTTCCTTGCGGTCCGCCAGGGACGGAACTTTGATCTCCACCATCGACAGGCGGTAATACAGGTCCTCGCGGAAGCGCTTCTCGGCAATCGCGGCGCGGAGGTCGTGGTTGGTTGCTCCGACCACCCTCACGTCCACCTTACGCGCGGTAAGGGACCCAACGCGCTGGACCTCCTGATTTTGCAGAACACGCAGAAGCTTGGCCTGAGTCGCCAGCGGCATGTCTCCGATTTCGTCGAGAAAAAGCGTTCCGCCGTGCGCGTGTTCAAAGAGCCCGGGTTTGTCGGTAGTTGCACCGGTAAAAGATCCGCGCACGTGACCGAACAACTCACTCTCAAACAGCGTCTCGACTACAGCCGAGCAATTCAGGACCACATAGCGCCCCTGCCCTGCCGGGCTCAATCGATGCAACGCCTGCGCCACAAGATCCTTGCCCGTGCCCGTTTCCCCGGTAACGAGCACTGCGCGATAGTGGGGCGCCACCCGGCGAATGCGCGAAAACATATCCCACATGCTCGGGCTGTTTCCTACCATCCCCTCGAACGCGGCACTGGCCAGCAATTCGTCTTCAAGCCGGCTGGCCCGTTGGCGCTTGCGCGCCATCTCCACCACGCTCCCGATCTTTTCCCGCAAGGCTGCTATGGAAACTGGCTTGTTGAGATAATCCGAAGCGCCCTTCTTGATTGCTTCCACGGCAGACTCGGTGGAGTAGTGCGCGGTCATCAGGATCACTTCGGTCGCGGGATCGAACTCCATGATGCGCTCCAGCACTTCCATACCGCTCATGTGAGGCATGATCAGATCAGTGAGAACAATTTGCGGATGCCGGCTGTGAACCAAATCCAGGCCCTCTTCGGGATCAGAAGCTGTAAGGATCTCGAGATCTGGTTGGGCCAGAGCGCTGGACAGCATCTCCAGGCTGCCTGGGTTGTCGTCGATAATCAGCAGGGACAAAGCAGAACGCGCGGACATTGGTGTTTGTTTATCGTAACAGGCGCGCTACCTCGGCTCGCAACGCACTTAGGCCGATCGGTTTGGTGATATATCCGGTGAATCCAGCGGCCATAGCACGCTCGCGGTCCCCCATCATGGCGCTGGCGGTGAGCGCGATGATAGGCGTAGCAGCGAATTGTTCTAATCGGCGCAGTTTCTCGATGACTCCGAAACCATCCAGGCCAGGCATATGGATATCTAGGATGATCAGATCGGGCTGAAGCTGCTGAGCCTGATTCACGGCTTCCGAACCATCACTGGCCTCGAAGACTTCATAGCCGGAGTTTTCGAGGACAGTGCGCACAAGCTCGCGACCTGTAGGCTTATCATCTGCGACTAATACTCTTTTCATGCGTTAGCTTTTCGCCCCGGTCTTTGAAGGGGAATTGTAAAGGTGAACCGGCTGCCACGGTTGGGTTCGCTCTCAACCTGGATGGTGCCTCCATGCTCTTCAACCAAACGTTTGGTAATCGCCAGCCCGAGACCCGTTCCTTCCCGGACTCCCTTAGCAGTGGCCCCAACTTGGTGGAACTTGTCAAAAATGGACTGATGCTCCTCACTGGCTATCCCGACGCCCGTATCGCTGACCGTGAACGCGACAAGTCCATTCCGAATATACGCTTCGACGCGAACCTGGCCGCCGTCCGGCGTGAATTTGACAGCGTTGCTGAGCAGATTCACCAGGACTTGTTTCACTCGTAGGCGGTCTGCCTCGAGTGCCGCGGGAACGTCCAACACTGTTTCTAGAGAGAGCATCTTGGCATCGGCCAGGGTCCGGATCGAGGCGAGCGATTCGGTCACGACCGTGGCCACATCGAAAGGCTCGGGCCGGAGCTCCAGCCGGCCGGCTTCGATCTTGCTGAGATCGAGGATGTCGTTGATCAATTGCAGTAAGTGCATTGAGTCGTTATGAATGTGCTGGATGAATCTCTTTTGCTTTTCGTTCAGCGGACCTTCCAGTTCCTCGCCGAGCAGTTCTGAAAACCCTATGATGGTGTGCAAGGGCGTGCGGAGCTCGTGGCTCATACTGGCAAGGAATTCGCTTTTAAGGCGATCGGCTCGTTCGATCTCCCGGCTGCGCAGTTCCAGTTCGCGGTTAGTCTCTGCCAGCTTCTTGGTGTACTGTTCTTGAGCGGCACGGAAGCGGTCTTCCGCGAGCTTCCGTTCGGTAGTGTCGCGGACGATTGCTGTCACATGGAAACCCTCCTCCGAGGACGCAGGACTCAAGCTGATCTCCACAGGGAAGCGAGAGCCGTCCTTGCGGAGACCCTCGAGCGCCAAACCAGTGCCCATAGCGCGAGTCGCAGGCTGGGTTCGGTAACGCGCCCGATGACCTCCGTGCGCGTTGCGCAACTCCTCAGGGATCAGCACCTCGACGGGCTGCCCGAGCAACTCCTCACGAGGATATCCAAACATCTCTTCGGTCACCCTATTCAGCAAAACGATCCGGCCTTCCTCGTCGACCTGCAAAATGGCGTCCGGGGCGGCTTCAAGCAATTGGCGGAAACGTTGATCAGGCAAGCGGTGCGGCTCCTTAGTACGGTTTTCGGCACCTCGCGACACGCCTCCGCAAGAGTGAAGCAATCGGCGTTCCGAGTTTCCGGCTATTGATTACTAGTAACACGCGCAACGGCAATACGCAGGATGTGGCCTAAGAATTGCCTTTTTGGTGGCTGGAAGAAGCCGGATTCACCAAAGAATGGTGGATTTGGGGGTGCTACTGGGTGATTTGACCCTCGGGAGCTGCGCGCAAAGGCGCAGCCGCCCCCAATTCCGGCGAGGGAGTCAGAAAATGATGGCAGTCAGCGAACAGGTCACCCAAGTAGAAAAGGATTGGAGGGCGGCACCTCTTAAGAGTTTGGTTGAGCACCTCGTCAGAGACCACCGGTCCTGGCGGGTCAAGGATTTTCCGTTGATTCAAGAACTGTTCGATCGTCTCGAGGACACGGCTGGGTCCATGCAACCCTCTGGCCTGGTATCGTTGCGGCGGGCTTTTTACCGGCTGCGGGCAGAGATGGAAGGCCATATGAGCCGGGAAGAAAATGTGCTGTTTCCGGCAATTGTAGATGCGGAGAACCACGCTGTTGTCGCAGGATCCGCCGGTCCCAGGCCAGTTTTCGGTTCCATGCAGAATCCTATCACCATGCTGGAAGACGATCATGACCACGAGGACCGGTTTCTTGCGGTTATGCGCGAAGCTGCCCATGGTTATCAGTTACCGGAGGCCGCCGACGAGAACCTCCGCACCCTTTTTGGAGCACTGCAAGCATTGGAAGCGGCTATGCACGCTCACACGCGCATCGAAAGCAGTATCCTGTTCAGGCGTGCGCTCCAGCTGAGCGGGAAAAAGAGTGGCGCGTGAGCCGATTTCGATTGGCTTTGTCCGGGGTCTTGGCTATCGCGGCAGCAGCTCTTGCGGTCCGTGGCCAGAATTCCCCGGATCTCACGATGCTTCCCATCGACCATCCGGCGATTCAATACGTACAAGGTCCGCTTGATGATCCAGTGGCCCGGCTGGATAAACAGCTTGCCAGCGGAAAGATCAAGTTGGAATTCCGGTCTGACCGGCTCGGATATCTGCCGAGCCTTCTCAGGAACCTGGGAGTGAATCCCGATTCTCAGGTGCTGGTTTTTTCAAAGACCAGTTTTCAGGCGGCCAAGATTGCGCCTCGTGAGCCCCGTGCGCTGTTCTTCAGCGACGACGTGATGGTGATGAAGCTAGGCTGTACGATCCGATTAAAGGAGTATCCACGTTCACCAAGACCTTTCCTGAACGCGGACCGCGCGATCACCAGGGCCGATCTCTGCGCGATTTTGACCTCGAAAAGCGCATGTTTCGCTATCCGCTGAGTTATATGCTGTACAGCGCCGCATTTGACGGCATGCCGGAAATTGTGCGCGAAAGAGTCTATCAGCGCTTATACGACATCCTCATTGGCAAAGATCAGAGCGAGAAGTTCGCCCGACTTACGACGGACGATCGACGGGCAGTGCTGGAGATCGTTCGTGAGACAAAAACGAATCTGCCGCCGTACTGGACGGCTGCCACCGCTCGTTAACCGTAGGCATGACTGAGGTTTTCTGATTTGATAAAGGAGAACAGTTTAGATAAGAGGTGTTGAAACTTGGCTAGTCTTGACCGATGGTCGCCAAAGCTCCTGCTGTCCCTGCGAGGCTATAAAACACAGGATTTTCTGGCCGACCTGATCGCCGGCCTAACTGTCGGGCTGGTGGCTTTGCCTCTAGCCATGGCTTTCGCGATCGCCTCGGGAGTGAAACCTCAGGCTGGCATCTATACTGCCGTGGTGGCGGGCTTTCTAATATCCGCGCTCGGGGGATCGCGCGTGCAAATCGGCGGCCCCACGGGAGCTTTTGTAGTGATCGTGGCCGGCGTCATCGCGAAATTCGGAATCTCTGGATTACTGATTGTCACGGTAATGGCCGGCGCGATATTGGTGGTTATGGGCCTGACTGGCCTCGGGACAGCAGTAAAATTCATACCACGTCCCGTAACTATCGGGTTCACCAACGGCATAGCGGTATTGATCGCGTCGACGCAGATCAAAGACTTTCTGGGACTTCAGATCGGGGCGCTGCCGAGTGAGCTTGTAGCGCGCATGCGTGTGCTCGCGCAGAACATTTCGACAGTGCATTGGCAGACGGCAGCGCTATCTACCGCATCGCTGGCAGTCATCATCTTGATCCCTCGCCTGACCCGCCGGATTCCCGGATCGATCATCGCGTTACTCTTGGCAACGGCATGCGTCGCATTCTTTGCTCTTCCCGTTGCAACGATCGGAAGCGCTTTTGGAGGGATACCGACGGGCTTGCCAAAGGTCTCCCTTCCAGCCTTCAGGCCGGAGCTAATCATACTGCTGATTCCTTCAGCTCTAACCGTCGCACTTCTTGCGGCCGTCGAGAGTCTTCTTTCTGCTGTTGTAGCAGATAGCATGACCGGTGACCGCCATAACTCAAATGTAGAATTGGTAGCTCAAGGTATCGCAAATTTGGCCTCACCTCTGTTCGGCGGCATTCCGGCCACGGGAGCCATCGCTCGAACCGCCACCAATATCCGTTCCGGTGCGAGAACGCCAGTTGCGGGCATTATCCATGCCCTGACTCTGCTGACCATTTTGCTGGTAGCCGCGCCGCTCGCCCGTTTCGTTCCGCTTGCAACGCTTTCAGCCGTGTTGTTTGTAGTTGCTTACAACATGGGCGAATGGAGGGAGATCGGCGTAATTCTCCGGTTGTCGCCGGCTGACAAAGCTGTATGGGCCGCAACTTTTTTTTTAACGGTGTTCGCTGATCTGACTATCGCCGTCGAAGTGGGTATTGCACTCGCTGCACTTCTTTACATCTCTCGCATCGCGCAGACAACCACGGTTGAGCCAGTTACTGCTGAATACATAGAGGAGGGTCGCCTCCACATACTGCAGGATAAGGAGGTCCCTCCGTATGTCACGATTCTCAGAATCCACGGTCCTTTCCTGTTTGGGACCACGGACAAACTCGAAGAAGCGACCGCGAATCTTAAGCCTTTCGCTCCCGTGGTGGTGCTTCGGATCCGTAATATGACCGCCCTCGATGCGACCGGATTGTACGCCCTCGAAAGACTGGCGGATCGCCTCAAGAAGAGCGGCCGGACGCTCCTGCTGTGCGGAGCGCGGGAACAGCCCGAACGTCTGCTAACGCAAGCAGAGTTCGTCGAACACGTAGGGAGTGAAAACATTCTTCCACATGTCGCGGCTGCGCTTGAGCGCGCCCGACAGATTAACTCTCAGTTTGGCGGTCTTGGGAGTGAAGTTGCGGCTGAAATGCGAGATCAGTCGCTTTAGAGGCGAGCGCCAGAGCGCCCAGACGCCACCTTCGCGGGTGGGCGGCAACGCTTACCACGGTTCGCTTTTTGAGTTCGTCCGTAATGACGCCTTCGACGCCACCCCCTACGCGTTCACCGCCGTGCATCTCGTCAAGTCGCCCTTCAAATGGAACGATTACGGCTACGAGATCGACGGCCCCATCGTCATTCCCAAGGTCTTCAATGGCAGGAACAAACTATTCTTCATGTCGAATTATGAATGGCTGGTGCAACGGCAGCATTCGTTGAGCACGCGGTTGCAGGACGCGCCCGGTGATAGCATTTTGGTCGCATTGGCAAAACCACTGCAGCCTCCGATCCGGTTTTGCCAAACCCACGTAGATTTACTAGTGGCTTGGGCTCGCCTGTTTTCCGACGATAGATTCTTCCAAGAAGTGAAAAGGAGACCTTGGGACGTTAAAGATATGCATGGAAAGAGTTGTTTTTGGCTCCGCGGATAGGACTCGAACCGATGCATCTTCGGTTAACACAAGCGTCAAAGCGCATTGATTCTAAAGCAGTACGAGGTCTCGTGTTCGCGGAAAACACACTTGATTCGAATGAGATTCTAGGGCGCTACTTGAACTCAGTTAACACGGCGGTTAACCGAACCTCAGAAGTTCGAGATGGAATGAGAAGGCCGGCTTCCCGCGGGATGCGGTAAGCTCCCGGTGATCGCGCACTCGAAGTGCAGAAAGGAAACCGGCCATGAAGAAGAATATCACTGAATCGAAGAGCACCAAGCAGCGTTCCGCAAGGAAGAAACCGCAGCAGGAGCTAACCATTGGTGTGGATTTGGGCGATAGGACACGCCGCTACTGCGTGCTCGATGGCGAAGGCAAAGTATTGCTGGAACGGAGCGTCGCGACGAACAAGCAAGAAGGGTCTGACACAAGCGTTCGCAAGTATGGGTGGCAGCCGCATCGCGGTCCAGTGACGATGCTAAGTTCTGTTGTTAGTACTTTTAACATTCGGGCGACACTCCGCCCGAGGCTGGACCGTTATAAAGGGGCTTGCTCGATTAACGTTCCGCAACGACTGTTGCTCTGTGGTCCACAAACAATCAATCTGCCATCACGCAATTTGTCTAAGGCAGTGATGTGGGAACAATCGCCCGAATCACGGCTGGCTCAGGAATGATTTGTGTCGGCATTTCGCCGTCTCAATGCTGCCGGCATCGGGAGACCGGAGTAGACCCGCCGGCTGTTAAACAGAGAGTCAGAGAGTTGTGTTTGGCTCCGCGGATAGGACTCGAACCGATGCATCTTCGGTTAACACAAGCGTCAACGCGCATTGATTCTAAAGCAGCACGAGGTCTCGTGTTCGCGGAAAACACGCTTGATTCGAATGAGATTCTAGGCCGCTACTTGAACTCAGTTAACACGGCGGTTAACCGAACCTCAGAAGTTCGAGTCGTACCTGATAGTCAGCCAGGACTCGAATTTACGAGTCCAGTTAACAGGTGTGCGCCCCGAGAGCGCTTTCAGGGCGACACTCCTCCGAGTGTGGGATAGAGCGGCTCAGGCCATCCAGCAGAGTGAAAGTGTTTTTGCCGGCGCGACAGACGCATTCACTGTTTGACTTAAGCGTATCAGCAGAGGGAGTAATGTGTGGACGCCGCAAGAGCGTCCTTCATGGAACTAGAAACCAAGTATCTGCGGCTCCCGGGGCCGGTTTCGCTGGGTTCTCGTTTCGGTGAGTGGCAGGTTTGCTGGCTGGGCGGCTGGGGGAGAAACCGGCTCTTTTATCTCGTGATGCTGGTCAAACTTCGGCGCTAGTTCAACTCGCCGCGACTTATGGCGCCCTGGACTCCTTTGAGACTGGCGTTCCTGCCGAGCCATTTGCGTATTCTGTGTCATGCCCAAACCACCGAAAGTAGTATCCATTCAGAAAGAAACCAGCAAGGCCAAATTGATCGCCAGGGATACCGAAGCTCATCGTGTCATCATCGGCATTGGCCGCTGGAGGAGATTAGGGAGGAACTGAAGGAGCTGATCGAGCCCAAAAAGCCCTCGAGAGGCGGGCTTTGGTTTTGGAAGGAGGCGCTCAAAAGGCGAATGCCGATTGGGTAACGGAGCCCGCGTCGCGAGGGCTTTTTTCTCTACGACACGAAATTAAGGCTTATGATTTTACGGTGTGACTCGGGCGTGTATTCTGAGTTGGCATCTT
>JAOAPR010000231.1 GCA_025463005.1 Bryobacterales bacterium | reverse complement strand
AAGCTCTACGACATGCTGCCGGCCGATGCCGGAGAAACGTCGGAGGGCCGCACGCCGGCCAACAATGCCACCGTGCGCACGGTGTTTGTGATCGGTCCGGACAAAAAGATTAAGCTGATGCTGGTCTATCCGATGACTACCGGCCGCAACTTCGACGAAGTCCTGCGGGTGCTCGATTCCATCCAACTCACCTCCAGGCACACCGTGGCAACGCCGGTGAACTGGAAACCGGGGGAAGACATCATCATCCCGCCGTCGGTTTCTGAGGAAGACGCCAAAAAGAAGTTTCCGGGCGGCTGGAAGACTCTGAAGCCCTACCTGCGGGTCGCCCCTCAACCAAAATAAGCGCCCGACTTCCGAGCCGCTTACAGTAATGTAGCGGTTTGTGGGAAGTCTTTACCGCTCTTGACCGTCTAAGCACAAAATGTCTCTGCTCGGCGACATGCGCTTAGGTGTTCGGACCCTCGTCAAGAATCCCGGATTCACGGCAGTGGCCGTGACGATGCTTGCTGTCGGTATCGGGGTCAACGCCACTGTCTTCACGGTGACGAACGCCGTGCTGTTTAAGGGGTTCCCGCTGGTCGACAGGAATGATCGACTCCTGTACATCACCCCGAAGGGCTCCAACTGCTGCGTCTCCTACCCCGATTTTCTGGACTACCGGGCGCAGGCGAAGTCGTTCGTCGGGATGGCGATTGTGCACGGTGTGAGTTTCGCTTTCAGCGATACGAGCGGCGTGGCGGAGAGGATCGCCGGCAATGAAAATAGCGCGGACACCTTCAAGCTGGTTGGCCAGAAACCGATTCTTGGGCGCGATTTTGAGCCTGCCGATGAGATGCCTGGCGCCGCTCCGGTCGCGATCCTGAATTACGGGTTCTGGGAGCGGCGATACGGCAAGGATCGAGAAGTTATTGGCCGCACGGTACGGATGAATGGCGTCCCAACGACCTTCATAGGAGTAATGCCGCAAGGCTTTTCCTTCCCGCAAACAGTAGATGTATGGGTGCCGCTGGTCCAGACCCCGGAGGTTCTAAAGCGGGAAAATCGCGACACATGGATGGCCTTTGGCCGTCTCGCTGACGGCGTCACGATCGAGAACGCCCGCGCGGAAATGGACATCATCGGAAAGCGGCTTGCAATCGCCTACCCGCTTACTGATCGGGAACACCCGCCAGTGGTGCAGAAGTTCCACGA
Source organism: Bryobacterales bacterium (assembly GCA_025463005.1). Lineage (GTDB taxonomy): Bacteria > Acidobacteriota > Terriglobia > Bryobacterales > Bryobacteraceae > Palsa-187. The sequence goes on along the minus strand of JAOAPR010000231.1, from coordinate 68,580 downwards.
GTTCTTCATAGGTCCAAACGCGATGCTGATCTACGGGTCCATGTGGGGCGCCGTCGGCTTCGTGCTGTTGATTGCGTGCGCCAACCTGGCAAACCTGCTGCTGGCCCGTGCGATTGGCAGATCCCGCGAGATTTCGGTGCGCATCGCGCTCGGCGCGGGAAGGTGGCGGATCATCCGGCAACTGCTCATCGAGAGCGTGATGCTCTCTGCGCTCGGCGGCTTCCTGGGCTGGTGGATCGCCAAATGGGGCCTTCGCAGCTACCAGCTCGCCATGGCAGCTAAGTCGTCCTGGCTGGTCCTAGACTATACAATGGATCACCGCGTTCTTGGGTATCTCATCGCGATTTCAATCGGAACGGGAATACTGTTCGGACTTGCGCCGGCGCTCCGGCTCTCGAAGCTCGACGTCAACGCCAGTCTGAAAGATGGCGGCCGTGGGGCGACCGGCAGCGGGCGCAGTAAACATCTGTCGGCTCTCCTGGTCATCGGAGAAATGGCGCTGGCTGTGGTGCTGCTTGCGGGAGCGGGCGTGATGATCCGCAGCTTTCTGAAGATCCACAATGCGGATATGGGCGTCAACACGACCAACGTCCTGATCGCGGCCGTGGATTTGCCAGCCGCCAGGTATTCCCTGCCTGAGCCAAAGATTTCGTTCTACGAACGCCTCCTAACGCGCCTGGAAGCGACCCCGGGTGTGGAATCCGTAGCAACGGCCGACGCCCTTCCCTCCAATGGCCCAGGGCGACGCCCGTTTGAGCTTGCGGGTGATCCTGCTGTCCAGACTTCGAGTCGTCCGGTGGTTTCGATGATGACCATCAGCCCAACCTATTTCCGGACGCTGGGAGCGGCACTGCTCGCGGGACGCGAGTTCAACGACGCCGATGGAGTTTCGGGAACTCCAGTAGTTCTGGTGAACCAGAGGTTCGCGAATAAGTATTGGCCTGGAGAAGATCCTCTCGGCAAACGTATCCGATTCTTCAAGGGGGACACGCCGCAAGCGTGGCTGAGCGTCGTGGGAGTCGCGTCAAACATCGTTCAGAACGACACCACGCGGCAAAAGTTCGATCCTGTGGTCTACGTGCCTCACCGGCAAAATCCGGGACAGGATCCGTGGGTCATCATGCGAACGAGCCTTCCTCCCGCCGGCCTTGCAAGCGCCTTTCGGCACGAGATACAGGCGCTGGAACCCGATGTACCCGTCTATGGCCCGTATTCACTCGCGGATCGCTTAGAAAGGTATTGGGACAGCCGGTTCTATGGTGGTCTGTTCCTGATTTTTGCCGCGATTGCGCTCCTGCTTGCTTCGATCGGCCTCTACACCGTAATCGCGCATTCGGTGAGCCAGCGCACGCAGGAAATTGGAATTCGGATCGCGATTGGGGCGACGGCGCGCGATATTCTCAGACTCGTGTTTGTGCAGGGAATGATTCCCTTGGGAATCGGTCTGGCCATCGGACTGGCCGCGTCGCTGGCGGTCAATCGAGTCCTGAAATCCATGCTCGTCCAGGTCTCACCCTCTGACCCGATCACACTTGCGGTCGCATCCGGGGTGTTGGTCTTGTCCGCTACGCTCGGTTGTTTGATTCCGGCTCGCCGCGCGATGCGCGTTGATCCTGTTATCGCCCTGAGAAATGAATAGTGACTGGAGCAGGCCTTTACGCCAGCCACTCGACCGTAGCGTCGACTAGCAGCGGACCCAGCAGAGCCGCCGCTTCGCGCTCGACGGTCTGCAGGACCTTCTCGGCATGCGGCCGGTCTGGCGATACGGTAACTGCGGCCACCAGCCCCTGCTGCCAGGACTCCTGGTAATCGATCTCGGCCACCGCTACGTTACACCTGGAGCGCAAGCGGTCTTTCAAACCCTTGACGAAGTGACGTTTGTCTTTGAGAGAGTGCGAGCCTTCCAGGCGCAATTCAAAGGTGATGACGCCGACCGCGGGCACAAGAGCGGCTACGCCACAGCAGCGGCGTCGTCGCGCTCCGTAGCGAACGCTTCAATCACGTCGCCCGGCTTCAGGTCGTTATAGTTGGCGATGGAAATACCGCACTCGAAGCCGGTCTTGACTTCGCTGGCATCGTTCTTAAAGCGCTTGAGCGAGGAGATCTTGCCGGTGTGAATCACCACGTTGTCACGCAGCAGGCGCACTTCGCTGTTACGTGTAACCACGCCGTCGTTCACCATGCAGCCGGCCACTGCGCCGACCTTGCTGATACGGAACACCTCGCGGACAATCGCCCGGCCCTTGTAAACTTCCTTGAACACCGGGTCCAGCAGGCCGGTCATGGCGCGCTTCATCTCGTCCACCAGCTCATAGATGATGGTATGGTTCCGGATGTCGACTTTTTCCTGCTCCGCCAGAGCCTGTGCATTGCGCTCCGGCCGGACATTGAAGCCGATGATGATTGCTTCCGAAGTGGTCGCCAGCAGGACGTCGCTTTCGGTGATCGCTCCCACCGCCGCGCGCAGCACGCGAATCTTGATCTTATCGGTGGAAAGCTTCTGTAAGGTATCGGAGAGCACCTCGGCCGTGCCGCCCACGTCGGCCTTGAGGATGATGTTGAGGTCCTTGACCTCGCCTGCTTTCAACTGATCGTGCAGTTGATCCAGGGTCAGGCGGGAACTGCGCGCCATGGACTGCTCGCGCGCCTTCACCTCGCGGTACATCACGATCTGCTTCGCTTTGGCTGTGTCCGTAACTGCCTGGAACGTATCGCCCACTTCCGGAACCGCATCCAGACCCAATACTTCGACGGGAGTCGAAGGCTCAGCTTCGCGAATCGGCTCGCTGCGGTCGTCGAACATCGCGCGGACCTTTCCGAACACCGAGCCGCAGATAAAATGATCGCCTACCCTGAGCGTGCCGTTCTGCACCAGAACCGTCGCCACCGGACCGCGCGCGCGGTCGAGCTTAGCTTCGAGCACGTTGCCCATGGCGGGCCGCCCCGGATTGGCCTTGAGATCCAGCATGTCGGCCACCAGCAGAATCATTTCGAGCAGCAGATCCAGGTTCGTCTTGGCTCGGGCCGATACCGGAACCATTACGACGTCCCCGCCCCAGTCCTCGGCCAGCAGGCCGCGGTCGGCGAGCTGCTGCTTGATCCGCTCCGGCTGCGCGTCGCCCTTGTCGATTTTGTTGATCGCAACGACGATCGGAACCTTCGCCGCACGGGCATGGTCGATGGCTTCGAGCGTCTGCGGCATCACGCCGTCATCGGCGGCTACCACTAGAACCACGATGTCAGTAACTTTGGCTCCGCGGGCTCGCATGCGGGTGAACGCTTCATGGCCCGGGGTGTCAATAAACACGATCTTGCGGCCGTTCTTCTCCACGCGATACGCGCCAATATGCTGGGTGATACCGCCGGCTTCTTTTTCCGCAACGTTGGCCAGCCTGATAGCGTCGAGCAGCGAAGTCTTTCCGTGATCGACGTGGCCCATCACCGTTACTACCGGGGCGCGTCTCACCCGGTCGTCATCGATCTCCGCCTGCTGAATTTCGTGCGTGGTTTCTTCTTCGTAGCTCACCTTGTTGGTGGAAGCTCCGAAGTCGCGCGCCAGCTCCTCGGCCAGCTTCACGTCCAGGGTCTGATTGATGGTGGCGAAAATCTTTCTTTCGAGCAACCGCTTCACGACGACGTTGCCCTTGATGCCGAGCTTTTCTGAGAGCTCCTTGACGGTAACGCCTTCGGCAATGGTGATCTCGCGATCGATCGGCGGCGGTTCAAACGCCTGCTGCTTCCGCGAAACCGGGCGTAGACGACCCTCTTCCTGCTCTACATCGCGACGACGGTCGCGGGATCCAGGCTTGATCGCATGGCGGCGTCCCGGATCCGCGGGCATCGCGGCGGGTTCCGCGCGCAGCGGAGAAGTCGGATGCATCGGACGGCCACGCCCGCGCAGTCCACCGGGGCCTCCGGCGCCTCCGCCGGGATAGGGGCCTTGGCCCGGAGCCCGCATAAGCGGCTGGCCGGGACGGACCGGACCACGATAAATAGGCTGCCCGGGCACGGGGCTCGCGGGGCGCGTCGGCATCCCCGGCCGAGGCAATCCCGGAGCGGCCGCGCTTGGCGGCCTAGTCAGCTTCGCAACTAAATCCGGACGCGGCGGAACGATCGGCCGCGCCGCCGGCTGTCCGGCAAGATTCGGTTTTGCGGGAGGCCGCAGCGGACTACCGCCGCCCATGGGAGCTCCCGGCAAGATAGTCGCAGCGGGAGGAGCTGCTGGCCTGGGCATGGGACGCGGCGCCGGCATGCTGGGAACTACTCCCGCACCGGATCCTTGCAGAGGAGCCCGCGGTGCCGCGGGAGCTGCTTCATGCTGGATCCTTGCTTCGCCCGGGGGGCTCGGCAAGGGTTGTCGTGGACCGGAAAGAATCTGACCTGGCCTGGGGGCCGGCGGAGCGGGCCGAGCCGGAATCGGAATTCCGCGCGGCGGGGCCGAGGGCATCGCCGGTTGAGCTGAGGGCTGGCCGGAGCCTTGTCCCGATGCTAGCGGCGGACGCAGCGGAGCCGATCGGGTGACGGCAGGAGGCGGAGCCTCGCCCGGAGTCTCACGGGCCGGTTGCGAAGCCTCCACCACCGGTTCCTGCTTGGGAGCCACGGGCGCACGGGACGGCTCGGGCGAAGGCGCAGTCTCGGCTACGCGCTCCGCCGTTTCCGCTTCAGGAGACGCAGAGCGAGGCGATCCGTTGGATTCTGACGTCAGCCGGCGCTTCACCTCGATCGCAACAGGTTCATCGATCGAGCTGGAGTGGGTTTTCTTCTCGGCGACGCCCAGCTCCGGCAGCATGTCGAGGATCACGTTCGGTTTGACCTCGAGCTCGCGTGCCAGCTCGTTAATACGGATTTTCGTCATACTGTGTGCCCCGCCGTCCAATTCCGACACCGGGGTTGTCAGATTTAAGCCTGCTCCTTATCCAGAGCCTCCGCGCCTGCCGGGGACTCTACAATTTCTATCGTATCAGATTGCTCCCGGGGCTCCGCCACGGCTGCAGCCGGTTCGGCGGGCGCCCCATCTGCCTCACCCCCCGATTCAAATTGTCCGTAGTAGCTCACCACTGCGTCCTGGATTTTTTCCACCATCTCATCGGTGATGCCGGGAATTTCTTCCAGTTGCTCCGGAGTCATCCCGCCCAGCTTCTCGACCGTGCCTACGCCCGCTTCCATCAGCTTTTCGAGCAGCTTATCGGTGATCCCGTGGTCAATCAGCACCGAAACGGGGGCCCCCGGAACCACCAGGGCCGCCATCTGCGACTCCACTTCCTGGCGTTTCTCTTCCTCGCTCTTGATATCGATACGCCATCCAAGCAATTTGGCCGCCAGACGCACGTTTTGGCCCTTCTTGCCGATGGCCAGCGACAACTGGCTGTCATCGACAATCACTTCCATGTGCTTGTCGACGGGGTCCAGAATGCTGACCCGCGAGATCTTGGCCGGGCTCAGCGCGTGAGTGGCGAACACCACCGGATCGTCGTTGTATTCGATGATGTCGATTTTTTCCCCGCGCAATTCGCGGATGATCGACTGCACGCGCATGCCTTTCATGCCGACGCAGGCGCCTACGCTATCTACGTCGCGGTCGCGGCTGGACACGGCGATCTTGGTCCGCTCACCGGCTTCCCGGGCGCAACCTTTGATGACCACGGTGTTGTCGTAAATCTCGGGAACTTCCTGCTCGAACAGGCGCATCACCAGTTCGGGAGCCGCGCGGGAAACGATTACGCCTGCGTTCTTGCCGGCTTTTTCGACGCTGCGAATCACGCAACGGATGCGGTCTCCTACACTGAAACTTTCCAGACGCGATTGTTCTTTCTTGAGAATCCTGGCTTCCGTTTTGCCCAGGTCTGCCACCAGATCCGGACCCTCCAGGCGCTTGACCACGCAAGTCACCAGCTCGCCGACGCGGCCCGAGAATTCCGAGTAGATATTCTCGCGCTCGGCTTCGCGCACCTTTTGCAGAATCACCTGCTTGAAGGTCTGGGCGGATATCCGCCCCAGCGCGTCCAGGGGTTTGGCGAAGCGGATTTCTCCACCGATGTCCACAGCCGGATTGTGTCCCCTGGCTTCGTCCAGCGATATCTCTTTATCCGGATCGGTGACCGGATCCACCACCCGCTTCACCCCGAAAATCTGGAGCGCTCCCGTGCCCTCTTCCATTTCCGCAACCAGTTCTTCGTTCGCGTGAAAATGTTTGCGAGCGGCCACCAGCATGGCGTCCTTCACCGCATCCCGGATGATCTGCGGATCGATCCCTTTCTCCTTGCTCAGGATTTCGATGGACTGATAAATATTTCCCAGGCTGGTCATGTCAGTGATTACTCCGATGTCAGCGAATTACCACTCGAACTTGAGATTGGCCCTCTCCACCAGTTCCAGGGGGAACTGAATGCTCTTTCCAGGAGAAGGTTCGAGTGTGATGATTCCTTCGGTGAAACTGCGCAGCGCTCCGATCCACTGCCGCTGATTTTCCACGGGCTGGCGCAGGATGACCTTTACTTTGTGGCCGACAAACCGCTCAAACTCCTGCGGCTTGGCCAGCTTCCGCTCCACACCGGGTGAGCTGACTTCGAGCGTGTACCGTCCGCCCGGAATCACATCCTCGACATCCAGGATCGTCCCCACGTGTTGCGAGATCCGCTCGCAGTCGGCGTGCGTGACACCCTCCGGTTTGTCGATGAAAATGCGCAGGACCCGGGTTCCGCCGCCGCCCAGCATCTGGACGTCAACGACTTCCAGACCCGTGTCGGCGCCCACCCGCTCAGTGATTTCCCGCACTTTTTCTATGATGGCCGTCCTATCCGCCATGTTTCATTCCCCGGCGGCGACCAATAAAAAAGTGGGCTTTCGCCCACTTCCACTGCTCGTCCCTATTGCTAGTATACACCCTCCCAATCACCCCTCCGCATACGCCGATCAGCCGCTTCTCCTGGTGTTCGCCGGGCCGCCGATGCCCGCATAGAAAGATGGGACAAAACCTTACATCGAATATCTGATTTGTTGTACAGGCAGCCTCGCAAGACTGCACAAGGGGAGGTCTCGATATGGCAGTTCCAAAACGTTTGCTTCTAGGGATGCTTTTGGCGTGCGCAACGGCGCCACTGTTCGGTCAAGCCGAAACTGGACAAATCACCGGTACCGTCCTCGATCCGGCCGGCGCGGTGGTCGCTGCTGCCAAGATTACGGCTACGGAGGCCACGACGAATACCAGTCGATCCACGACCTCCACGAACAACGGCACTTATGTAATCTCCAATCTGCTTCCAGGCGTATACGACCTGACCGCGACTGCTCCGGGATTTCAAACGGTGAAGGAGCGGGTAGTCGTTCCCGTAGGCGGGACCATTGGCGTGGACATTAAGCTCACGCTTGGACAGACCAGCACCGTCGTCGAGGTAGTGGGCAACATCGTCCAGATCAATACCGAGACGCAGACGTTGAGCCACACACTTTCGGGCCAGGAGATTCGGGAGTTGCCGACTCTGACCAGGAATCCATACGACCTGGTGCAGACTGCCGGCAACGTCTCTGACGGCGACCCCGGCGGACGCGGCGCAGGCGTAGCCATCAATGGGCTCCGCGCGACATCCACCAACCTGCTGCTGGATGGCGTGCCGAACAACAACGAATTCGCGGGCGACATCGGCATCAAAATTCCGCTCGACTCCGTAGACGAGTTCAGCGTGCTGACGAACAACTTCACCGCGGAATATGGCCGGGCGGCCGGAGGCGTGATCAACGTCGCCACCAGGCGCGGAACGAACGACTATCACGGCACCGTCTACGAATTCAACCGTGTGTCCGACTTTGCTTCGAACACGTTCGAGAACAATTCGATAGGGATCAAAAAGCCGGTATTCGTGCGGAACCAGTTCGGCTACTCGCTCGGCGGGCCGATTCTCAAAGATAAGCTGTTCGTGTTCAACAATACGGAATGGATTCGGGTCCGGAGCGCCGCCACCCAAACGGGAGTCGTCGCCACGCCGCAGTTGATCGCGGCATCGGCGCCGAACACGCAACAGTTTTTCCAGCAATTCGGCCAACTGAAACCGAATGCCGTGGGGATTCAGACCTTCTCTCGCGGTGAGGTTTGCACTACGGGACCTTGCACAGCCATTCCCGCCAGCACTCCGATCTATCAGAAAGTCGCATACAACGTTCCGGCGGATTCTGGCGGCGGCGATCCTCAAAACACCTGGCTCGTGGTCGGCCGCGTGGATTACAACCCCAGCGACAAAACGCAAATCTATTTCCGGTTCGCAGGATTCACGCTGGATACTTTCCCCGGCACACAGACCAACAGCCCCTATGTGGGCTTTGACACGGCCGATTTTCAAGTGAACCGTGGCTACGCGGTTTCCATAACGCGGATCCTTTCTCCCAAAGCCGTCAGCCAAACTAAGCTGAGCTTCAACCGGATCAGCGACGTTCAGCCGCTAGGAGCAAGGCCCGTCGTTCCGACCTTGTACACGAATCTGAACACGACCCTCCAACTGGGAAACTCCAACATCCTCTATCCGGGCTACTCTCCCAATACGCCCGGCAACGCCGTACCCTTCGGCGGTCCGCAGAACTTCGCGACTGTGCTGGAGGATTTCCACTACACGCTTGGGAATCACACCCTGAGCGTGGGCGGCCAATACACGTATTTTCAGGACAACCGTACCTTTGGAGCGTACCAGGAGGCCGTAGAAGCACTCGGAACCAACATTCCAACGGCCGTGAACGGACTGGTCATGGGACAATTGCACGACTTCCAGGCAGCGATCTTTCCGCAGGGAAAGTTCCCCTGCCATGGTAGCGTCGTGACTCCCGATTGCACCCTTACGTTGCCCGTCGGCCCCCCGAGCTTTAGCCGCAGCAATCGATTCCACGAAGCAGGCCTCTATGTGCAGGACAGTTGGAAGGTGACGCCGCACTTGACCCTGAACTTGGGCCTTCGCTGGGACTATTACGGTCCTCAGGCCAACAAGGATCCCAGGCTCGATTCCAACTTCTTTCCGGGGCCGGGCGCCAATATTGAGCTTCAGTCGGGAACTGGCCAGGTTCTGCAATCTCCTAACAGCCCGATTGGCGGCTTGTGGAGGAAGGACTGGGATAACTTCGCTCCGCGCACGGGTTTCGCCTGGGATATTTTCGGCGACGGCAAAACCGCACTTCGCGGCGGCTACAGCATCGGCTACGAGCGGAATTTCAACAACGTCACGTTTAACGTGATTCAGAATCCGCCCAACTACGGTGTGATCGCGCTCACGGCCGGCACCGACCTTCCTGTAATCCCGTTAACTACCGACAACGCCGGTCCGCTGGCTGGAACCACCGGCACCAAGGCGTTGCCGCCGGTATCCTTGCGAGCCATCGATCCGAATATCACAACCTCCTATGCGCATCTGTGGAGCGTCGCCATCGAACGGCAACTGACACCTGACGCGGTTGTCTCGGTCGAGTATTCCGGGAGCCACGGCGTGAACCTCTACACCATCGACCGCTTGAATATGGGCGGTTCGGCGATCGTCTACGCCGGAACCGGTGGACCAACCACGCGAATCAATAATCAGTACTCGTTGGTCAATTTCCGAACCAACGGCGGCTCGTCTTTGTACAACGGTGGCACGGTGAGGCTGACCCTGAGGAACTTCCGGCGTTACGGCCTGACCTTGCAGACCACCTACACCTTGTCGCACGCCATCGACGAGAACAGCAGTACGTTCACGTCTGATCTGGAAGGGCAGCAGAACCTGGGTTTGCTGGATCCTCTTCATCCCGGCCTCGATCGAGGCAGCTCCGATTTTGACGTGCGTCACCGCTACACGCTGGCGGCGGTTTACGAATCGCCGTCGATCAAAGCGTCCCGCGTCATGGATTTGGTAGCCGGCGGTTGGTCGTTCGCTCCGATCTTCACAGCCAGGACGGGAACGCCCTTCACCGTCTGGGATTGCACGAATGAAACCCAGGCTCTATGCCCTCGTGTAATGTTCTCGACTCCTTTTCAGACCCGCTACACCGATATTCCTACCGCCAATCCGAACGAGTTCAATTATCTGAATCTGGGTACGCCGGACAGCACCTACGTGAATCCGTTGACCGGCAGTTCGGATTTCGGACCGTTCCCAGGCAGTATGACGGGCCGTAATGTTTTCCGCACGCCCGGCGTCTGGAAATTCTCGATCGGAGCTTACAAGACGTTCGCGATTAACGAGCGTATCCGGCTTCAGTTGCGCGGCGAAGCGTTCAACCTGTTCAATCATTCGAATCTCTATTTGGTGTATAGCAATACCGAGGTGTCCTCGATGCCGGTCGGATCGCATATCGTGACCGCCATCCGCGGCCTTCGCAACGACACTACGGCGTACACCGATTCCGTCGAAAACGGCAGGATCGAGAACCGCAACCTCCAGCTCGCTTTGAAGCTGATCTTCTGAATTCGCGGCAACTGGTAGAATCGTTCGCAGGACCCCATGAAGAGTTCCTGTTGTCTGCTTCTCCTCGCATTGGCCGCATGCGGATTCGCGCAGGCGCTCAAGCCAGTTGCGATCCCGAACCCGGCCGTTCCGGGCAGCATCCAGCCCAACTGGGCCGTGGCCGCGGACGGAAGCGCCCTTCTGAGCTGGGTAGAGCCCTCGAAAGGCGGCTCATACACCTTGCGATACGCCGTGCGTCGCGGATCTGCGTGGTCGGAAGCGCGCACGATAACCGCTGGTCGCCGCTTCTGGCGTCATCCGGCGGAAGTGCCCGAACTGGTCAGCCTGAGCGATGGCACTTTGCTCGCCCACTGGGTTGAAAAGGGAAAAGATTCCAGCGACGCCGAAGACATCTTTGTTTCGAGCTCGCGCGACGGAATCCGTTGGACTGAGCCTGTAATGGCTCATCACGACCACAGCCCTGTTCAGCATGGATTAGCTTCCATGGTCGATAGCGGCCCCCGCGAAGCGTCCATTCTGTGGCTGCAGGCGCTCAAGGGCGAAGATGGCCCGGTCTCGCTGATGCGGACCATCGTCGGCGCCGATGGAAAAGAGATCAAAGAGGAAGAGCTCGATTCCGACACCTGCTCCTGCTGCCCGACCTCTGTCGTGAAAACCGCGAAAGGGCTGCTGGTGGCCTATCGCGACCACACGCCCAAGGACATCCGCGATATCGCCGTCCTTCGGTTTGAAAATGGGCGCTGGTCGGCGTCCAAGATCCTGAACGCTGACAAGTGGGAAATCAATGCGTGCCCGGTCAACGCCGCGTCAGCGGCAGCAAAGGATAATCGCGTTGCGATCGCCTGGTACACGGAGGCGGACGATTCTCCCCGAATCCAACTCGTCTTCTCTTCGGATGCAGGCGCGACATTCACCAAACCGACGAAGGTGAGCACCGGAGATACTCTCGGTTATGCCTCCACCGCCCTGAACAGCGACGGCGGCGCGTTCGTCTCCTGGATTGAAGAGAGCGCCGGTTCAGCTAGCGCTCTGGTCCGCGCCGTATCGCCCGCCGGTGTAGCCGGACCCGTAATTAAGGTCGCTGAAGGCTCCCGCGCGAGCCTTGGTTATCCCAAGCTGGTGCGATCGGGCAACGAAACCTGGATCGCCTGGTGCGATTCCAAGGCCGGCGTAAAAACAGCCCAATTGAAGTAATCGCTAGAATAGCCAAGAGGGCGCGTAGCTCAGTTGGTTAGAGCACCTCGTTTACACCGAGGGGGTCCGGGGTTCGAATCCCTGCGCGCCCACCATCAAAGCCAACGGCGAACTTCGCTCTGGTAGCGCGTATAGGCGGCTCCGAAGCGGCGCTCCAGGTAGGCTTCCTCTCGCCTGATAACTTTGCGTTGAATCACGAATAGCACAAACGGCAGCAGGAGAACCGCACACACGGATTGCATCAGCACAGCTACTCCCAGATAGAAGATCGTGAGCGCCAGGTACATCGGATTGCGGGTGAATCGATATGGACCGGCGACTACCAGCGCAGAGCTGGGCCGATCGGGCCGCAGATTCGTCCCTTTCCGGCCGAAATTGTAGACCGCTGAAAACGCCAGCAGCCCACCCACGGCCATCAGAGTCCCGCCTACAGCGCGCGATACTACCGGCGCATGGTACGGAGTCGGAAACCAGGTAGTCAGCAACCAACCGGCGAGCAAGCCGGCCGCGAAGACAGCCGGAGGCGGCCATCGTACGCCAGCGGAATCAGCCCGAACTCCCATCGTCGAATGTTCGATCGCCTCCCACATAGGCTATCATCAGAAACGCTATGCCCACGTGGATCCTGGTAGCGTTGCTGAGTGCTTCTATCCCCATCCAATTGGTCGCGCAAGGGGGAATCGGCGGACGGCTGAACGACGTTCCACGTGCGGCCGCAGCCAATCCGAAACCCACGCCGCGACTTGCCGACGGCAAACCGGATCTTGGGAACGGCAAGGGCGCGTGGAATCCCAGAACCATCGTGAATCTTTCGGGAACCGGCACGGGTGGGCCGAACCGGTCGCCGGTGGAGAAGCTGATCGATATTCCGTTTAAGCCTGAAACGAAAAAGCTTTACGATACACATCAGGCGAACTTATCGAAGGACGATCCGGAGGCGCTGTGTCTGCCTCCTGGCATCCCGCGCATGTACGCGACTCCTTTTCCGTTCCAGATCTTTCAGCAGCCCGATCGTGTGATCTTCATCTTCGAAGGCGCCGCGCACGTTTGGCGAGTCGTTTACACTGACGGCCGGCCGCATGCCAAGGACCCCAATCCTACTTATCTGGGAGATGCGATCGGTCATTGGGAAGGCGACACCCTGGTCACGGATGTGATTGGGTTCAATGACCGGACCTGGCTCGACCAGGATGGCCACACGCATACGGAACAACTGCACGTGATCGAGAAGTTCACGCGGCTCAATGAGCTTTCGATGCGCTACGAGGTGACGATCGACGATCCCGGCGCCTACGCCAAGCCGTGGACCACCAGCTATCTGATCCCGTTTGTCCCCGGCGGGGAGCTGTTCGAGTACATCTGCCAGGAGAACAACGTAGACGTCCGGCACCTGGTGGGTAAGTAACGCCATTTCTTAAGGAGAAACAAACATGAACGTATTTGGTTACACAGTGATGCTGGCCGCGTTGAGCGTGCCTATATTCGCGGCGCTGCCCGTAGTGCCGGGCAAGGATCAGGCCGCCATGCTCAAGAGCAGCGATCCGAAGCTCGCGGCGAACAAGAAGGTCGCGTATGACTTTTTTCGCGTCGTGCTGCGCGGATTCCGCCTGGACCAGGCTGACAAATACATGACGGCTGATTACATGCAGCACAACCCCAATGCCGAAACAGGCATGGCGGGCTTTAAAGCCTACTTCAACGCGATCATGCCCAAGGAGCTGCCGCCGATACCTGAAACGCTTCCGGGTCTGGTGGCGATTCAGGCCGAAGGCGACTACGTGACGCTATCGTTTGTTAGAGAGTACGATGATCCTTCAGCCAAGGGGAAGAAGTACACAACAACCTGGTTCGATATGTTCCGGATCGTGAATGGCAAGATCGTCGAGCACTGGGATTCCGCAACCAAGGGCGCAGCGGGTCCGGTGGCGACTACCGCGAAGAAGTAGGGCTAACGTGGCGCACGCACTCTTGCGTGCCGTGTCGAGACTCCTCTCGACACTATGTTAGGGTTTATCTTCCGGAGCCCGGCGTCCAGCCGTTCCCCAGCCCGTAGGGAATCGTGACGAACGGCATTACGGTTACGTTGTGGATCTGGCCGCCGCGAACGCCGAACGTCTCCATTGTTACGAGATTTTGCAGCATCCCTGGAGGCGCATCCGGAGGAGCACCCCTTCGCGTCCCATCGTGAACGAACAGCGGGAAGGTACCGACGATCTGCTTCTGCTCGTCGAGGATCAGCACCCGCCGCGGACGAATGTGCTTCATGTAGGCAAAGGTCTTCTCGCTGATCTGTTGCTCGCAGCTCAACATACTGAACCGCAGAGCCTCGGGATCGGTAGGCATGTTCGGACCCGGCATGTTGCGGCCCCCAGGCGGCGGATTGTCCACCGTTTGATATCCGTTTTCGTTCCGCACGCAATCCGGAGCGAAGGCCGCGATCTTGCCGTTATCACCCTCGAGGGCGTCGAAATAGGAGCTAGCGACGCGCAGCATCGCATCGCGCGAAATCGTCTCCGCCGGAGGGACGTCGGTGGTCAGAATCGGCGGGGGCGTGGTCAGGAGCGGAAGCGCCGCCGCATTGATTCCTGAAGCCCAGAGCTGCTCGATCTCCTGGATCTCGCCCCGATCTACCTTGAGCCGAACTACGAACAGCCGGTCACTCGGTCCGCCCCGGCCGCCCGTGACCTGGAGGCGTCCTTGCTGAGCCACCTGCCCCGATACCGGATCGACGATGTAAATCTTGAACGGCGTCGGCTGGAGGCGATTGCGCCACAGTACGCCTTCGCCCACTTCCATGACCCCGGTGTTCTCGGTCATCCGGTAGTCCTTCGCGAGCGTGGGGACTGCCTTGGGATCGTGCTTGTAGAGGGCGTCCATGTAACGGTCCATGATGGCGACCAAGCAAGCCCGATCGCACGCCTTGTTGAGGTTCGCGGGGCTCCATTCGGGTTCGGCCGCGCGCATCGTTAACGCCGCCGCGCCCAGAAACAGAACGGCTCCCATCGCCACCAGCTTCGCTCTCATCGCGTGGTATCATATCGCACGGAAAAAACTACTTCGTGGGGGCGGCGGGAGCCTCGGGGGTGTTGATGTCTTCCACGATTTTCCAGGAGCCGTCGGGCTGTTTCTTATACACCTCGACGTACCCGCCCTTTTCGCTCATGATCTTCTTGGTCTTCGGGTCGGTGGCCGTGACGGAGTAGGTACCTTGCGAATAGGCTAAGTCGCCGGCCTTCGACACCTCGACTTTGACGGTTCGCAGATCCAGAGCGAACTTGGGGTCGGCCAGGAAATCTTTCATGCCGGCTCGAAAGGCATCCTTTCCGACCATAGTGGGGGCGTTAGCCAGGACGATAGTGGCATCGTCCGCATAATGGGCAACGATCTTGTCCATATCTTTTGCGTTGAATTCCTTCACCCATGCTGTCTCCATGTCGCGGATGGTCTTCTCGTCAGCGGCGCGGGTGTCGGGCGGCGCGGGCGGCGGCGCCTGCGTGCAGCCGAATTGCAACATCGCGAGCGCAAGCGGGGCGAGCCGAACAGCCAGGTTTTTCATGTTTTGGATCCTCGGGGTTAGCAGGATATCACAGGTCAAACGATTGTGACACTACGCGGGCAGCTGCTTGCCACTCGCAGGGGTGGCGGGTCGCGCCGGCTTGCGTCTGGCGAGCGATTCGATCTCAGAATCCGCCACGATCCGGTACTCGCGGGTGTAGGTTTCGTGATTCTTTTCCAGATCACTAAACCTGTAGAAATAGTTCACCATCAGACCCGCGGAACGCTGCATGCCCGCAGCCGAGGTATCGCCCAGCCAGTTGATTCGCTCCAGCCGCGCTCCATTGCGGAGATGAAAGCGCGCCACCGGATCGAGCGGCTCGCGGCCATTCTTAGCTTGCAGGAGATAGCGCGCGCACAAGGGAACCAGTTCCTCGCGGAGCTCTTCGGAGAGCGCGTGGTTCTCCCACCACTTGGGACGATCCAGTTTGGTCCGCAGGTCCGCCAGGTCGGGATTCGCCGCCAGCCAATTTCGAAAACCCGGAACCGGCGAAACCGTCGCGAATTTCCGGATGCGCGGGAGTTCCCGGCCCAGGTCCTCCACCACCTGCTTGATCAGGAAACTGCCGAACGGTACGCCGCGCAATCCTTCCTGACAGTTGGTGATGGAATAGAACATCGCGCAGTCCGCCGATTCCAGCGACAGAACGGGCGAGTCGGGATCGAGCAGCGGCTGCACCTTTTCGCTGATCCCCCGGGTGAGCGCCGCTTCGATGAAGATAATGGGCTCGTCCGGCAGCGCCGGATGAAAAAACGCATAACAACGGCGATCGGCTTCCAGGCGGCGGCGCAAATCGTTCCAGCCCTGGATCTCATGCACCGCCTCGTAGCGGATTAGTTTCTCCAGCACCAGCGCCGAGGTGCGCCAGTCGATCCGCCGCAGCTCCAGGAATCCACGATTGAACCAGTCGATCAGCAAGCGCTCCAGATCCGCCACCACCGGTTCCCACTGCGGATTCTGATCCAGCTTCCGCTGCAGCCGGCCGCGCAATTCCACCAGCACCCGCATGCCGCCGGGCGCCAGGTTCAGGCGACGGAACAGCTCCTCGCGGGGCGATTCGACCGAAGCCTGCAACTGCAGCAAATTCTCAGGGGTGGGGTGGGCGCGATAGGCGTCGCCGGCGCGTCCGACTCGCTCGGGATCGGGAGAGAACTCCTGGACCAGCAGGTCGAAGAATCCTGAACGGGAAGCCTCGTCGAGCGCTTGATAGGCTGCCAGCGCTTCGCCGGCCAGACGCGTGCCGGAAACTTCGCCGCGCTCCGACAACAGGTTCCGGCAGAGCAAGATGGCCTTGCGCGCGGCACGCGAGGGATTGCGAGGTCCCGACCCGTTCAGCCGGGTTGGCCAGCCAAAAAACCCCGCCAGATTCACGGTAGTGCTCCCTCGTTACTATTGTGACCTAAACAATTGTTCTCGAACGGGCATCTAATCGGACGAAAGTATGTTTTTGTGTAGACCGTTACCAACTCGGGTCACCTGGAGGTAAATTATGCGATCCCCTATGCGAACTCAGCCTATCCTGACTTCCGCATTCCTGCTGATTTCGAGCGCTCTTGCCCAGCAAGCTCAGCAAGCCAGGCAAGCACCCGAGGTTCCTTACGTTCCCACCACCCAGGTGGCGGTCGAAGCCATGCTCAAGCTGGCGGGCGTAACGGCCGATGACGTGGTATACGACCTGGGTTGCGGAGATGGACGCATCGTGGTCACTGCCGCCAAACTCTACGGCGCGCACGGGGTGGGGATCGACATCGATCCGCAGCGTATCCGGGAAGCCAACGAAAACGCGAAGAACGCGGGTGTGGAACAACTGGTCCGGTTCGAGGAAAACGACCTGTTCAAGGCCAATATCCGCGAGGCCAGCGTGGTGACGCTGTTTCTTTTATCGAGCGTGAACGCCCGCCTTCGTCCCAAGCTGTTGGCGGAGCTCCGGCCGGGAACCCGCGTGGTTTCCAACACCTTCGATATGGGTGACTGGAAGCCCGAGAAGGAGTTCACAGTGGACACCGGCGATGAAGGCTATTTCAGCCGGAAGCTGTATCTGTGGACGATTCCCCCGCGCAATAACAAGTAGCGCCCTACTGATTCAAGAGCGGGATACTCTTGGCGGGCGTCGGTTCAGGAATGGAAGCGAGATACGCGCGGATATCGGACAGTTCGGCGTCCGAAACGACTTTGCCGGTGTAGGGCGGCATCTGTCCCGAGGGACGGCGTACGTAGGCGATCAGCGCCGGCAGCGCGATCGGCTTGGGAGCGAGGCGCGCTCCCGCTGTGGTCCCCTGCCCCTGGGTACCGTGGCATTCGTAGCATCCGTATTTCGAGAAGAGCTTCTTGCCATTGGCGGCGGAATCCTGCCCTGGCAGCAGAGTGCAGCACCCCATAACCCAAGCGACAGCTAGCCGTGTGAGACAACGCATCGGTCTTATTGTCCTCCAATGTTACCCTGTAAAAATGCGTGCATTCCTGTTCCTTTTTTCGGCGATTCTGATGGCCCAGACGCCAGCCCCTAAGTCTCCAGCTCCGGCGCCCAAGGCCGCAACCCCAGCGACCGATGCTAAAACCAAAGCGCCCACAGCGGCGAAATCCGCGGCGAAGGCCAAGGCGCCCGCAGCCGCGCCAGGAGCATTGACCACCGACGACCAAAAAACCGTCTACGCACTCGGGCTCTCCATCGCGCAACAGATTTCCCGACTGGACCTTTCGCGTGCGGAGCTCGAGATCGTTAAGCAGGCTATGACCGACGCCGCGGCTGGCAAGCCGGCCATCGAGCTGAGCACATGGGCGCCGAAGATTAATGGCCTCGCGACGGCTCGGTCGGCTCGCGTGGCAGCGCAGGAAAAGACAAAATCCAAGGCCTACCTGGTTAAGGCTGCGGCCGAGCCCGGAGCGACGCGCACTCCCAGCGGTCTGGTGTATAGCGAACTGGCCGCCGGCACGGGTCCTTCTCCGAAAGCGACCGACAAAGTGAAAGTTCACTACCGCGGCACGCTGGTCAACGGGACCGAGTTCGACAGTTCCTACAAGCGAAACGCGCCGGCCGAATTCCCGCTAAACGGTGTGATTCCGTGCTGGACCGAAGGCGTGCAGCGGATGAAGGTCGGCGGCAAGTCGAGGCTGGTGTGCCCTTCTGAAATCGCTTACGGAGACACCGGCAACCCGTCGATTCCCGGCGGCGCGACGCTGATTTTTGAGGTGGAGCTGCTGGCAATTAATCCGTAAGCGGCGAGCCTTATGCGCAGTCTCCTGATTTTATTCCCGGCGGTCATGCTCATGTCCTGCTCACAACAACCTAACTCTCTCGAAAAAGCCGCGGCGGAAGCCGGGGCGCAAAAAACTGCAAGTGGCCTGGTATATCGCGAGATCCGACCCGGCAGCGGTGCCTCACCCAAGGCGACTGACACCGTAAAAGTCCACTACCGCGGCACTCTCACTGATGGGACGGAGTTCGATAGCTCCTACAAAACGAATGAGCCCGCCGAGTTTCCGCTGAACGCGGTGATTCCCTGTTGGACCGAAGGCGTCCAGAAGATGAAGGTGGGCGGGAAATCCCAGCTTGTTTGTCCTGCGAATCTAGCCTACGGCGAGCGCGGCGTTCCTCCCCAGATTCCCGGCGGCGCGACACTGATTTTCGAAATCGAGCTGCTGGACGTCAAGAAGTAAACCACGCCATGCGAGCCGGGACGATTGCAATTCTCCTGGCGGTTTCTCTTTTCTTGATTCCCTTGGCCGCCTGCCGCAAGGCGGAAAAGATCGTGGTGCCGGAAGTCTTCCGCGTGAAGTTCGAAACTTCACAAGGGGACGTGGTCGTGGAAGCCACCCGTGCGTGGGCGCCGCGCGGTGTGGACCGGTTTCACGAGCTGGTCCGCATGGGTTATTTCACCCAGGGGCGATTTTTCCGCGTGGTTCCCGGCTTCATCGCGCAGTTCGGCGTGCACCGCGATTACGACGTCCACACCGTCTGGCGAAAGCTCTTCATCGTCGACGATCCTCCGAATCAGAAGAATGTTCGCGGCACCCTGGCCTTCGCGCAATCCGGTCCGACCACGCGCGCCACGGAGATGTTCATCAACCTAGGCGATAACGCGATCCTCGATGGACAAGGATTCGTGCCGTTCGCAAAGGTCCTGGAGGGGATGGATGTGGTAGACCGGTTCTACGCGGGCTATGGCGAGCTGCGGCCGCAAGGCAAGTTCATCGATCCGGGCGGCGTGGAAGAAGGAGCCAACGCGTACCTGATTCCGCGGTTCCCGAAGCTCGATTACATCAAGCGGGCAAGCATTCTGCAATAACTCGCTACTTGGTTAGCGGGCCTTTTTCTTTAGCTTTGCCGCCCACGCCTTCAGTGTAGTGAATCAGGTCCTGATTGCCTTCCATGCAGGCGAACTCCATCAATTCCATATTCCTGTCCGGATGCCGGCCGAGTTGCCCGGCAATTTTCCAGGGTTGCGTGTAGATGGTGGAATCGTCCACAACAGCCTCATAACTGATGTTGTTTGAATCGACGGGCGTGATCCGTTCGACCACATGGATCGCCTGAGTCGTGAAATTGCCCGCCATATCGAACCAGGTTTTGCCGTTCTGATTGGTGGTATCGATCACCAGCGTACCGCCCTCCCACTTGCCCACCGAATCGCCGCGAAACAGCTTGATGTTGGGCGAGATGTGCGGGCGGCCGTCGGTGGGAATCGCCCGGAAAGTGTGCGCGTACTCGGTTAGAAACAGAACATACCCGGCCGGTTGGACGATCTGATAGCCGAACTGCTGGTATGCCGCGTGGGGAACGCCTGAGACGAAACAGTGCGCCTCCGGCTCCAGGTAGATCTGCTTCGTGAATAGATCCTTGGCCTTGGCCGCAGCTTCGGGTTTGTAGGGAATCCGGCCATCGGAAGGATCGACGATCGCGCCTTTGCCGGGGCCGATTCCGGGCTGTGCCGTGGGATGATCCTGGATTTCGAAAATCGCCTGGTTGAAGCGAGGCGTCCAAAAACCCTGCATGTCGGGCTGCCCATCCGGCGTTTTTCCGACAGGCTCGCCGGCCGTCGCGGGCGCCGCATAATATGGCCCGTACTGCTCGCCGCCCGGCGGCCCGCCTTTCCCTTTACCGCCTTTTTGTTTGTCCTGACCGGCGCCGGGGACCGGAGCGAACGTCATCACCGCGGCAGCCGTAAGCGATGCCACTACCAAGTTCAACGCATTTACACGTTTCATCGGCTCTCCTTGGCGGCATCCTCGAGATACGCGTTGCACTCGTATTCCAGCAGCTTGAAGTTCGGTTCCCGATGCCGGTAGAGCAGCATCCGGATCGTCCAGGGCCGGGTGAAAACTTTGCTGTCCTCCAGAGTTGCTTCGTAGGTGAGGATGTCGGGCTCCGTGCGCGTGATTCGCTCGACAATGTGCAGCGCGTCGCTGTGGAAGTTCCCGGACCGGTCAAACCACGTTTCGGGATTGAGATTGGCTACGTCGACGACCAGAGTTTCTCCTTCCCAGCGCCCGCGCGAATCGCCGATCCAGAAATCCACGTCACCGGGATGCTTGCTCCCGTCCATATAAATGGTGCGAAGCGTATGGGCGAATTCCGACGCGATCAGCACATACTTGGGCGTCTGCACGATCTGCATCGGGAACGGCAGATACATCACGCGAGGCACGCCGGGAATGTAACACTGGTTGAGCAGATCGGCCTTGGCGCGGTTCTTGAAATTCTCTTTCTGCTTTTGAGCGGCCGCCGGCTGATACGGGATCTTGCCGTCCGCCGGATCCACGATGACGCTGCGCCCCGCCGGCATGTCCAGCACTGCGATGTGATCCTCAAGATTGACCGCGGCCGTATTCATCACCTGCCAGATGCCTTGCAGATCGGGTTTGCCCTCGGCGGTTCGCGGCGCCTTATAGGATTGAGCCGCAAGAGGCGCGACAGCGATCAATGAGAATATCGCCGCTGTGTGGTATCGCATATTCACGCCGTCTGCATAGCCTTGGCGGGCTTCAGGAACTTAAGCGCATTGCTCCGATAGATCTGGTCGCGCTGCGCGCTGGTGATGTCAAGAGCGTCGATGATGCGGATGGTCTCGCGGATATATAACCCAGGAGCGGGCTCGAACGGAACGTCGGAAGCGAATAGAACTTTGTCGAATCCGAAAAACTTCAAGCCGCATTCGGTGGCCGCGTCCGCGCCGAACAGCGCCGTATCCGCATAGAACATACGGAAATAGTCCACGGGACGTTTCTTCATGGACTTGAGCAGCGAGACGTAGTCTTCGTCGGAGGTGCGTGAGCCGAGCTGGTCCCAGCCATAGCCGACGCGTCCTTCAAAATACGGGATCATGCCGCCAAGATGATGCGTGAGGATCCGGATTCCAGGGTTCCGGTCCAGCAGGCCGGAAAAGACCATCCGCGCCATCGCCGCGCTGGTTTCATAGGGCCACCCCAGAGTCCACCAGATTTCGTATTTCGATTTCTTCTCGGTGATGTAGTCCGGAACGTTTGCACCGCGCGCCGGATGCATCCAGATACCGATATCGCGTTTGGCCATCTCGTCGAAGAAGGGCTGAAACTCGGGCTCATCGAGCGGCTTGCCGGTCACGTTCGTGAATATCTGGACGCCGCCTGCGCCCAGCTCGGTGACTGCGCGGATCGCCTCTTTGGTCGCGGCGTCGGGATTGTTCATAGCCAGCGACGCGATGAATGTCGGAAACCGCTTGGGGTGCTTCCGGGTGAGCTCGGCCAGGCCGTCGTTGGCGAATCGCGCGATATCGGGGGTCTTATCCGGCCCGCCGAATGCCTCGATGGGCGGCGCCGGCAGCGAGATCACCTGGCAGTATTCGCCGAACTCGTCCATCACCTTGAACCGTGCATCCAGGTTCACGATGGTCGGCATGTTGCGGACGCGTTTGCCGATATCGGGGAGCGCTTTAGGGCCGGCGATGTACTCGTCGAAGTAGTTCTGGGGAAAGATGTGATTGAAGATGTCGATTTTCATGAACTCCCCATTATACG
Organism: Bryobacterales bacterium; assembly: GCA_025463005.1. Classification (GTDB taxonomy): domain Bacteria; phylum Acidobacteriota; class Terriglobia; order Bryobacterales; family Bryobacteraceae; genus Palsa-187. The sequence goes on along the minus strand of JAOAPR010000231.1, from coordinate 46,419 downwards.
GGGTTACTTGGGTTCAATCACCAACATTTCGAGGGGCTGCGTACCGAGGTTCTTCTCCGAGCGCGTATCGCCATAGATCCAGCGCGACTCACCGGCTTGCAGATGAATGTCCTGGCTGCGGCCGCCGGGCCTGGTCAGCCGGATATGGCACTCCTTAATGCAAACGAATAGGGCGTCCCGATCATCGTGTACCGGCACGACCTCGTCGGCTTTCAGCGTCAGGCGCAGCACGCGCATGCTGTCGTTTTCAAGCTCCAGCTTGTAATGCCGCGGGTCCGCGGCCAGGGCGTCTCTTCCCTTAACGACTTCCGGGGGCACGATATCGGGCGGGAACGGCGGCCGCTCCCGGAAGGGTCCCTGCGCGACAAGGATCGCCGTCAGCGAGCAGATCATCAGCGCCAGCCTGCCCATACGATAATGCTAGCGCTTCGGCAGAACAGTGGGGCAGCTCTCCAGACCTGCGTCGGGCTAAAAGCCCGCCCCACAAGGCTAGTGCGAGCCGGCCAGTTCCTTCACGATCCCGGCCACGAAATTCTTCGCGTCGCCGAACAGCATGAGGGTGTTGTTCATGTAGTACAGCTCGTTGTCGATGCCCGCGAATCCCGGACTCATGCTGCGCTTGATCACCATGACAGTGTGGGCGCGATCGGCATCCAGAATCGGCGTGCCGTAGATCGGGCTGGTCTTATCGGTCCGGGCCAGCGGATTGACCACGTCGTTCGCGCCGATCACCAGCGCGACGTCGGTGTTCGGAAAATCGCCGTTGATCTCGTCCATCTCGAGCAGCCGGTCGTAGGGAATATCGGCTTCGGCTAGCAGCACGTTCATGTGGCCGGGCATGCGTCCCGCCACGGGATGAATCGCGAACTTCACGTCAATCCCGCGCTTGGTCAAGGCATCGTACAGCTCGCGGATCTTGTGCTGCGCCTGCGCCACGGCCATCCCATAGCCCGGAATCACGATGACGCTGCGAGCCGAGTCCAGAATCGCCGCGGCTTCGTCGGGCGTCGCCGACCGGACCGGCCGCTGGGCCGCGGTTGCCGCTGCGCCAGTCGCCAATTGTCCGAAAGCTCCGAACAGCACGTTGGTAAACGAGCGGTTCATCGCCTTGCACATGATGATCGAGAGGATCAAACCGGCCGATCCGTTGAGCGCGCCGGCGATGATCAGCAACTGGTTGTTCAGTACGAAACCCATCGCGGCCGCCGCGACGCCGGCATAGGAATTAAGCAGCGCGATCACGGTGGGCATGTCCGCGCCGCCGATCGGAATCACCAGCATGATGCCGAACAGCATGGCAAGGGCGATGAAAGCCGGAAAGGCCCACGCAGGCCCAGGCGAAACGACCATCCAGCCGCCGATCACAATCGCCCCGGCCAGGATGCTGAGGCTGACCACGTTCTGGCCCTTGTATGTCATCGGGCGGGTGGGCATCAGCTCCTGCAGCTTCGCAAACGCGATGATGCTAGCCGTAGTGGTCAGAAAGCCCAGGAGCGTTTCGAGCACCAGGGCGCCCATCGGGAAGCCCAGTGGGACCTCATTCTTATAAAACGCCGCGGTGCCGATCAGCGCCGATGCCAGCGCGCCGAAAGCGTGCGATAGCGCGGTAAGCTGCGGAACCGCCGTCATCGGCATCAGATAGGCCAGGGGCGCGCCAATCGCCGAGCCTATCGCGAGGCCGATCAAAATCCAGCGGTACTCGACCACCTCGGGGCGCAGCAGCGTCCCGATCACCGCCAGCAGCATCCCGATCTCGCCGATGATGACGCCGCGGCGCGCGGTGGCCGGGTTGTTCATCCATTTAACCGCTAGAATGAAGCCGACCGAGGCGAGCAGGTAAATCCCAGGAAGAACGTTCTCGATCATTTCTTGTCAGGCTCCCGCTTGCGGAACATTTTCAGCATGCGGTCGGTGATCAGGTAGCCCGCGACCACATTGAGCGTGGCGCAGATCACCGCGATGAATCCCAGAACGTGGGTCAGCGTGGTGGCGTCTTTCTGGCCGGTGATCAGTATCGCGCCGACTACGGCGATGGCGGAAATCGCGTTTGAAAGCGACATCAGTGGCGTGTGCAGCAGCGGGGAAACCCGTTTCACCAGCTCGAATCCGAGAAACGCCGCGAGCATGAAGACGTACAAACCAAATTCGTAGGACTTCATTTAGGAAACCTTCCCCTGAGCCCCTGCCGGAACCGGTTCGGGTGCAGGCAGGCCGAGAGCCTCGCGTACGCGAGGATTCACCACTTCGCCGCCGTGGGTCACCAGGGTCTCGGTGACGATATCATCGGTCACGCTGCTGCTGAGCGGCAGAAAACCAATAAGATGTTTTAGGAACGTGATTGCGTTGGCCGAGAACATCTGGCTGGCGTGATACGGAGCCATGGAGGCGAAATTGGTAGGGCCCAGAATCGTGACGCCGTGGTGGATCACCGTCTCGCCGGGACGCGTGAGCTCGCAGTTACCGCCGCGCACCGCAGCGATATCCATGATCACCGACCCGGGCGCCATGGCTTCCACCATTTCCCTGGTCACCAGAACGGGAGCCTTCTTGCCCGGCACTGCAGCGGTCGTGATCACGACGTCATGTTCGCGGATCACGTCCATCATCAGCTCGCGCTGGCGGCGGTAAAACGATTCGTCCATCGCTTTGGCATATCCGCCCTTGTCCTCGGCGGCCGTCGCCTGTACGTCCAGGCTGATGAATTTCGCGCCCACGCTGACGATCTGATCTTTCACCGCGGGACGAACGTCATAGGCGCTGACCACCGAGCCCAGTCGTCGCGCCGTGGCGATAGCTTGCAAGCCGGCCACACCTGCGCCAATGACGAACACCTTCGCCGGGGTAATCGTTCCGGCAGCGGTCATCAGCATCGGGAAGATTTTCGGCAGCGCCTGGGCGGCCAGCAGCACAGCTTCGTAGCCGGAGATGGTCGCCAGCGAGGACAACACGTCCATGCTCTGTGCCCTGGTGGTGCGCGGAATCAGCTCCAGCGCGAAAAACGACACGCCCGCGGCCGCCAGCTCCGCTGCTTCGCGAACTGCGGTCAGCGGCTCTCCTAATCCCATCACGATCTGGCCTGAACGCATCGAGCGAAGATCGGCCCGGCCGGCTTCCGGATTCGCACCCAGACTACGGAACTGGATCAGGATGTCGGCTTGGGCGAGAATCTCTTCGCGGCTGGCCGTGCGCGCGCCCTTCGCGATGTACTGGTCATCGAGATAGCCGGCTTCGGCGCCGGCCGAAGGTTCCAGCATCACCGATATTTCTGATTTTTTGAGAGCTTCCACTGAGCGTGGGACAATCGCCACACACCGCTCACCCGGGAAGGTCTCTTTCAGGACCCCAACTGTTCTTGCCACTTATGTATATTCCGTCCACTCCGATGGAAAACATTAATGATAGCGTCCCAATCGGGGGTCGGCGCAAGTGCAATCCGGAAAATGTCTAAGATAAAAGAGCCTATGAACCGATTTCGCAACGGCCTGGCAGGCCTCCTGGTATCCGCTCTTACTCTTTTTGGCCAGCTTCAGACCGGCGAAATCCGGATCGATGTGAAGGATCAGGCTGGCTCGGCCATGGAAGCCTCGGGCTCGATCGAGAGCCTCTCGGCGGGCGTCCGGCGAGACTACCAGACCGATGCCCAGGGAACCCATACCTTCGGAGCGCTGCCTTTTGGCCGCTACCGGCTACAAGTGGGGCGGCCCGGGTTTGCCCCGCAGGAATTGATGATCGAAGTGCGCTCCGCGCTTCCCATAACGCACTCCTTCACGCTGCTGGTGGCGGCATCCGACACCACCGTGGAGGTTCGGGAGGAGGGAACCCTGCTCGACACGCAGGGCACTGGCGCCGCACAGCATGTGGGCCCGGATGCGCTGGAAACGCGCAAAAGTTCAGCTCCCGGGCGGTCACTGGTAGACCTGGTCGATCAGCAACCTGGCTGGTTGCTCGAAGCCAACGGCATCCTTCACCCGCGCGGCTCGGAATACGCTGTGCAGTACGTTATCGACGGGATTCCCCTGTACGACAACCGGTCGCCGGCCTTCGCACAAGGTTTGGGGGCCGATGAATTCGAGTCCATGACGGTGCGGACCGCCAATTATCCGGCGGAGTTTGGCCGCAAGCTCGGCGGCGTGATCGAAATCAACACGCAGCACGATCTACGGAGCGGCCTGCACGGCCAGGCGAGCTTGCAGGGCGGCAGTTTCTCCCAAGTTTCTGGATTCGGCACGGTTCAGTACGCCCGCGATCGCAACAGCTTTTCCTTGAGCAGCGAGGGAATGGCCACCGACCGGTATCTCGACCCGCCGGTTCTCGAAAACTACACCAATTACGGCTCGGGCGGCGGCGGATCCGCCCGTTTCGATCGCAACTGGTCGTCGACCGATTCCACTCGGTTCTACGCGCACTCGCGGCGCACAGGCTTTCTGGTGCCGAACGAACTGCTCCAGCAGTCCGCGGGACAACGGCAGGATCGCACCGCGGCGGAAACCATGGGCCAGGTTTCTCACACCCATCAGTTCAGCCCGCACGTGCTGCTGCAGGTTCGTGGGATGGTGCGCGACACCTCCGCGCGCCTGTGGGGCAACGCGCTCTCCACACCGATCCTGCCGGATCAGAATCGGGGCTTTCGGGAAGGATACGCCGGGGGCAGTGTCTCCGTAAGCCACGGCTCGCACGATCTCAAATTCGGCGCGGACGGCTTGTTCACATCGATTCACGAGAACTTTGGGTATCGGATCATCACGCGCCAGATCAACGGCGTACGTATCTTCGACAGCGATCTCCCCAGGAGTTTCCGCTTTCAGCAAACCGGAACCGGACGGGATCAGGCACTATTCGCGCAGGACACGTGGCATCGCGGCGGCCTGACCGTCAGCGCCGGGCTGCGATTCGACCATTACCGGCTCGTCGCGGACGAGAGCGCGTGGAGCCCGCGGCTTGGAATCGCCTACAACGTTCCCGGAGTGGGACTCGTCCTGCGCGCTTCGTACGATCGCATTTTCCAGGAACCCGCGGTCGAAAACATCCTGCTCGCCAGCGCGAATCTGGTGGACCAACTTGGGGGATCGGGCGTTTTTATCCCTCTGCGGCCCAGCCGCGGGAATTTCACCGAAGCCGGATTCAGCAAGGGCTTGTCGCGCCGGCTGCGGTTCGACGGCACCTGGTATTACCGGCAGGTCAATAACTTCTCCGATGACAGCGTGCTGCTCAACACCGGCGTAAGTTTCCCGATTGCGTTCCGCGAAGCCAGAATCCACGGATACGAGGCCAAGATCGAGGTCCCTCGGTGGGGCATGTTTTCAGGCTTCGTGAGCTACTCCAACATGGCCGGCACAGGCATTCTTCCGGTGGCGGGCGGCCTGTTTCTGGGCGACGATGCCGCCGCCGCAGTGAGCGGACAAGGTTCCTTCCCCATCACGCAGGATCAGCGCAATACGTTTCGCTCGCGGGTGCGATTCGAACCTCATCCCCGCGTTTGGTTTGCATTTGCGGGTTCCTACAACAGCGGGCTGCCATTCCAAATCGAAGGCCCCTCGAACATGAGTTTCATCCAGCAGCAGTACGGTCCGGAAATCCTCGCCAAGGTGGATTTCGAGCGCGGACGCGTGCGACCTTCGGCGTCGCTCGACGCATCGGTTGGCGTGAACCTGTTCGAAGCCGACCGCAAAACCGTACGCGTACAAGCCGACGTGCTCAATCTGACCGACCGCCTGAACCTGATCAACTTTTCGGGAGTCCTGTCGGGCACGGCCATTGAACCGAGGCGCAATTTCGCCATCCGCCTTAACGTCGGATTCTAGCGCTCCAGCCACACCCGCAGGGCCTCGGTCACCGCTTCGGGACGCTCCATGGTCGACATGTGCCCGCACTTCGGAATCGCAACCAATTCCGCGAGCGGGATCAATCGCGCCATTTCGAGGTGACGCGCCGGTGGGCTCCAGGTGTCGTCGAAGCCGGTCAGCACCAGAGCGGGACAGCCGATCTGCGCAAGAAAGGGCGTCGCATTCGGGCGGCCGAGCAGCGCCAGCATCTGGATTTCGAACAGATCCGGCGATTTGCGTTCGAACATCGCGATGATTTCTTCCACCAGCGTGGTATCGCTTTGCCGGTAAGAAGGGAGCATGCCCTTAAGCCATTCGACGGCCATGGCACGCATGCCGTGGGATCGAGCCATCGCCAGCAACTCGCGGCGGCGGCGTTCTTCGTCGTCTCCAGCGGCTCCGGGCGGACGAGCGTCGGATCCTGTGTTAAACAGCGCAACCTTTGTCACTCGGTCCGGAGCCATACGCAGGATCTGGAACGCTACGCGGCCGCCCATGGAGTGGCCTGCAAGCGCGAACTGCTGCGGCGCCCAGCGCAATACCGCCTCGGCCATGGCGAGGATCGAATTGTGCTCGGGACCCCACTCCATGCAGACCGGTTCGGTGAGATCGGCTAGCGCCGCTATCTGTTGTTTCCAGACGGTTTCATCGCAGAGGAATCCGGGGAGCAGTACCAGGGATTGTTTATTTGATTGCACAAATTTCGCGAATTGCCGATTCTAACATGCAGAAGCACGGGCACGACCCACAAGTTGTTGTAAAATCAAATCTCAGGGGATAGACTCTGAAGACTAGCGACGTTCGCAACCCTGATTACTTTCACCAGGTAGTCGATTGCCAGTGGGCTTGCCCTGCGCACACCAACGTGCCGCAGTACATCCGTTTAATTGCACAAGGCAAGTACACGGAAGCCTACATGGTCAACCGGGAGTCCAACGTATTTCCGGCGATTCTGGGCCGCACCTGCGATCGCCCGTGCGAGCCCGCCTGTCGCCGCGGGCGACTGGATGGAGCCCCCGTGGCAATCTGCCGCCTGAAGCGCGTGGCAGCCGATCTGCGCGGCGAAATTTCGCACCTGCTGCCGAAAATCCCCAAGGAATCGAACGGCAAACGGGTGGCGCTCATTGGAGCGGGTCCGGCATCTCTTACGGTAGCCAATGATTTGAGGCCGCTCGGCTACGAAGTCACCATCTTCGAAAAACAGAACAAGCCCGGCGGGCTGATGCGGTCGAATATTCCATCGTTCCGGCTGCCGGAAAGAGTGCTCGACGAAGAGGTCGGCGTCATTCTCGATATGGGCGTCGAGATTCGCTACAACTCGCCCGTCACCAGCCTCGACGCGCTGCTGAAAGACGGCTACGACGCTGTTTTTGTCGGCACGGGGGCACCGCGGGGCAAAGAACTGGATCTACCGGGTCGCCACGATACACCTGAGGACAAACCGCGCATCCATATCGGCATTGACTGGCTGGAATCGGTCGCCTTCGGTCACATCGACAAGATCGGCGAGCGCGTTCTGATCATTGGCGTCGGCAACACTGCGATGGACTGCTGCCGGTCTTCGCGTCGGCTGGGTGGAAAAGACATCAAGGTCATGGCGCGCCGCCCGCGCGGATTCTTCAAAGCCTCGCCTTGGGAGCTGGACGACGCCGAGGAAGAAGGCATCAATATCGTCATCAATCACGCGCCGAAGCATTTCGTGGTCGAAAACGGTGTGCTCAAGGGCATGCAGTTCGAGCGGCTCGAATGGGATGCCGACGCGAAAAAATCCCGCGTGATCGACGAAGTATTCCTTCCCGCGGACGATGTGATCCTGGCGATCGGACAGGAAAACGCCTTCCCCTGGATAGAGCGCGATCTGGGGATCGAATTCGACAAGTGGGGCATGCCGGCCGTGGACGAGACCACCTTCCAATCCACGCGTCCCGGAGTTTTCTTCGGCGGCGACGCGGCCTGGGGACCCAAGAACATCATCTGGGCGGTCGCGCATGGGCACCAGGCGGCCATCTCGGTTCACAATCACTGCCAGGGCGTTCCAGTTACCGACCGGCCCAGGCAAGGTTCCAGCCTGATCAGCCAGAAGATGGGGATCAGCGAGTGGAGCTACCACAACGACTACAATCCGTCGAAGCGCCAGAAGATGCAGCACGTGGATCTGACCAAGCGCTTCCAGCAGCTCAACATTGAAGTGGAGCTGGGGTTCGATCCGGAGCAGACCGCACGTGAAGTGCAGCGCTGTCTCAATTGCGATATCCAAACCGCGTTCACCGAGAATCGCTGCATCGAATGCGATGCCTGCGTGGACGTGTGCCCGGTGCAATGCCTCACGATCACCCGGGATGGAGATGAAGCGGATCTGCGAACGCGACTTTCGGCGCCGGCGATCAATCTCACGCAGGCGATTTACGCGTCGAATCCGCTGCCGCAAACCGGCCGCGCCATGGTGAAGGACGAAGACGTTTGCGTTCACTGCGGACTGTGCGCCGAGCGCTGTCCGACGGCGGCGTGGGACATGCAAAAATTCGATCTCATGATTCCTTACGCAGGAGCCCCATGCACGACGTCCTCCGTACTCGCGTAAACGATTTCGCGGTCAAGCTCGCCAACGTCAACGGAACCGGATCCGCCAGTGCCAACGGGCTACTGATGCAGGCGATCTTCCGCATGGGCATTCCCGTGTGCGGCAAGAATCTGTTTCCGTCGAACATCCAGGGTCTGCCCACCTGGTATGAGATCCGCGTCAATAAGGACGGCTACTCTGCACGCGCGTTGGATTACGATCTGATGGTCGCGATGAACTCGCAGACCTACGATCGCGATATTAAGGAGGTCCGGCCGGGCGGGTACCTGCTGTACGATTCCTCCTGGCCTCTCGATCCCGATCTGCACCGCGAAGACATCACTTTCCTGGGCGTACCGTTGGCCGAAATGTGCAACCAGCATTTCGAGGATCCCCGCGCGCGGATTTTGATGAAGAACATCGCCTACGCCGGCGCGATGGTAGCGACGCTCGATATCGACATGGAAGTGGTCAACGCGCTGCTGGAGGAGAAATTCGCGGGCAAGAAGGCGTTGCACGAGTCCAACCGCAAGGCGCTGCAGCTCGGATATCAATACGCCAAGGACCACTTCGAATGTCCTCTGCCTTTTCGCCTGGAGAAGATGGACAGCAATCAGGGCAAAATCCTGATCGACGGAAATACTGCGACGGCGCTGGGCGCGATCTACGCCGGATGCACCGTGGCTGCGTGGTATCCGATCACGCCGGCCACATCGGTGATGGACGGATTCAAAGCATTCTGCGAGCAATACCGCAAAGATCCCGAAACCGGAAAGAACAATTACCTGATCCTGCAAGCCGAGGATGAGCTGGCGGCCATCGGCATGGTGCTGGGGGCATCCTGGAACGGCGCGCGCGCGTTTACTTCGACGGCTGGTCCGGGATTGTCGCTGATGAACGAACTGCTGGGCTTCGGCTATTACGCCGAGATTCCGGCGGTGGTGGTCGACGTCCAGCGCGTGGGTCCGTCCACCGGGATGCCGACGCGAACCCAGCAGTCCGATCTGCTCCTGGCCGCCTACGCGTCCCATGGAGATACGAGGCACATTTTACTTTTCCCGGCGAATCCGCACGAGTGTTTCCATTTCGCGGTCAAGGCGTTCGATCTGGCCGAGCGTTTCCAGACACCCGTGATTATGATGTCCGATCTCGATATCGGCATGAATGACTGGGTGGTGCCGCGCCTTTCATGGGACGACGCATATCGACCGGACAGGGGACGGATACTGGACGCCGAGGATCTGGAAAAGAAAATCGGGAAATTCCAGCGCTATCACAACGAGGACGAGAATTTCGTAGCGGCACGCACGTTGCCGGGCGTCAGCGAAAAAGGCTCATACTTCACCCGCGGATCCGGGCACAATAAGTTCGGCGGCTACACCGAAATGCCGGACGAGTACCAGGAAGTGATGGATCGGCTCAAGAAGAAGCACGCGGCCGCGGCAAAATTCATCCCGGAACCGGAGTTGTTGCGGCGCGAAGGCGCCCGGTTTGGCGTGATCGCCATGGGCGGCTGCGATCCGGCTGTCCGCGAAGCGCTCGACCAACTGGAACGGCAGGGTACTCCTGCCGATTATCTGCGTGTGCGCGGATTTCCGTTCGGGGAAGTGGTGGAAAAGTTTCTGGCCGAGCACGACTTCTGCTTCGTGGTGGAGCAGAGCCGCGACGCGCAGCTTCGCTCGCTCCTCACTCTTGAAACTGCCGTTGCAAAAGACAAGTTACGAAGCGTTCTAGTATACGGAGGATTCCCCTTGAGCAGCCGCCACGTTGTTCAGGGGATCTTGAGCCAACTTTGAGAAAGCGACTTTAGACCATGCCGTCGATCGCAAAACCTATCGCCACGCACCCCACGTTGCAGCGGAATTCGCTGGGGCTGACCATCCGCGATTACGAAGGGTCCATGTCCACGTTGTGCGCGGGCTGCGGGCACGATTCCATCACTGCCGCGGTGATTCGCGCGCTGTGGGAGCTGGATACCGAGCCGCACATGGTGGCCAAGCTGAGCGGCATCGGCTGCTCCTCCAAGACTCCCACTTATTTTGTCAGCGGAGCGCACGGTTTCAACTCCGCTCACGGGCGCATGCCCGCGATCGCCACCGGAGCGGCCGCGGCCAACCGCGACCTGTTGTACATCGGTGTTTCCGGCGACGGCGATTCGCTTTCCATCGGTCTGGGCCAGATGTGCCATGCAATCCGTCGCAATCTGCGCATGGCATACATCCTCGAGAACAACGGAGTGTACGGATTGACCAAGGGTCAGTTTTCGGCGTCCTCGGACATCGGATCGAAGAGCAAGCGCGGCGAGCCGAATCGGATGGCTCCCATCGATCCGGTGCGACTGGGTCTCGCGCTGGGAGCGACTTTTGTCGCGCGCAGTTTTTCGGGCGACAAAGAACAATTGGTTCCGATTCTGAAGGCGGCGTTTACGCATCGCGGCTTCGCGCTGGTGGACGTGGTATCGCCCTGCGTGACCTTCAACGATCACGAGGGCTCGACCAAGAGTTACAAACACACGCGCAAGAACACGCTGCGCGCGACCCAGGCCGATTTCGTGCCGCCGCAGAGCGAGATTCTGGCTCAGATCACCAAATCGGGTACGACAGCGGTGACCATGCACGACGGCAGCGTAGTCAACTTCACCGCGGTTCCGAAGGATTACGATCCCACCGATCGCCGGAAGGTGGCGGCGTATCTCGATGATCAGCCGGCTAACGCAGTGGTCACTGGACTTCTGTTCATCGACCCCAACGCGCCGGATATGCACGAGCTGAGCCAGTCCTCGCCCACGCCTCTGCGTGATCTGGCGTACGAGAAGCTCTGTCCGGGGTCGGCGGAGTTGGAGCGGTTGCAGGAAGAGTTCCGATAGAGCGCCACCGTGGCGCACGCACTTTTGCGTGCCGTGTCGAGACTCCTCTCGACACCGATTGACGTTCATGCGACTCTCGGACCTAAAAAAAGAACTCGCTGCCGCAGCCGATCCGGAACGCGCGCGCAATATGGCCTGGTTCCTCAAAACCGGCAAAGGCCAGTACGGCCATGGCGACCGCTTCATCGGGCTCACCGTCCCCGCAATGCGGCGGATTGCCCACCGCTACATCCACCTGTCCCTGTCGGACGTCGGAAAGCTGCTGGCATCGCCGATTCACGAGCATCGATCCACCGCGCTCGAGATTCTTGTCGCCCAATACGAACGCGGAAACCAGCCAGCCATTTTCGACTTCTACTTGAAACACACGAACTTCGTGAACAACTGGGACCTGGTTGATGGCTCCGCTCCCTACATCGTCGGCCAGCATCTCTTAACGCGTCCGCGCAGAATTCTTTACCGTCTAGCGAAGTCCCGTAATCTGTGGGAACGCCGGATTGCGATCATCTCAACACTGGCCTTCATTCGAGCTGGCGAGATCGAAGACACGTTCGCTATCGCTAAACTTCTGCTGGCAGACGACCACGATCTGATTCACAAAGCCGTCGGCTGGATGCTGCGCGAAGCGGGAAAGCAATCCGCTCCCGCTCTCCTGAGTTTTCTGAAGGAGAATTACCTCGCGCTGCCTCGGACGACGCTGCGTTATGCCATCGAACGCTTCCCGACTGCGCGACGAAAGAGAATGCTCGCCCGCATTTTCAACTAGTGGGTCATCGCGTAGACGATGTGGTTTAGTGCGACGCGAATTCCCAGCGCTGAGAACCTCTCGGGATACGAAGGGTCGTCGGCCCACTCCCACGAATCGCCCGTATCGTTGTTGAACCAAACCGCGATGGCCATGCGACCCTTTTCGTCGAAAACACCCTTCCAGTGGGGATCGTAAGAGACGCCGTCGAGCGGTCGCATCCCATTTCTCCTGGCCCATTGGCCGAGGATCTGGTAACGATTGTCGAGGTCGAACAGCATGTGGAACGCCTGCGCGTCGTTACCAAGTTCGACCAGCTCGCGCTTGGGGTAAAGCTCACGCACGGTCTCGGAAATCGCCTGCTGTTCGACGGGCCCCCACATGTCGTCGGCTATAAAGAAGCCTCCGCGATCGATGTACTCTCGCAGCTTGGCCGTCATCGCGTCGGTGAGCTGGATGTCGATGGTGCGGACAGCGTATAACATCGGCCAGTTGAAGACATCGTCCTCGTCTTCCAGATTGATAGGCTGTTCAATGGGCCGCGCATTGATTCGAGTAAGCCGGCGAAGAGCCGTCATCAGGTGACGATCACCGGCCGGATAGTCATTGGTCCAGTTGGTGCCGCCGTTGCGCCAGTCGCGGCCGAAGCCTCCAAAACGGCGCCCACCGGCCCCTCCGGAAGGGTACATCAGGCGTCCCCAAACGAACTCGGAAGGAAGAAGCTGGTCCGACGACACGGGCGCCAATTGATCTTCACCGGGGAACTCGCGGAACTCACGCTGGAAGGCGAACGCGGCACTGACGCAGATAGCGAAGCCCGCAGCCGCCAAAAGCGCTTTCGGCCAATTCACACCCCGAGCATACCATCGGCACTTGATAAAATGAGCCTGCATGCCGGTTACAGGTGCGGGTTTAGAAGGGATCGTCGCGACCGAATCGCGGCTGTGTTTTATAGACGGCGACGCGGGGCTGCTGAGTTATCAGGGCTTCCGCATCGAGACGCTGGCCGAGAACGCGACGTTCGAGGAAGTGATCTTCCTGCTGTGGCATGGCCGGCTGCCGAAGCAGTCCGAGCTCGACGAACTGAAGGCCGCGCTGGTGGCGAATCGTCCGATTCCGGCGGAGGTAGAGGCATTTCTGAAAAGTGTGCCGAAGGCCGCTCCCATGCACGTACTGCGCACGGCGGTTTCGATGCTGGCGCTGTCGGATCCCGATCCGAACAATGTGCAGGCGGAGCCCGCGGCGCAGAAGGCCGTGAAACTGATGGCTCAGACCGCGACCATCGTCACCAGCTTCGATCGGTTGCGCAAAGGGCAGCCGGTGGTCGCCGGCGATCCTAAAATGGGCTTCGCCGCGAACTTTCTCTACACGCTGACGGGAAAGAAGCCGGATGACGTGATGGCGCACGCCTTCGATATCGCGCTGATCCTGCACGCCGAGCACGAGTTGAACGCGTCTACGTTCGCCGCGAGGGTCACGGCTGCCACGCTTTCCGATATTTATTCTGCAGTGACGGCGGCAATAGGCGCGCTGCGCGGTCCGCTGCATGGCGGCGCGAATGAGGACGTCATCAAGCTGCTGCTCGAGGCCGGCACGGCTGACAAAGCCTTGCAAATGATCAAGGACAAGCTGGCTAACAAGGTCAAAATTCCGGGATTCGGGCATCGTGTCTATCACACGGTGGATCCACGGGCGGCGAGTCTCAAGGGAATGGCCGAAGAGCTGGGCAAACGGACCGGCCACGAAGAACTGTATCTGATCTCGCGCGAAATCGAGAAGTACATCAAAGAGGCTAAGAATCTGAACGCCAACGTGGATTTTTACTCAGCTTCGACCTACTACTCGCTCGGAATTCCCATCGATCTGTTCACGCCGATTTTCGCGGTGAGCCGAATGTCGGGCTGGACCGCGCACATTCTGGAGCAGTACGCCAACAACCGGCTGATCCGGCCGAGGGCCGAATACCTGGGGCCGGCGATAGGTCAGAAGTGGGTCGCGATCGCCGAGCGGGGCTAAAGCCCTACGCGGGCTAGAGCCCGCCCCACAAGAAATGTACGATCTCGGATATTTTCGGAACAATCTCGACAACATTGCCAAGCGGCTGGCGGATCGCGGATTCACGGTAGACGTGGACGCGTTCCGTAAGCTCGATGCCGAGCGGCGGGCGGCCCTGGCAGAATCGGAAAAACTGAAAGCGCAACGCAATGCCGAATCGCAGGAAATCGGCAAGCTGAAGAAGGCGGGGGCCGATACTGCCGCCATGCAGCAGCGAGTCCGCGAAATGGGCGAACTGATCAGCAAGCTGGATGGCGAAGCGGCGGCGCTAGATGAGCAGTTCGGCCAGTTGATGGCTGGAATCCCGAATACGCCGCACGAATCGGTGCCGGTCGGGAAAAGCGCGGCAGACAACGTCGAGGTGCGGCGCTGGGGCACACCGCCGACATTTGCATTCGCTCCGAAAGCGCACTGGGACCTGGGGCCGGAGCTCGGAATCCTCGATTTCGATCGCGCCGCGAAGATCACGGGTGCCAGGTTCGCAGTGTACATGGGGTTGGGAGCGAAGCTGGAACGCGCGCTCATTAACTTCATGCTGGACGTGCACACCAAAGAACACGGCTACACCGAGGTGCTGCCGCCGTTCATGGCGAACAAAGATAGCTTCTACGGTACAGGCCAGCTTCCGAAATTCGAGCAGGATCTGTTCAAGCTGGAAGGAACCGATTACTATCTGGTGCCGACGGCGGAGGTTCCAGTTACGAACCTGTATCGCGACGAAACGCTGGATATGGACGCCCTGCCGATCAAATTGACGGCGTACACGCCCTGCTTCCGCAGCGAAGCGGGCTCCTACGGTCGTGACGTGCGGGGGATTATCCGGCAGCATCAGTTCCAGAAGGTGGAGCTGGTGAAATTCTCGCGGCCGGAGTCGAGCTATGACGAGTTGGAATCGCTGACCAGGGATGCGGAAGATATTCTGCAACGGCTGGGGCTGGCATATCGGACGGTGGTCCTGTCAACGGGAGATATGGGATTCAGCTCGGCCAAGACCTACGACATCGAAGTGTGGCTGCCGGGGTTGAACGAGTACAAAGAAATTTCCTCCTGCTCGAATTTCGAGGCGTTTCAGGCGCGCAGGGCATCGATCCGCGCGAAATCAGGAAAAGGCAAGGCCGAATTCCTTCACACCCTCAACGGCAGCGGGCTCGCTGTAGGACGGACCTGGCTGGCCATCGTCGAGAACTACCAGCAAGCGGATGGCAGCATCGTGGTACCGGAGGCGTTGCGGCCGTATCTGGGTACCGACGTGATCCGTTCCTCCCGATAAACATATCTGGCGGCGATTCTACGCATTGGAGTATCGATCCGCGGCTCGTGCACGGATCCGCTTCGACACTGAGTTCGACGGGAGGCGAGTCGGATGCTCAGTTGGAGAAGGCTGGCGCTGCTGGCGGCAGGCGCGATTGGAACGGCGGTGGGACAGCCGGCGCTGACCACGATCCAGGATATTCTGTACCGCGCGGACGGCACGCGCTTCACCGGAACAATGTTCATCCGGTACAACAGCTTCCAGGGGGGCGACTTGTCAAATATCGCCACTGCGAACCTTACGCTGCCGATCGTGAACGGGACACTGCGGGTGCAACTGGTTCCGACCACAACTGCATCGGCCGGAGCGCAATACACGGTGACATACAACAGCCGGGGTATTAATCAGTTCACGGAAATCTGGTCGGTGCCGCCCAGCACGATCCCGCTGCGAGTTCGCGACGTGCGGGTTTCGACGGGGGTGATCATTGGGCCTCCGCCGGTGCTCGCACCGGTGCAGATCGGCGACGTAACGGGGCTGGTGAACGAGCTTGCGGTGCGAACGATGAAGGGCGTGGGGTTCGGGATCGGACGCGCGGCAGTAATCAATCAAGCCGGTCAGATCGACGCAGCTTCGGGAAATTTGGGCGACTGCGTGCGGGTGGACGGTAGTTCGGGGCCATGCGGCGGAGGAGGGGGCGGCGGAGGAGGGAGCTTCGCCGATGCGGAAATTCCCGCGGGGGTGGTGAACGGATCGAACGCGGCGTTCACGCTGGCCTCAACGCCTTCGCCCGCGGGCAGCCTGCAGATCTATCGGAACGGGCTTCTGCAGCGGCAGAGCGCGGATTACCAGATCAGCGGGAACGCGATCACGTTCTTTCTGGCTTCGATCCCGCAAAGTGGAGATTTGCTGGTGGCGAGCTACCGGTTCGCGAATCCGAACGATCCCCTGAGTTCGCTGGCAGCGCCGCAAGTGATATGCAGCAGCACCGGATCGGCTACGTCGGGCACGGTGTTGATCGAGCTGGGTAGCTGCACTATCCCCGCGGCTTTGCTGGGAGCGGGCGACCGGCTGGAAATCCAATTCCAATATGGACACACGGGAGCCACGAGTGGTTTCACGGGCGCAGTGAAGATCGGCGGCACCACGGTCGCATCAAGACCCGGGGGTGCGACCGAGGCTTTGCTGGCCGGACATACCAGCTTCGGAATTTACGGAGGCGGCCAAGCGTGGGACACCCAGACATGGGGAATCGGGCTAAGTTTACTCGTGAGCGCCGGGACGGCCGGCGAGAATACGGCCGTGGCTGTCAGAGTGAGCCTGCAGGGTCAAATGGCGGGAACGACCTCCGATTCAGTGTTTCTACGTAATTTCACGGTGATCCGATATCCGGCGCAGGCGAATCCCTAAGGGGAATCGCGGAGTCGTGATGCACGTCGAAACTCGTAGTACGGATACATAAGGGATTTGCCGTGGGAGAGTTACGGTCAATTCATTCTTGCCCTGGCGGCGAGAATGGTCCACTATTGAGCCTGGCGCGGTGAGGACAACATGACGACTATAGCGACACTATTCCGGTGGGCGAGGCAGTTCCGGGCTGACCAGCGCGGGCAGGATTTGATCGAGTACGCCCTTGTGGCCGCGCTTGTCGTGGTCGCGGTCGTGAGTGGACTGGCGCCTTGGGTGGGGCCGACACTCAGCACGATTTTCTCGAAGGTGGGTTCGGTATTGGATTCATCCTCCTAGTAAACGCTTTGCTGCCATAACGCCAGCCGGCGGCGGAAACGCCAGCCATCGGCGATTCGAACGAACGGAGCCGCGCCTGACAAACGCGGCTCATTTTTTGATCGCGCACAACGCAGCAGGGCGCGAGTTTCTCTGTCAAACGGATCGTCGGGGCGCCCTGCGCTGTGCGCTCGTTTTTAGCCGCCCACAACGCAGCAGGGCGCGAGTTTCTCTGTCAAACAGATCGTCGGCGCGCCCTGTTTTTTTGAAAAGTAGGGCCGGGCTGAAGCCCGGCGCAGGCTAAAGCCTGCCCTCCATCCGATTTACTGAGGAAACGAGCTCGGGATGGCGAGGGCGATGGGGGCTCCCTCGAGGGCCTTTAGGAACTCAACCAGGTCCTTCTTTTGCTCTGCCGTAAGGTTCAGTTTCTTGATCTTCTCGTCCAGGTTCTTGTTGGGCGCGCCGCCCTTATCGTAGAAATCGACCACCTCTTCCAGCGTCTTCAGGCTGCCATCGTGCATGTAGGGGCCGGTCCTGGTGATATCGCGGAGCGTGGGAGTTTTGAATTTTCCCCAATCGATGGGATCCTTGGTTACTTCGTAACGTCCGGTATCGGGTTCAGGTTTGTCTGTGCCGATGCCGAGGTTGGCGTACGCGTTGGCAGTGAAGTTTACGCCTTCATGGCATTGATCGCACTTGGCTTTATTGAAGTAGACGTCCATGCCGCGAATTTGCGCGCGGGTCATCGCGGCTTTGTTCCCGGCCTTGTAGCGGTCGTAGGCGGAGTTCCCTGAAAGCAGCGTGCGCTCGAAGGTGGCGATGGCCTTGGCGACGGTGTCGATGGTGATGTCAGGAGAGCCGAAGGCTTTCTGGAACAGCGGGCGATAACCTTGAATCCCGCTCAGTTTCGCCGCCATGGCATCATGCGTGTTGTCCATCTCGAGGGGATTCGCAATGGGTCCCTTAGCCTGATCCTCCAGAGTGGGGGCTCGGCCGTCCCAGAATTGCGCCAGGCTGTAGGCGCGATTGATCACGGTGGGGGCGCTGCGGCCGCCTTTCTGGCCTCGAATACCGGTGGAAACAGGAGCACCGTCGGTGAAACCTTTGTCGGGCGCGTGACAAGTGGCGCAGGCAACGCTGTTATCAGCAGAGAGGCGCTTATCGAAATAGAGTAGCCGGCCGAGCTCAACTTTGTCGGCGGAGTAAGGATTGTCGGCGGGCCACGGGATCGGTAACAACCCCAACGGCACCTTGGCGGGCTTGTTCGCGACTTGGGCCGACACGACGACCGTCATCAAGATGGCGGCGATGGCCGCAGTCGCTCGCAATGTTGCCGGCTCCTACTTCTTGAGGAATCCGCGGACGTAGAGGGCGCTGAACCCGTTCACGGAACTGGTGGTTCCGGTGACTTCCATGATGTGTCCGGCGTGATCGATGGCGGCCTGGCGGAAAACACCCATGCCGTCGCGGCGGGGATCGTGCTCTTCTTCCATGAGCATATAGAGGCCGCCGTCTGACGTCAGCAGACCAATGGGCTGGCCGTTGCGGAAGCACTTCTGAGCGCAATCGCGGTGCTTGTCGCCATGTTTGCCGACTTGCAGATAGCACGAGAAGTCGACGATTTCACCGACCACGGTTTTGGTCGCGCCGGGATTCGGCTTACCGTCGACGGAGGCGCCGAGTGTGGTGGCGCTCCAGGGCTCTGCCGATTTTTCCCCGAGTTTGCCCATCGGCTGCGTGTAGGTGCCGCCGTCAGCCGCGGGGGTCATTTGGGGCTGAAGGATTTTGGACTTGCCAGCCTTGCTCTGCGCAAACATGGTCAGGGCCAGCGCGAGCATGGCCAGAAGACTGAGAAGACTGGTGGTTAGTTTCGCCATGAACATTAGTTTAACAAGTAGGAAGTCAGCTTGCTAACATAAAACTTTCCCTTCATGTTGCGTTTCGAAACGGCAGGAGAGTCGCACGGCGAATGCCTGGTGGCCACGCTGACGGGGCTCCCGGCGGGGGTTCCCGTGTCGCTGGATGCGGTCAATCGCGACCTGTGGCGGCGCCAGCAGGGCTACGGGCGCGGCGGCCGGATGAAAATCGAGACCGACCGGGCGCACATCGTGAGCGGGGTGCGGCACTCGAAGACCATCGGTTCGCCGGTGGCCGTTCTGATCGACAACGCGGACTGGAAGAACTGGACGGAAGCGCTGCCGGTGGAGGATTTCGAGGGGTCGGAGGCGAAGCAGAAGCGGCTGACGCGACCGCGGCCGGGACACGCGGATCTGGCGGGCGCGCTCAAGTACAACTTTCACGATGCACGCTACGTGCTGGAGCGCGCGAGCGCCCGGGAAACGACAGCTCGGGTGGCATTGGGGGCGCTGGCGAAGGCGTTTCTTGGAGAATTGGGAATCGGAATACTGAGTCATGTGATCGCGGTAGGGCCGGAGCGGCTGGATCGTCCTGTGACCTGGGACGAACTGGTGGAGATCAGCCAACGCGATGAGGTGCTGCTGAACTGCGTGGACGCAGCCGCCGAGCAGCGGATGAAAGCCGTGGTGGATCAGATTTACAAGACCGGAGACACCGTGGGCGGCGTGTTTGAGGTGGTGGCGCACGGCGTTCCTCCGGGACTGGGATCGCATATCGCCTGGGATACCCGCCTGGACGGGAAACTCGCGCAAGCTATCGTCTCGTTGCAGGCGGTAAAGGGAGTGGAGATCGGGTTCGCGACGGAGGGCGCGGCGTCGTTCGGATCGAAGGTGCAGGATACGATTCATTACAGCGGTGAGGAACACAGGTTCACGCGCGGGGCGAATCGCGCCGGGGGTCTGGAGGGCGGGATCACCAACGGAGAGGACGTGGTGGTGCGGGGCCTGCTGAAGCCAATTTCAACGTTGCGGAGACCGCTGGAAAGCGTGGATTTTGAGACTCGGGAATCGGCGGCTGCGGCTTACGAGCGGAGCGATGTATGTGTCGTGCCGGCGGCGGGTGTTGGGGGCGAGGCAATGGTGGCGCTGGTGCTGGCGCAGGCGGCGCTGGAGAAGTTCGGCGGGGATTCGATGGCAGAAACGAAACGGAACTATGAAGGATATCTCGAACAGGTGAAGAATTTCTGACATGGTGCATCCGATTGTGAAATACGGGCAGCCGGTGTTGGAGAAGAAGGCGGCGGACATCACGGAGTTCGACACGCCGGATCTGCATCAATTGGTGGAGGATATGTTCGAGTCGATGTATGCGGCCAAGGGGGTGGGCCTGGCAGCGCCGCAGATCGGCATCGGCAAACGGATCGCGGTGATCGACACGACGACGGGGGAGGATCAGGGACAGAAACTGGTGCTGATCAATCCGGAGATCATCGGCATGGAGGGATCGCAGACCGGGGAAGAGGGCTGCCTGAGCCTGCCGACGTTTCGGGAGACGGTGACGCGGGCCAAGAGAGTGACCGTGCGCGCGTTCGACGCCACGGGGAAGCCGTTCGAGATGACGGGCGAGGATCTGCTGGCGCGGGCGTTCCTGCATGAGACGGATCACTTGAATGGAAGGCTGTATATCAGCCACATCAGCCCGCTGAAGCGGGACTTGATCCGGCGTAAAGTCCGGAAGCTGCAAAAAGCCAACGAGTGGGGATGAAAACAGCGGCCAGGGGCCAGGGGCCAGTATGAGACTGGTGTTCATGGGGACGCCTGAGTTTGCTGTTCCGACACTCGAAAAAGTTGTTGAAGCGGGGCACGAAGTACTTGCGGTGTTCACGCAGCCGGATCGGCCCAAGGGGCGGGGGCAGAAGGACGCGATGCCGCCGGTGAAGGAAGCAGCACTGCGGTTAGGATTGCCGGTCCATCAGCCGGAAAGGGTGCGGCGGCCGGAAGTAGTCGAGCAACTAAAGGAGCTGGCTCCGGAAGCGATGGTAGTGGTCGGTTACGGGCAGATCATCCCACAGGCGATTCTGGATATTCCGCCGAAAGGGATCATCAACGTCCATGCGTCGCTGCTGCCGAAGTATCGGGGGGCGGCGCCAATCCAGTGGGCAATTGCGCGCGGGGAGACTCGAACGGGCGTTACGACGATGAAGATCGACGCGGGTCTGGATACCGGCGACATGCTGCTGAGGTGGGAGACGGAGATCGGGCCGGAGGAGACGGCTCTGGAATTGGGCGATCGTCT
This sequence comes from Bryobacterales bacterium, assembly GCA_025463005.1. GTDB lineage: Bacteria > Acidobacteriota > Terriglobia > Bryobacterales > Bryobacteraceae > Palsa-187. Next base: position 25,242 of record JAOAPR010000231.1, on the reverse strand, counting down.
GGCTACAGCGGGGGCGGATTTATTGGTGCAGACGTTGGCCGAGTTGGGGACCATCGTGCCTCAAAAGCAGGACGAGGCGCAGGCGACGTATGCTCCCGTATTGAAAAAAGAAGATGGTCGGATCGATTGGTCGTTGAACCCGAGAGAGATCGTGAACCGGGTGCGGGGGTTCGTGCCGTGGCCGGGATGCTATGGATCGCTGCGAGGACAGCGGTTTCACATATGGCAGGCTCAAGAGGCGGAAGGTTCGTTTCGGGCGGGCCATCTGTACGTGGTTGGGAAAAAGCTATACGCGGGGTGCAAGGAAGGAGCGATTGAATTGCTGGAGGTCCAGCTGGAGGGGAAGAAGAGGATGACAGCGGCAGCCTTTCTGAACGGATTCACGCTGAGCGAGAGCGAGGTACTGGCATGAGTCTGCCGCTCGGATTTCGGTATGCCGCGACGTATGCGGGTATTCGCAAGGTGGCCAAAGACGATTTGGCGCTGATCGTGTCGGACACGCCGGCGTCGGCGGCAGCGGTGTTCACGCAGAATCGCGTGGTAGCGGCGCCGGTTGAAATCGCCAGGCGGAATCTGCGTGAATCGCGCGGGCGGGTGCGGGCATGGCTGGTGAATGCGGGCAACGCCAACTGCGCGACGCGAACGGGAGAGCGGGTGGCGCTTGAATGCGTGCGGTCGGTCGCCAAGGTGTTGGGAGTCGAGGAGCAGGAAGTTTTGCCGGCATCGACGGGCGTGATCGGAGTGGAAATGAACGCGCGTCTGATCGTGGACACGATGCCGGAGCTGGCGGCGGCGCTCCGGCCGGATTCCTTCGACGCAGTCGCGGCGGCGATTATGACGACGGACACCCGGGCCAAGACGGCGCAAGCGTCCATGAAGCGGGCGGCGGTGGCCGGAATGGCGAAGGGCTCGGGCATGATTCATCCGCGCATGGCGACGACGCTCGGGTTCGTAATGACGGACGCGGTCGCGTCGCCGGCGGAGCTGCGGACGGCGCTGAAGAAAGCCGTCGCAGTATCATTCAACCGCTTGTCGGTAGATGGGGACACTTCGACCAACGACACGGTAGCCGTGCTGGCGAATGGCGCATCGGGTTTCAAGCCGGGAGCGCGGGCGCTGGAAGCGGCACTGACCGAGGTACTGGAATCGCTGGCAAAACAGATCGCACGAGATGGCGAAGGCGCGCGGAAGCTGGTCACCATCGACGTGGAAGGAACCGCGACGGAGCGCGAGGCGGAAGCAATTGCGCGGTCGATCGCGAATTCACCGCTGGTGAAGACCGCGATCGCGGGCTCGGATCCCAACTGGGGACGGATTCTGGCTGCGGCCGGCTACTCGGGCGTGAAGTTCGATCCGCGCAAGACGGACGTCTTCATGCAGGGGATGGCAGTGTGCCGCGGCGGGCTGGCGGCGGCTTTTTCAGAATCGGAATTGACGCGGAAGCTCGACGAGAGCGAGTGTTCGATCCGGTTCGTGATTCGCGGAGCAGGCACGGGTCGGGCGCGGTTCTGGACGTGTGATTTAACGGAAGAGTATATCCGGATTAACGCGAGTTACAGGAGTTAGAAAGGCCGAAAATGGGGGACAGCCAGCCGATTTCGGGGAGATACTCGGGACCGCGAGGGGCTCGTTCATCGAAATCGGAGGCAGTCCCCCATTTTTCGAGACGGACGGGCACGCGTTTTTCGAAATGGGAGGCTGTCCCCATTCTTCTCCTGGTCGGCGCGTCGCTGGCATGGGCCGATCCGCCTGCAGCGGTGATGGAAGTTTTTCGCGGCGTGTCGGAGGCGCTGGCGAATCGCGATGCCGATGCGTTTCTCGATCAGTTCGACCGGCAGATGCCGGAATACGAAAAGCTGCGCGACGAAATTCGCGAACTGGTGGGAGTCGCCCAGGAGATCGGATCGACCATCGACGTGATCACCGACGAGGGCGACGAGCAGAAGCGGACGCTGGAGCTGGACTGGCTGCTGAAGATCGACACTGACGAACCGCGGCGGCAGATCGTGAAATGCCAGGTTGAGAAGCAGGGGAAGAAGTGGAAAATCACGCGGTTGGAGCCGGTGGAGTTTTTTCGGAAGTAAGGGCTTGCTCCATGGGCATGGCGAGCGGCGGCTCGACCAGGAAGTTGAGCTGGGCCATGCGCGCAATGGCAGCGCGGATGGACGCCTCAGTAGTGGGCTGAACCGTGATCACAAACGGCAGGTCGCGCCAGTTAGAGTGGGGCAGCTGGAGCACGGCGTCGATCGAAATATTCTCAGCAGCCAGCGCGGCGGCGAGCTGGGCAATGATCCCGGGACGATCATGCACACGGAAGCGCAGGTAGTAAGCCGATTCGTGCAGGGTGACGGGAATCGGTTTATATTCGCCCAGGCGCGCGTGGGCGAACGGCGAGACGCGCTCCGGACAGCCGTAGCGGATTTCGCGCGCCACTCGCATCAAGTCACTGGCGACTGCCACGCCGGTGGGATGTGGTCCGGCCCCGCGACCGTAGTAGAATGTGTCGGCGCCGAATTTTCCGCGCACCCACACGGCGTTATAGGCGCCGCGAACGCTGGCGAGAATCGTGGATTGCGGTATCAGCGAAGGCCGCACGGAGAGGATCACACCGTTGGGCGTCTGGCGGGCGGCGCAGATCAGCCGGATGGTGTGGTGCAACTGGTGGGCATATTCGAAATCGACGGGTGTGATACGTCGAATGCCCTCGGTGAAAATGTCGGAAGGAACAATGCGCTCGCCGAATGCCAAGGCCGCGAGGATGGCGAGCTTGGAGCGGGCATCGTAGCCGTCGATATCGCCGGAAGGGTCGGCTTCGGCATACCCGGCACGCTGAGCCTCCGTTAAGGCTAGCTCAAAGCTGGAGCCGTGCTGTTCGATTGCGGTGAGGATATAGTTGCAGGTTCCATTGAGGATTCCGTAGAGGGTGGTGATCCGATCGGCAGAGATACCCTCGCGCAAGACGTTGTGAATGGGGATTCCGCCGGCGACGCTGGCCTCCATGGCGATGTTCACGCCCGCGGCGATCGCTTTATCCCAAAGGTCGGGCCCGGCTTGGGCCATCAGCTCCTTGTTGGCGGTGACGACCGACTTTTTCTGCGCGATTGCAGCCTCGATGATTTCGCGTGCGACACCGGTTCCGCCGACCAACTCGGCGACGATGTGGACGTCGGGATGATTCACCACTTCGCGCCAATCGCTGGCGCGGTGCGCGGACGCGAAGGCTGCGGGTACGTGCCGTTGAGCGATTTGACGGCTGCTGAGAGCCACAACACACAGCGGGAAGCCGAGCTTTTGTGCGATCAGCTCGCTATTTTCCGCGAGGACGTCGAGTGTCCCGAGGCCGACGTTTCCGAGACCGATGATGCCGATATTGACAGGCTGCATGGAGGCTTGAAAACTCTATGATCGCGCAGAACGCGAGATACAGGGCCGCTACTTCACGATGAGTTTAAAATCGACTACCAGCACCAGGGCATCCGGGGTAACACGGATCGCAGTCAGGTCCAGATCCTTGAGCTCCTGTTCGTAGACTGCGCCGGAAGCGGGCTGCTCCAGAAGGCGGCGAGCCTGCTCGCGGATTTCGATTTTAAAATCCTGGTCGAAGCTACGCATCAGGGCGGAACGAACGTGGCGAATGTAGTACGAATCCCTGGTCGTACTGACCTGGGTGTCCTGAAACGCAATGGCGCCCTTGCGCGGCACGGGAACGGCGGTGATGGTGAGGTCGAATGAGTCGCCCATACCGACACAGCGGCTGAACAGGTCAAGCGCGGAACTACCGCTAAAGCGGGCGGCCACACGCAGACGAGAGTCGGTCGCGCTCAATTTCGGCGCTTCGAGATACGCGTACTGGCACTTCGTCGCGTGGTTGCCACGAACGTAACGGCGGCCTTCCTGAGTGAACATCTGAGCAGCTATCATGCGCTCCAGAGCGGAGTAGCGGATCTCCAGGTCGGCGGGTAGCGCTGAGGTGGCAAACACGATTACCAGTGCGAATCTCACGAGCATGTAACACTGATAAGTATGAGGTATTTTGGCGCATTTCTGTTCGCAGCCTGCATTCTGTTGGCGCAGATTCCGTCCGTCAAGGACCCTCTCGAAGTGAAGCTGCCGAACGGGAAATCGCAGAAAGACGAAATTATCCGCGCCGATTACGAGCGGAACTTGAAGGACGCGGGCGAGCTGGCGCGCCTGGCCGAAGAGATCAAAGACGATTTGGAAAAGGGCGATCGTTATTTGGTTTCTCTAAAAACCTTGAAAAACTGGATGATGCCGAGAAGCTGACGAAGGACATCCGGCAGCGGTTGAGAAGGAATTAGCCGCCGCCATCTTACCCGCGGGGCGGTCCGCGTGTTATCCTGGAGCGTTTACCCATGAGTCCTACCCGCGAGAAGAGCCAGTTGATGAGCGCGTCGGAGATCGACCGGACGCTGGTCCGATTGGCCCACGAAATTCTGGAAAAAACGAAGAACCCGGACGATCTGGTGTTCATCGGTGTCCGTCGCCGAGGTGTGCCTCTGGCGCAGCGACTGGCCCGCAAGATTGAAGCGATAGAGGGGCGCAAAGTACCGGTGGGGATTCTCGACATCCAGCTCTACCGGGACGATCTTTCGACTGTAGGGAACCAGCCGGTGGTGAGTTCCACTGACATTCCGTTTCCCGTAGCCGGCAAAGACGTGATCCTGACAGACGACGTGCTGTACACTGGTCGCACGACACGCTCGGCGCTCGATGCACTGTTCGATCATGGCCGGCCGGCGCGGGTGCAGTTGCTGGTGCTTATCGACCGCGGCCACCGCGAGCTTCCGATCGAGGCGCGCTACATCGGCCGGACGATTCAAACGGCGGCGAACGAGATTGTCGAGGTGAAATTTCAGGAAATCGACGGAATGGAAAAGGTCCTGCTCACGGAAAAGGCGGGCTGACGTGCCGCACGGGCTGCTTGGCATCGAGGCACTAGAGCGCGAAGAAATCCAGGCGATTCTGGATCGGGCCCGGGATTTTCAGCCGCGTGAGGCGCAGAGTTTCCGGAAGTACGATCTGCTGCGCGGGCGGATGGTCGTGAACCTGTTCTTCGAAGCGTCCACGCGCACGCGTACCAGCTTCGAGATCGCGGCCAAGCGACTGGGTGCTGACGCGGTTTCGATCACGGCACAGGCATCCAGCGTCTCCAAGGGCGAGTCCCTGGTGGACACGCTGAACACGCTGGCGGCGATGCGCCCGGACGCGATTATCATGCGGCACGCGGCGTCGGGTGCACCGCACTTTTTGCAGCGCCATCTCGAAATACCGATCATCAACGCCGGTGATGGGACGCATGAGCATCCCACTCAGGCACTGCTGGACGCGCGCACGATTCTGGATCGCGGCGCCAGGCTGGAAGGCTTGCGGGTGGCGATTATCGGCGATATCGCACACAGCCGGGTGGCACGGTCGAACGTATACCTGCTTTCCAAGTTCGGGGCCAATATTGTGTTGTGCGGGCCTGCGTCGCTCCTGCCGGAAGCATTGAAGCAAATCGCTCCGGGCGTGACGCTGACCACCAATATGGACGAGGCGATCCGGCACGCCGACGTCATCATGATGCTCCGCGTGCAGTTGGAGCGGCAACACGAGCCGGGTTTTTCGGCGAGCGAGTATTTCCGGTTTTACGGGCTGCGGCTGGAGCATCTGAAGCTGGCCCGGCCGGACGCGATTGTGATGCATCCCGGCCCGATCAATCGCGGCCGCGAGATTTCCTCGGAAGCGGCGGATTCACAGCGATCTGTGATTCTGAATCAAGTGGAGAACGGCATAGCAGTGCGGATGGCGGTACTGGAGCGCGTATTGGCAGGCAGGGAAACGAATGGCGCGGCTGCTCATTAAAAACGGCCGGGTTATCGATCCCGCGTCGCGTCACGACGGCGTGGCGGACGTGTGGATCGAGGACGGCGTGATCAAGGGAGTCGGGACGAATCTCACGGCTGCCGCGGGCGCGGAAGTGATCGATGCGACGGGGCTGATCGTGGCGCCCGGGTTCATCGACATGCACGTGCACCTGCGCGAGCCGGGCTTCGAGCATGCCGAGACCATCGAGAGCGGATCGCGCGCCGCGGCCGCGGGTGGGTTCACATCGGTCTGTCCTATGCCCAACACCAAGCCGGTGAACGATAACGCCACGGTGACCAGCTACATGATCGAGAAAGCGCGGCGGTACGCAATCGTCAACGTATTTCCGATCGGCGCGATCACTAAGGGCAGCGCGGGCGAAGAGTTGGCCGCGATCGGGTCCATGAAGGAGGCCGGTGCGGTGGCAATCTCCGATGACGGCCGTCCGGTGATGAATGCGCGTGTGATGCGGCGCGCCATGGAGTTCGCGCGCAGCCTGGCGATTCCGGTGATCAATCACTGCGAGGACCTGCATCTGAGCGCGGGCGGGGATATGCACGAGGGGGCGGAATCGGTTCGACTGGGTCTGCGCGGGATCCCGGGTTGTTCGGAAGACGTGATGGTGGCGCGCGATATCTTGCTGGCGGAGGTCACCGGAGCGCGCTATCACGTGGCACATATTTCGTCGCGGCACTCGGTGGAGATGGTGAAGTTCGCGAAAACGCGGGGGCTGGCGGTGACCGCGGAGGCAACGCCGCATCATCTGGCGCTGGCCGACCGCGACATGAAGCCGTACGACAGTAACTACAAGATGAAGCCGCCGCTGCGAGGGTCGTGCGACGTGACGGCGGTGCTGGAAGGCGTAGTGAACGGCGCGGTCGACGCGATCGCCACCGATCACGCACCGCATCCTGGCTCTGAGAAAATGCAGGAGTTCGAGAGCTGCCCATTCGGGATTCTAGGGCTCGAAACAGCAATCGGCGTGACGCTGGAGCAGATGGTGCACCCCGGCAAGATCGGGGTCGCGAGGCTGGTGGAACTGTTCACCACGGGTCCGGCGCGGATCCTGGGGATCCATCGCGGGACTCTGGCGAAGGGCGCACCGGCGGACGTAACGATTTTCTCGACGGACCGCGAATGGACCTATGACGTGAACAAGTCGTTCTCGAAGAGCCGCAATTCTCCCTTCGACGGGAAGACGTTCAAGGGTGGTCCAGTGGCGACGGTGGTAGGCGGTGAGGTGGTGTGGCGGGTTTGAATATTGGGCGGGGCTGAAGCCCCGCGCAGGCTGAAGCCTGCCCCACAAAACCGGCTGGCCGTTACCCCTTACACGCAGCGCAGGAGCAGATCGACCGCAGATAATCGAACGAGTAGATCCCCGATCCGTGGCCGTCGCTCCAGTCGACGCGAATGGCGTAGCCGCCAACCGGCTCGACATTCAGCATTTTGAGCGTCGGCGTGAACATCTTGAAGGGGTCGGCCTGCTTAGGCGCGGCATAGTTGGTCCTCTGCGGCGCCGTGCCGTGCGCGCCGGTGCAGGTGGCGCAGGGACACTCATCGCGCAGGTATCCCAGCTCATAGTCGCTGTGGTGGCCGTCTTTCCAATCGATCTTGATGCCCTTCGATTTGGAAATGGCGATGTGCTCGGGTTCAGGTGCGTTCATTCACTCGTTCGATGTCGCGGACCCCGGAGATGCGGCGGATGGCCGAAACCACCCGTTCGAGCTGCCGTTTGTCCTTGACCTCCAGGGTCATGTCTATGATGGCGCCGCCGTCGGTCTCGCCGCCGTGCGTTTCGAGGCTCAGGATATTGGTCTGCTCGTTGAACAGCGCGGTGGTGATCTGGCTTAGCATGCCCGGCCGATCCTCGGTGCGGACCAGAAGCTTCACCGGGAAGGTGTGGCTCGCGGCGCGCGCCCATTCGACTTCAATCTTGCGCTCCGAGTCGTACATCAGATTCTGAACGTTGCTGCAGTTGACCGAATGCACCGCGATTCCCTTCCCGCGTGTTACGTAGCCGACGATAGGCTCGCCGCGGATGGGATTGCAGCACTTGGCGCGATAGGTCATCAGGTCGTCGATGCCCTTGACCTGGACCACCAGATCTTTGTCATCGCCTGGACGGGGGGCAGGACGTTCGGGGGCCGGAGCGGGTTCCGGGAGTTCCGCTGGCACTATCTCCGGCGCCAGTTTCTGCAACACCTGGCGCGCGGAATATTTTCCGTAGCCCAGCGCGGCGTGGAGATCCTCCATCTTCGAACAGCCGTATTCCGCAGCCACGGCTTCCAGGTGGCTCTTGGTGACGCGTCCCAGTTGGACACCGAGGCGGCGCGCTTCGCGCTCCAGGTACTTCTGGCCGATTTCGATGGCCTTGACGCGCTCAGTGGTATTGATGACGTGCTTAATTTTGTTGCGCGCGCGCGAGGTTTTTACCACGCCCAGCCAATCCTTGCTGGGAAGGTGGCCGGTCTGGGTCAGGATCTCGACTACGTCGCCGTTGCGCAGAGCGTGCTTGAGCTGCACGATGCGCCCGTTGACCTTGGCGCCCACGCAGGTGTTGCCTACGTCGGAGTGAATGGCGTACGCGAAATCGATGGGGGTACCGCCCCGCGGCAAAGCGATCACGCGGCCTTTAGGCGTAAAGCAGTAAACCTCTTCCGGGTAAAGATCCACCTTCAGGGTGGACATGAATTCGCCGGAATCGCGCATATCGCGCTGCCATTCGACCAACTGGCGCAGCCAGGCGATGCGCCGATCATCATCGGCGGGACCACGGCGGCCCTCTTTGTACTTCCAGTGCGCCGCGATGCCCTCCTCGGCGATACGGTGCATCTCATCAGTGCGGATCTGAACTTCGAAATGGCGGCCTTCAGGACCCATTACGGATGTGTGCAAGGACTGGTAAAGATTGGGCCGCGGGATGGCGATAAAATCCTTAATCCGGCCGGGGATGGGATGCCACTCATTATGAATGACGCCCAAGGCCGCGTAGCAGTTCTTGACCGAGTCAGTGATGATGCGCACGGCCAGCAGATCGTAGACCTGGTCCAGGATGATTTTCTGTCGCTTGAGCTTCTGGAACACGGAGTAGGCGCGCTTCACCCGGATTTCGACGCGCGCAGGAATCCCTTCGCGGGCCAGGTTGACCTCGACGATGTGCTTGATCGTGTTGAGAAACGTTTCATTGGCGGGGCGGCCCGCTTCAAATTCTCGCAGCAGGCCTTCGGAGGCCTCGGGCTCCAGATACCGAAACGCCAGGTCCTCCAGCTCGCTGCGGACCTTTCCCATGCCCAGGCGGTGCGCGATGGGCGCGTAAATATCCATGGTCTCCTGGGCGATCCGGAGCCGCTTTTCCTGCGGCAGCGAACCCAGCGTGCGCATGTTATGAAGGCGATCGGCCAGCTTGACCAGGATGACCCGGATATCGTTGACCATGGCCAGCAGCATCTTGCGGACGCTTTCGGCCTGGCGCTCCTCGCGCGAGGCGAGGTCCAGCTTGCTCAGTTTGGTGACCCCGTCGACGCAGCGGGCCACCTCGTCGCCGAACTCCTTGCGGACCTCTTCGAGGGTCGCCGAGGTGTCTTCGACCACGTCGTGCAGGAGTCCGGTCTGGAGGCAGACCATGTCCATGTTCATGTCGACCAACTGGCGTGTGACCAGCAGGGGATGGGTCATGTACGGTTCGCCGGAGACGCGGGTCTGGCCGCGATGGCGCTCGGAGGCGAAGCGATAGGCGCGCTCCAAAGGGGCAAGATCCTCTTTGGGGCGAGTCTCCCGCAAGCGCGTTTCCAGGCCGCGATATAGGCTTTCGACCGACGAACGAGGCTCGGGCGGAGCAGCTACGGGCAACGGAGCCGGAGACGGAACGGCATCAGGGGATTCCGGTAGCATCCAGTGATACCAGTGTAGCGAAGCAGTAAACTAGCGAGCTAAAGACGGGCCCGGAGGCCGCCTCTCATAGAGTGCAATCGGCTAATTTTCCTGATGGATGCCAGTGGGAGCCTTGGCCGCGCGGGCAGCCTTGATCTTCTTGGTATCCAAAGCCTTCTGGAGCCAGCCGTCGGCGATCTCCACCTGTTTCTTATACTCGTCCTGGCTGTCCAGGAGGTCGGCGCGCTCACGCGTCAGAAGATTCAGGTACGCCATGGCGTCGTCGTATTCCGGATCGATTTCCAGGGCCTTGTTCAGGTCCTGCATGCCTTCGTCGACGATGCCGCCGTACTGCGATTTCAGTTCTTCCTTGACCTTTTTGTCTTTGAGGGGGCCCGGATCTTCGGGCCTCATCCGCAGATTGGAGCGGGCGGTCATCAGCGCCGGGATCCACTTCTGATAGGCGATCACGCCCAGGCTGTAGTAGGCTTCCTTTTCCTTGGGGTCCACTTCAAGGCGGCGGCGCTGCCACTTGCCCGATTCGTCGAACATCTTCAGCTTCTGATCGAGCGGCAGGGATTGCGCCTGATTGAAGGCCAGCATTGCCAGAGACGCGAGAGCGGTCTTGTCATTGGGGTCCTTGTCCAGGACCGCCTGGAACTCATCCTTGGCCTTCTTTGCGAACTGGAGATTCTCCGGCGATTCCGCGCCGGGGATCCATTGGACCATGTAGGAGGTCGCCAGATACAGCCGCGGCGTAGACCATTGCGGATCGAGCTTGATGGCCTGCTCGAAATGATCCACGGCGTCGTTGTACTTGGCGTTTCGGTAGGACGCGATTCCCTGATTGAGGTGATCGCGGGACTTAAGATAACTGCAGCCGGTCCCCGCCAGGATGATGGCCGCGGCGAGCAGAGCCACGCTCAGGGTCGGTATTCTGCGCATAACACTTCTTCTCCTCGTCGATAATTACTCGCCTGCTTCGATCTTGGGCGTCATCAATCCGATCTTATCGATGCCGGCGCCGCGGGCGATATCGATCGCTCGCGCGACTGTTTGGTAATCCAGATCCGGATCACCTTTCACGAACACCACGCGTTCGGCGCGGGTTTTGAACACTTGCTCCAGCCGGGGACCCAGTCTGTCGAAATCGGTGGGCTCCTCGTTGATCTTCATCGACCGGTCCTTTTCGATCTGGATGACAACGGTGCGCTCGTCCTGTTTTTGGGGTTGATCCTTTTTGGGCGGCTGCGGCGCGATGGCCTCCAGCCCGTAAGGCGTCAGGGGCGTGATCACCATGAAGATGATCAGCAGCACCAGAAGCACGTCGATGAGCGGCGTGACGTTAATGTTCGCCTGAACCCGACCTCCGCCGCCTACGTTCATTGCCATAAAAAATTCTCCTTGCCAACCCGAACGAAATCTAACGAACCGGAGTTGCGGTGGTCGCCTGCCCCGCACCCTGGGGAGTCTCGGTGATCAACCCGAGCTGATCCACGCCGGCGGCCCGCAAATTGTCCACCACGTCTTCCACTGCCTGATACTTGGCCCGAGCGTCAGCCCTGATGTACACGGTCTTATCCAGCTTATTGGTCAGCAGATCCTGGACTTTCGTGGGTAGCTCATCCAGGGAGACCTGTTTATTGCCGGGGCTCAGGAACGACTGCCCGTTGCGCGAAACCGATATCAGAATCGCGTCTTCCTTGTCGGCGTTCTGCATGGCGATCGGATTCTTGGCTTTTACATACTCCACGGTGACACCCTTGGTGAGCAAGGGCGTGATCACGATGAAAATGATCAGCAGCACGAGCATGACGTCCACCATCGGTGTGACGTTGATCTCAGAGACGACCTGTGGCGCTTCCGGCTTCTTCATTTCAATACTCCCGTAATTTCAACTTTCAGAACGAGGCGCCGCAGGAGGCGACGCCCCGTCCTTCCACTCGCAAAAGGCCTACAGCCGCAAAATGCGTCGGACGCTTTACTTCGTCGCGCTGGCCCGCTGGGTCCGCTTGAGGAAGTAGTCGATCAGTTCCGAGCTGGAGTTACCCATCTCGACGTCGAACGCTTCCACGCGGTTGCTGAAATAGTTGTACATCCAGACCGCGGGGATGGCGACCAACAGACCGACGGCGGTGGTGACCAGGGCTTCCGAAATACCTCCGGCTACCGCGCTCAGACCGCTGGATTTCTCCGTCGCAATTCCTTTGAACGCGTTGATGATGCCGACCACCGTTCCGAGCAGTCCCACAAAGGGGGACGAGGAGGCGATCGTCGCCAGGGTCGAGACGCCGCGCTTCAGTTCGGCGTGCACGATGGCTTGCGCGCGTTCCAGGGCGCGTTTGGAAGCCTCAATCTCTTCACCCGAGATTTCCGAGCTCAACTGGTGCGCCCGAAATTCCTGTAGCCCAGCCACCACTACCTTGGCCAGGTGGCTCTTACCGTAACGGTCGGCAATCTTGATCGCTTCATCCAGCTTGCCCTCACGCAACGCTCCGGCCACGGCCGGGGCGAAGGCGCGGGACTGCTTGCGCGCTCCGTTATAAGCGATCCAGCGATCGATCATCACGCCAATGGACCACGCCGACATAATGAACAGCACGATAACGACTGTGCGGGCGGGCCACTGCATGTTGGACCACATAGTCATCAGGTCGAAGCTTACCGCCCGTTCCTGAAGGAGCATGAACGCCCAATTGTGCAACTGTAAAACCATGATTTAGTCTCCTGCGAGTTGATTTGGACCGCGGACGCTTCGCACGCCGCGGCCGCTACTAGTTCAATACAAAATTCACCGTAATCTCTGTAATAACATCCACCGGCTCATTGTTCAGCAGATAAGGCTGATATTCCCATTCCGATACGGCCCTCATCACTTCCGGGGTTGCCAGCATGGCCGGACCAGAGACGTACTTCAGGTCCCGGATCTTGCCATCTTTCCCGATCACCGCGGTATAACGGACCGCACCCTGCACGCGAGCGAGTTTCGCGACTCGCGGATAGTCCGGCGGGACGCGTTTCACGATGCGCCCTTCGAACACCTTTCCACCCACCGTCACCGGCTTGTTTTCCTTCGGGGGCGGTGGCGGGGGGGGTGGCGGCGGAGGCGCGATGCCTGCAAGATTTCCGATGGAGGGCGTTCCACCAGGAACGCCGCCCGGGACGCCGATCACCGCAACGCTCGAAACCGAGGGCGGAAGCTCTTCCTCTTTGATAATCGCGATATCTTTCGGAATCGCCTTGGGGGCCATCAGCTTCCCGGCGTCAAACTGGCGCGGCGGAACTTTGATGACCTTAACGGGCGTAGGAGGAGGCGGAGGAGGCGGCGGAGGCGGCGGCGCGGGCGCTTGCAGCAAACTGACCAACTGGGCTTTTGGCAGCACATCAGTGAAGATCAGAGGGAGAATAACCAACACCCCGATAATCCCGATCTGGACAAGGAAGGACACCGTTACGGTCCAGCTCTTGTTTGTTTTCCCAACTCCGTCTACGAAGGTTTGATTAAACATCTCCCGTTCTCCTATTTCCCCAGCAGCGCTGCATTACCCTCGCATTGCCTTTCGCTGGCCAGCTGTCTCCCGAGGCGCCGGCGCAGCCGCGGCAGGTTTTCCCTTCCCGCGGAAGTTCTGCCAGAATACCAAAATTGGACTGGCGATAAAAACCGAAGAGTACGTCCCCACGATAATACCCATCACCAGGGCGAATGAAAACCCGTTCAGCACGTCTCCCCCGAACAGCCAGAGCGCCAAGGCAGTCAGCAGCGTGAGGCCGCTGGTCAGCACGGTCCGGCTCAAGGTTTGATTGATACTCAGGTTGATCACGTTTTCCAGCGACTCGCGGCGCACCATCTTCAGATTTTCGCGAATCCGGTCGAACACCACGATCGTGTCATTCATCGAATAACCAACCAGGGTCAGCAGGGCCGCCACCACGGTCAGCGAAATCGGCTTGTTGAACAGCGAGAAAAGGCCAATGGTGATGATGGTGTCGTGAAATACGGCCACTACCGCGGCTACGCCATAAATCCACTCGAAGCGGAATGCGATGTATACCAGCATTCCGGCCAGCGCGTAGAGCGTGGCCAGGACGGCTTGCCGCCGCAACTCGTCGCCAATCTTAGGGCCGACGACTTCGGTCTGCAAAATTGTGAACGGCCCCAGGGTCACGTTGGCTTTCAGGGCCTCAATGACCTTTGGCGTTACGCCCTTCACGCCGGCAAGTTCGTCGATGGAGCGCAGGATGCCGCCATGACTGCTGCGATAGGCGCTGATCTCGGCGCACAGATCCTGCAATTCCTGCTCGGAGAGTGGAACCCCGGCTTGCTGCAACGGCCCACGCAGCCGATCGGCCAATTCCGTGGCGGAGGCGTTGTTCAAATCGATCTTTCCGTCGGTACCACCGTACATTCCCCGCAGGACTTCCTCAATCAACTGCCGGTTGGCGTTCAACTGCTTCTCGTCCTTGATCTCGGTGCCGATCAAAACCTCCGGTTTTCCGGTGATCTGCTGCACTGAAATCTCGCCCGGCATCTTGCTTTCGAGCGCCGCGCGGATCTGCTGGACGGGCGGCTCCTGGGCGAAGCGCAGCCAGATCTGGGCGCCCCCCTTAAAGTCGATCCCGTAGCGCATACCTTTCATGCCGATACTGATCAAACCCGCCGCTGTCAACACTAAAGATAAGCCGATGAAGGGCCACTTCTTGCCGAGAAAATCGAAGTTGGTGTTCTTGAATAATTCCATTGAGCCCGTTACTGCCGGCCTAGAGTGTCAGACACCGGCCCGCGCAAAATAGTTCCCGCGTTTCATAATATTTTCAAAACGATCCAGGCTACCACAAACCTGCATCTTTAAACGAGTCGAGCAAACCATTCAAATACTGAGCGTTACTGCCCGCTTCTGCCCACTGAGTTCCCAATTGAAGATGGTACGGGAAACAAACACTGCGGTGAACACGTTGGCGAACAAACCGATGACCAGAGTCACCGCAAACCCTTTAACCGGACCGGTGCCGAAGAGGAACAGGAAACAGCAGGAAACAATCGTAGTTACGTGCGTGTCGATGATGGTCAGGAAAGCCTTGCCGAAACCCGCATCGACCGCCGCGATGGCCGCCTTGCCGGCCCGTAGCTCTTCCCGTATGCGCTCAAAAATCAGCACATTGGAGTCTACCGCCATACCGATGGTCAAGATGATGCCGGCGATACCGGGCAGCGTCAGTACAGCCTCGAAGTAGCTCAACGCGGCGATCAAAATCAGCGCGTTCAGGATCAGAGCCAGAGTCGCGTTGATGCCGCTGCGCTTGTAATAGATCAACATGATGGTGACCACCGCGATCACGCCTGCGATGCCGCTCGCCACGCCCTGCCGGATGGAATCGGCTCCCAGCGACGGTCCCACCGATCGCTCCTCCATATTCACGAGGCTAGCCGGAAGCGATCCGGCGCGCAGATTCAGCGCCAGATCAGCCGCGGCGTCATGGCCGCCCATGTTGGTGATCACGCCGTTGTCGCTGATTTTGGCCTCGATGGTCGGCGCGCTCAAAACCTTCTTGTCCAGCACGATCGCCAGCCGGTCGCGAATATGCGCCCCGGTGAACCGCTCGAAACGCTTGGCCGCGTCCTGGGTCAGCACGAAGTTCGTCTCCCAGCCTCCGGTCTGGCCGTTCTGCACCGGCTTGGCGTCGCGCAAGTCCTGCCCTCTAACTACGGGCGTGCGCGCCAGGATGTAGTATTCGGTGGGAGTGCCGCCGCGAACGCCCGTCGAAAGGATCTGCGAGCTCAGCGGCAAAATGCCGTTTTTGCTCTGCATGGCTTCTTCCCGGGAGGCGAACGGACCGCCCTGGACTTCGTAAAGTTCGAGGATTGCGGCCGTCTGGAGGATCTGCTTGATCCGCGCAGGATCGTCCACGCCCGGCAGCGTCACCAAAATCTGCGATTCCCCACGCTGCTGTACGCTCGATTCGGCCAGCCCGAGACCGTTGATCTTCTTTTCGATGGTGTTGATGGTCTGCGTGAGCGTGTCAGTCCGTACTCTAAGGGCCTCGCTGGGCTTCATGGTGAGACGATAATCGGTTTCGTTCACCGTGGTGAGAATCCACACCGCGCCGAAGTTATCGTTCACGATCGTCCGGAAATCGCCAGCTTTGGTCGCGGGCACGCCGGTGATGTTGATCTGGATGTTGTTGGCGTGGTCAAAATCGGGATCGTTGCGGTTCATGTCCGCGAACGGAATGGATGCCTTGGCCAGCTCATCGCGAAGGCGCTGGATGACCGTATCGGCTTCGCCCTTGAAGGCGTCCTGCATCTGGATCTGATATATCAGGTTGCTGCCGCCCTGGAGATCGGTGCCGAGCCGGATGTTCTTCTTCCAGTTATCGACCAGCGCCGCCTTCGAAGTGGGAATGCCGATGATGCCGTAGATACATACGAGCGTTACGGCAACGATGATCAGAAGCCTGATTCTGGTGCTGCTCATAGTGATTGGTTACTTCTTCTCTTCCAGTGCTTTCTCCGGGTTCACCAAGCTGGCCACGGCGCTGCGCGAGATCTGCAGCTTGATGTTATCCGGCTTCACCCGCACAATCAAGGTGTCCTGAGCCACGCTCACGACAGTGCCGACGATCCCACCCGTGGTCACCACTTCGTTTCCCGCCTGCAGTCCCGCCAGCATCGACGCCTGCTGTTTTTTCTGCCTCTGCATCGGCATGAACACCAGGAAATAGAAAATGGCAACGATGAAGATCAGGGGCAGAAAGCCGATGATCGGATTAGCCGCGGGCTGCTGTTGTAGCCAAAAGGCGAGGTCTTGCATCGGAAGATCTTTACGGGTTACTAGGTTACCACTGCCCCGCGCTGTGCGCGCAGAAATGTGGGGAACTCTCCAACCAGTATAGCCTGCCTGATCTGACCCATGATGTCAAGGTACCGGCGCAAATTATGCAGGGTCGCGAGTGTGGAGAACGTCATCTCTCCCGCCAGGAACAGATGGCGAAGATAAGCGCGCGAAAAGTTGCGGCAGGCGTAGCAGGAACAAGACTCGTCTATCGGGCGGGGATCATCTTTATATTGCGCTTGCTTGATGATCACGCGCCCCTGCGATGTAAACAAGTATCCGTTACGGGCATTGCGGGACGGCAGGACGCAATCCATCATGTCGACGCCGCGGGCCACGTATTCCGGCAGCTCCTCGGGCATGCCTACACCCATGACGTAGCGGGGCCGGTCGGCGGGCAGGAGGGGTGTGGTGATTTCCGTCATTTCGAGGCTCAAAGCGCGCGGTTCGCCGACTGACAACCCGCCAATCGCGTAGCCATCGGCGTCCAGTTGGAGCAGCTCCTCGGCGCAGTGACGCCGCAGATCGCCGAACATGGAGCCCTGGACGATGGGGAAGCAGGCATGCTGGCCGTCGGCAGACCTCCGATAGTGGTCGTAGCCGGCCCTGGCCCAGCGTAACGTCCGCTCGGTGGAAACTCGCGCGGCTTCGTGGCTGGCGGGATAGGCCAGGCATTCGTCGAGGACCATCATAATGTCGCTGCCCAGAGCGAGCTGGACATCGATGGTCGATTCAGGAGTGAAGAAGTGCTGATCGCCGTTCAGGTGCGAGCGGAAAAGCACACCTTCTTCGGTGACCTTGCGCAGGGTGTCTAAACTAAAAACCTGGAATCCCCCTGAATCAGTGAGGAGCGCGCGGGGCCAGTTCATGAAACGGTGGAGACCGCCGAGTTTCTGAACTGTCTCGTGTCCGGGCCGGAGAAACAGATGATAGGTGTTGCCCAGGATGATCTTGGCGTCCAGATCGTTCATCAGATCGCGCGCGAGGACGCCCTTGACGGTTCCCTGCGTTCCGACCGGCATGAACACGGGGGTCTCGACGTCGCCGTGGGCGGTGTGCAGGATGCCCGCGCGGGCGCCTGTCTCCGGGCAGACGGCTTGTAGCTCGAATCGAAACACAGACTCCTATTGTATGGGCCGCAAATGAACGCGAATCCGCGGCACGCCTTGGTAGGATAGAAAGACACTTCGCATGTCCTTGCGGTTCTATAACACCTTGACCCAGCAGGTGGAGGAGTTCACTCCACTCCACGACAATGTCGTGCGGATGTACACCTGCGGGCCGACCGTCTACAACTACGTCCATATCGGCAACCTCAGGACCTTCACCTTCCAGGACATCCTGCGCCGCTGGCTGCGTGCGCGCGGATACCAGCTAGACCACGTCATGAACATCACCGACGTGGAGGACAAGATCATCCGGAACGCCAAGGCGGAGAACAAGTCGATTCAGGAGTACACGGCCACCTACACCCAGGCGTTTCTTGACGACATTGCCACACTGCGCCTGGAGCGGCCGGAGCGCATCGTCAAAGCCACAGAGCATATCCCGGAGATGGTGGACGCTGTCAAGAAGCTCGAAGAGCGCGGCTTCACTTATGTAAGCGACGGCTCGGTGTACTACAGCATCGCCAACTTTCCTTCCTACGGAAAACTTTCCCACAACGACTTCAGCGGCATTCGCGCCGGCGCGCGGGTCGACGTGGACGAATACGATAAGGCCGACGCCCGCGACTTCGTCTTGTGGAAGGCACAGAAAAACGGCGAGCCGGGCTGGGACTCGGCCCTGGGCAAAGGCCGCCCCGGCTGGCACATCGAGTGCTCCGCGATGGCGATGAAGTATCTGGGCGAGACGCTCGACATCCACACCGGCGGCGTCGACCTGACGTTCCCGCATCACGAAAACGAGATCGCGCAGTCCGAAGCGATCACCGGCAAGCCGTTCGTCCGCTACTGGCTGCACTCCGAGCACCTGAGCATCGACGCGCAGAAAATGTCGAAGTCGGCCGGCAACTTCTTCACTTTGCGCGATCTGCTGGGAATGGATTACACCCCCGAGGCGATCCGCTACCTCCTGGCTTCCGTGCCGTATCGCAAAAAGCTCAACTTCACCTTTGAGGGATTGAAGGCCGCCGCGGCATCGATCGACCGGCTGCGAAACTACAAGCTGCGCCTGGAGACGGATAAATTTCCCGCGGGGACGAACTCAACATTGGCCGAGCGCACGCGCACGGCGTCGGCGGCATTCGATGCAGCCCTTGATGAGGATCTGAACACTGCCGAAGCGCTGGCAGCAGTATTCGAATACGTCCGCGACACCAACACCGCCATGGACGCGGGCGAGTTTCCCGCGGGCAACGTTGCCGAGGCTCTAGAATTCCTGACGCGGTTCGATTCCGTCTTCGATGTTCTGAAGCCTTCCACTCGCACCGGCGGGCTCTCGGATGCCGAAGTGGACGCGCTCATCGCCGAACGCGCCGCCGCCAAAAAATCGCGCGATTTCACGCGTTCCGATGAGATTCGGGCGCAACTTGCCGCCCAGGGAGTCATCCTGGAGGACACCAAGGAAGGAGTACGCTGGAAACGGTCATGAAAATCGAAACCAAGGCCGTTCATTGGGGCGATCGTCGTAAATCCGGCAGCTTTATTCCGGTCACGACGCCGATTTACACTGCCGCGAGCTACGCCTATGAATCGATGGACCAGCTCGACCGCGTGTTTGGGCTGGAGGAATCCGGCCCGTCATACGCTCGTTACGACAATCCCACCCGCTCGGCGCTTGAGGAATTAGTCCGGGAGCTCGAAAGCGGCGCCGGCGCGATCGCCTGCGCTTCGGGCATGATCGCGATACACACGGCCCTGCTGGCGGCTTTGATGGACCGGCCCAAGCACGTGGTCGCGGCGAACATGATGTACGGAGCCACTACCGGGCTGCTGATGAACGTTCTAGGACCCATGGGGGTCGAGACCACGCACGTCGACGTCTGCGATCTGAAGGCGGTCGAGGCGGCGCTGACCGAATCCAAAGTCGGCGCGATGATCATGGAAACCATATCGAATCCACTGCTGCGGGTGGGGGCGATGGATAAGATCGCCGCGATGTGCCGTGCCGCGGGCGTGCCGCTCATCGTGGACAATACCTTCGCCACACCGCTGCTGGTCAGGCCTCTTGAGCTCGGCGCGAATATGGTATGTCACAGCGCCACCAAATATCTGGCAGGCCACGGAGACGTGCTCGGCGGCGTAATTGTGGCGGATCAGGCGAACTATGACGCGCTTCGCACGCTGTCGCGCACGATCGGCCCTGTAATGGGCCCGTTCGAGAGTTATCTGACCTTGCGCGGGATCAAGACGCTGGCGCTGCGCGTGGAGCGGCAGTGTGCCAACGCCTGCAACGTCGCGTCCTGGCTGGCCACACATCCGCGCGTGGAACGAACATTTTTCCCAGGCGATCCCAGGCATCCTGATGCCGAATCTATAGCTCGCCTGTTCCCGCCGAATCGGTTTGGTGGGCTGGTGGCGTTCGAATTACGCGAGGCGGGACGCCCCGAAGTCTTCCGCTTCATGGAGAAGTTGCAAATGGTTGTGCGCGCTACTTCGCTCGGCGACGTGCACACGATGATCCTATATCCGGCCATGGCTTCCCATCGCGACCTTTCGCCCAAGCATCGCGAGCGGCTGGGGATCCGCGACAACCTGGTGCGGGTGTCGATCGGCATTGAGGCGCCGGAAGATATCGTCGCCGATCTGGACCAGGCGCTCTCCGCTTGAAAATCTGGTATACTTCGGTTTCTATGTTCGTCGCCCGACATCATCGGCACCATCACCACCACCACTTTGGTGCGATACGGGCTCACGCATAAACCAAGTTAACTGGAAGTGAGATTAAATGAGCCCGCCGGAAACGGTGGGCTTTTTTGTTATGGGTGCAAATCTTATGGATCTGGATTTCAGCAAACTGGACGGCCTGGTGGCCGCGGTAATTCAGGATTGGAAAAGCGGACGCGTCCTGATGGTTGGTTTCATGAACGAGGAAGCCTTCCGCAAGACCGTCGAAACCGGCAACGCGGTGTTCTATAGCCGCTCGCGCAACAAGCTCTGGCTCAAGGGCGAGACCTCCGGCCACAAGCTGGTGGTCAAGGAAATCTCGACCGACTGCGATCAGGACGCACTGCTCCTCAAATGTGAGGCGCTCGGCCCGGGCGTCTGTCATGAAGGCTATGAGAGCTGCTTCGTCCGCAAGCTCGATGGGAACGAATGGAAAATAACCGAGGCGCGAGCTTACGATCCGGAGGCGGTCTATGGCAACTAACGTGGCGCACGCACTCCTGCGTGCCGCGTCGCGACTTTTCTCGACGCATGACCCTTGCCTCGACACGAGTGTCGAGGCGGCACGCAAGAGTGCGTGCGCCACCAGCGGGAGCATCTCATGAAACTGAAACTCGGCATTCCCAAAGGCAGTCTCGAAAACGCGACGGTCGATCTGTTCCGCCGCGCCGGATTTCAGATCACCGTCAGCAGCCGCTCTTATTTCCCGGCTATTGACGATCCCGAGGTCGAGTGCATGCTGATTCGCGCTCAGGAAATGGCCCGTTACGTCGAAGATGGGGTGCTAGACGCCGGTCTCACCGGCCGCGATTGGGTCCAGGAAAATGACGCAAACGTTCACACCGTCGCCGATCTAATTTACGCCAAGCAGAGCTTCGGCAAAGTGCGCTGGGTGCTGGCGGTGCCCGAGTCGTCGCCAGTGCAGTCCGTCAAGGATCTGCAGGGCAAAATCATCGCGACTGAGCTGGTGGCGGCCACCGAGAGGTATCTGAAATCCCACGGCGTCAGCGCCAAGGTCGAGTTCAGTTGGGGCGCGACCGAGGTAAAGCCTCCGGTGCTTGCCGATGCGATCGTCGAAGTCACCGAAACCGGCTCTTCCCTGCGCGCCAACAACCTGCGCATCGTCGAGACGGTGCTCGAATCGAATACGCAGCTCATCGCCAATCTGGATTCCTGGAAGGATTCGTGGAAGCGGCGCAAGCTGGAAGACATCCGCATGCTGCTCGAAGGCGCCATCAACGCGCTGGGAAAAGTCGGGCTGATGCTGAATGTGGAGAAGAAGAACCTGGAGGCCGTCCTGGGTGTCCTGCCGGCATTGAAAAAACCGACTATATCGCCCTTGAGCGAAGGCGACTGGCTGGCGCTCAACACGATTCTGGACGAAACCACCGTGCGCTCGATCATTCCGCGCTTGAAGGAAGCCGGCGCACAAGGCATCGTCGAGTATCCGTTGAACAAAATCGTAATGTAGCTGGCACCATCACATATGATTCGGATCATCGATTACCGGACCGCGCAGTCATTAATCGCGCGGAAAACGCAACGGCTGGAAGATGCCGAGCGCATTGTCGCGCCGATCCTCGAAGATGTTCGCCGCCACGGCGACGCCGCACTGCTCGAATACGCTCGCAAATTCGACGGTTTTGAAGGCCCGAGCGTCCGCATCCCGGTGCATGGAACGCTCCAGCCGGAATTCGGGCGGGCCGTGCGAATCGCGGACGCCAACATTCGCGAGTACGCGCGCCTGCAACTCCCGATCGAGAAGATGGTGGAATATCCGGACGGCCGCAAGCTGGGCCAGATCGTGCGGCCGCTCGATTCCATGGGCGCCTACACGCCCGCCGGCCGGTATCCGCTGCCCTCCACGCTGCTGATGAACATCATCCCGGCGCAGGTGGCAGGCGTCAAAACGCTGTGCGTCGCCTGCCCGCACCCCAGCGCCGAGATTCTGGGGATCGCCCAATGGCTCGGCGTGACGCATTTTTTTCAGATGGGCGGGGCGCAGGCCATCGCGGCACTCGCTTACGGAACGGCCACCGTTCCCCGCGTCGATCGCATCGTTGGTCCGGGAAACATCTATGTCGCAGCGGCGAAAAAGCTGATCGCTGGGGAGACCGGAATCGACTTCGTGGCCGGGCCGACAGAGATCGTGATTATTGCCGCTCAAGGCAATCCAGAGTGGATCGCCGCCGACATGCTGGCCCAAGCCGAGCACGATGTCGACGCGTCGGCAATCCTGCTGACAACCTCGCGCGAGTTTGCGGAGGCCGTAGCCGAAGCTCTGGAGCGGCAGCTCGCTTCCCTGCCAACCGCCGCCGTAGCGCGCCCATCCATCGACAACAACGGCGCGATCGTCATCGTCGATTCGCTAGAGCGTGCGATCGAGT
Source organism: Bryobacterales bacterium (assembly GCA_025463005.1). Lineage (GTDB taxonomy): Bacteria > Acidobacteriota > Terriglobia > Bryobacterales > Bryobacteraceae > Palsa-187. The sequence continues at coordinate 2,460 of JAOAPR010000231.1, read as the reverse complement.
TTTCGAATTCATTCGCGCCGGAGCATCTCGCGTTGCACGATCGTGAACTGCTGGGTTCCATCCAGAACGCCGGCTCGGTGTTTCTAGGCCCGTCCAGCCCCGAGGCTGCGGGAGACTACGCGTCGGGTCCCAATCACGTCCTGCCGACGTCGGGCCAGGCTCGCCTTCGCGGCGGATTGTCCGCGGCGGACTTCGTCAAGGTGATCTCCGTGCAGGAGTTGAGTCCAGACGCGCTAAAGAAGCTGGAGCCCGCAGTGACCACGCTTGCTCGGGCCGAAGGTCTGGAAGCACATGCGCGATCAGTCGAGGTACGGAGTGTCTGACGCCCTCACACCACGCGAGGCGATACGCGACATGGCGCCTTATTCTCCGCCCTCGGGCGGACGCGCCGGAAAACTGCGCCTGGACTTCAACGAAAACACTGTCGGCTGCTCTCCGAAAGTGATCGAGTGCGTGCAGAAGTACCTGACCGCCGACCACCTGACCATCTATCCCGAGTATCAGGATGCGCGCCGCGACCTGGGCGCGTTCTTCGGTATCTCGCCCGAAGAGTTCACCATCACCAACGGTACCGACGAGGCGATCCAGCTTCTGATCAACACCTTTGTCGACGATGGCGACGACGTGCTCCTCCTCAAGCCTTCCTACGCGATGTACCGTTTCTATGCGGAAGTGGCCGGAGCTTCCGTCCGCGAAGTCGAATACGCCGGCGATCTTAGTTTCCCGGTGGCGGATTTTCTGGAGGCGATGCGGCCGGAAACCCGCGCGATCCTGATCGCCAATCCCAACAACCCCACCGGGTCTGCGATCGGACTGGACCAAATCGAGCTAATTCTTGAGACAGCGCCCGATGCAGCAGTACTGATCGACGAAGCATATTTCGAATTCTACGGCGTCACGGCGTTACGTTGGATCCGCAAATACAAGAACCTGTTTGTCAGCCGGACGTTTTCCAAGGTCTACGGTATGGCCGCCATGCGCTGCGGCTGCCTGTTCACGTGCGCCGAGAACGCTCAATGGATACGAAAGGCGCAATCGCCGTACAGCGTGAATATGCTGGCAGTGATTGCCGCCCGCGCAGGGGTTCAGGATCGCGAGCATATCGCTCAATATGTCGGTGAGGTGCTGGCCGCGCGCGAATTGGCCTACGTCGGCTTCGAGCGACTGGGTATCCGCTACTTCCCGAGCCAGGCTAACTTCGTGCTGTTCTACGCAGGCGACCGCGCGATTCCCATTCGCGACGCACTTCGCGAGCGCGGCGTTCTGGTGCGCGACCGGAGTTATGAAATTCCCGGGTGTGTACGGGTCACCATCGGCACGCGCGGCCAGGTGGAGCGCTTCCTCGCCGAACTGGAGAGTTTGTGGAAGGGCTAATCGTGTTCGACATGGATGGCGTGCTCGCGGAGGTGACCGAATCCTATCGCGAAGCGATCGTCCAGACCGTCGAACACTTCGCCGGCCGGCGCATCGAGCGGGACCTGATCCAGGACTACAAGAATCAGGGCGGCTGGAACAACGACTGGGCGCTTTCTCAGAAGATCGCCGCTGATCTGGGCGTCGAAGTTCCCTACGACGTCGTCGTCGACTATTTCAACCAGATCTTTATTGGTAATAACGGCGATGGTCTTATCCAGCGCGAACAGTGGTTCCCCAAGCAGGGATTGCTGGAGCGGCTGCGCCAACGGTTCGGCCTGGCGATCTTCACCGGCCGCCTGCAATACGAGGCCGAAATCACGCTCAAGCGGTTCGCGCCGGATTGCTCATTCGATCCGCGCTTGTGCGCAGAGCACGTCACCAACTCCAAACCGGCTCCCGATGGCCTACTCGCCATCCAGCGCATGAATCCCGAGCGAAAAATCTGGTACGTCGGCGATACGGTCGACGACGCCCGGGCTGCTCGCGCCGCCGGTGTACCGTTCATCGGAGTCGTTTCGCACGGCCATTCGCGCCGAGCTGAGATTCTGCGCCTCTTTGAAGAAGAAAAGGCAGTGGCAATCATCGAAAACGTGAATGAAATAGAGGGAATCGTGTGAGGCGGGCTTCCATCCAGCGAGACACAAAAGAAACACAGATCCGCGGCAGCCTCACGCTCGAAGGGCGCGGCGCCTACCAGATCGCCACAGGAATCCGCTTCTTCGACCACATGCTGGAGTTATTCACCAAGCACGGCGGCTTCGACTTGAAGCTGACCGCCAAAGGCGATCTCGACGTGGACCAGCATCACACAGTAGAGGACGTGGGAATCGTACTGGGACAATTATTCGCCAAAGCGCTGGATGACCGGCGCGGAATCAATCGTGCGGGATATTTTGTGCTGCCGATGGATGAAACGCTGGCGGTGGTTGCAGTCGATCTGGGTGGGCGCCCTGCACTAGTCTACAAAGATCTGGTGAAGACGCGGCTGGTTGGCGATCTGCAAACCGAGCTGGTCGAGGATTTCTTCGGTGGCTTCGTCAACCA
>JAOAPR010000202.1 GCA_025463005.1 Bryobacterales bacterium | reverse complement strand
ACACCGCGGCCCGGGCCTTCGATGTTCCCGGCGATCAGCTTCGCGCCAAGATCATTGCGGCCGTAGATGGAGAGGACCCGAAGAAGCTCGTCGGCGTGAAGGTTGAACCCCTTTCGGCGTTCTACGCCACGTTTGCGGCACTGTACATCTGCTTACTGAGAGAACGCGCGGCGGAACAGAAGGCGAGTTGATGAACCTGATTCTGGCGTATATTCTCGGGCTTTTGACGATCCCTGTTTTCGGCGTGCTACTGCTGGCGGCGCTCATTGCGAGGTCCGCCTGGCGCGCCGGGAAGCGTGCACAGGCCGCGTCACCGGCCATCAATGCGCCCTTGGTTGGAACGGCCTTTACGAACGATCAGAAGCATCGGGGCGTGAATTGATGCGCCGGCATCTATACCACCTCCGCGTAAGTCTCCAGGCGCGCTGTCGCGCTGCGTTGCGGGCGTCGAACGTCGCGCACCTGATGTTCTTTACTGGGCTCGGCTCGATCGTTGTCGGCGCCGGGTTGGTTTACAAGCCGCTCGGTTATCTGTCCGCCGGCTTGATCATGGTCTGGGTCAGTTTTTTGCTTGCGGCTGACGCGAAAGGATAAATCGAATGAAACGAATCTATGCTGTTCTTCTCGGCACGTTGGGCGTGTTGGCACTCCTGATCGCGCAGAGCTCCTTCCCTCCATCATCCGGTGGCGGTGTGTGGGGAACGATTACCGGCACGCTGAGCGCTCAGGCTGATTTGGCTTCTGCACTCGCTGCGAAGCTGGATACGAGCGGGACCGCGGCGAAGGCTACGGCTCTCGCATCAACACCTTCAAAGTGTGGCGCCGGAAACTATCCTCTCGGCGTGGACACCGGAGGCAATGCGCAGAACTGTACAGCAGCAGCGGGCGGACCATCAATCACTTCCGGCGCGTACTCCAGCCTTCCCGGGACCTGCACGCACACCAGCACGCAGAGCGATATGTACTACATCACCGACGCGCCATATGTCGCTGTCTGCACCGCGACGAATACCTGGCAGCTCAAATGGAACAATTACAACGTGACCGCTCCGCCCACGTGCGCGGCGCTCACGATGATTAACCAAGGCGGAAACACGACGAATACCTGCACCAATACAGGACCGGCGCTAACTTTTGCGGTCACTCCCGGGAGCGCGAGCTGCTGTCAAAACTGGTTCGGTGTTCAGACGGCCCCAGCTACTCCTTATAGCTTCACCACGAGGATGAACTTCAGCAATGGCAACGCGGCATTCCTCAACGCGGGAATCATTTTCAGAAATAGCTCTAGCGGTAAGGCCGTAGCGCTTGAATTCTACAACCAGACCCTTCGCGTCGAGTACTGGAGCGCGACAACTACAGATGGCGGGTCGCTCACCACTCTGGCGACCATTGGCGGGATCTCTTCAGCTGGGGTGATCACGCTGAAGATTCTAGATGATGGAACGAATCGAAAATACTATTGGTCCGGTGACGGCGTAAACTTCATGCTTTTGTACCTAGAAGCGAGAACCACGAACTTCACCGCCGATCAGGTTGGTTTTGTCGATCTCGCATGGTCTACGAACCAGAACCAGGTTACCTGGTGGGATTGGACGCAGGGGACAAATTAGAGCGCGAGAAATTGTGAGCTGCTGGCGCTGCGATCCGAGCGGTCAACCATCACGATTCGGGATCGCGGCGGCGGCGCCCATGGTCTGACTCGAAAATGATGCTTTGGAGGATAATAAAAACGGTGCCGCCCAAAATACGTCTGAGCCAAGTATATGAACTTCAGCGCGTTTCATTGATCAACGTACACTACTATGCTGAACGCTCCTGCTGGTTAACTAAAGTCAACCGATTTTTTCAATTAGTAACGGCGCTTGCCGCATCTGGCACGGTCACGGCGGTTGTGCGCGACATACCACCGGGGTGGAAAGCTGCGAGCATTGGCATTTCGCTTATATCAGCGATCGCCGCATCGATAGTGGCTGTCTATAATCTAAGCGAATCGATCGCCAGGCTTGAGCGAATGCATGCCGCCTACAAATTGCTGTACCACTCTGCTGAGACCCTGGCTAAACAGACGATTGGTGCGGAAGCCCTAAGCCCGGAACAGGACGCGGTCGCTTCGATGCTAGAATTGCAACTCGCGAGCCTTGGCCCGCAGGATGAAATCGGGCCTGACAAAAAAGTAATGGCAAAAGCGCAGAGGGCTGCCGAGCGAGAGCTACCGGATTCGTATTATTATCCGGAGAATGCCTGAAAAACAAAAGCAACCTGCGCCACAGCCGAAGCCACCGAAACCGCCATCTCAGCCTCCGACTCCGCAGCCAGACCGCTTCCGCAAAGGTGGTATTGTGCCCGTCGATCCAACTCGGCCGAAACCCCCGAAGTAAAAGCCAAATGACGACAAAAAAGAAGGTTGTTCGGCGGAAAAGAGCAGCGGCTAAGCGGGTCGGACTCTACAGGCAGACCGGTAAAGCAGTCAGAATTGAGATCGTGCCAGAGCGACCGACGAGACCAGATCGCAAGCCGAAGAAGTAGGTTGGCTACCAGCGGGCGGGGAAAGATTGCCCGGCACCGCGCTGCTATTCAACCGCCTTCCTGATCCGCTCCGCTACTTCGCAATCGGGTTGTCCATCCAGCGGCTCCAGGATCGGCGGCTGAGGGCTGCTTCCTCCGATGCGCCTTTGCCCCCCCCCGGGGGATTGATCGGCGGTCCTGCGAGGCCGTTCTGATTGTACGTGTCTGCCTAGCCACACCTCAAGATGGCGAAGTCAGAAATTACTTCGCGATTGCGTCGGACATTTTGCTCTCTGTCCCCGCGTCGCAGCCGTGTTCCTTGCAATGCTGTGCCAGCGCTCCAAAAGCCCGTTCCTTGCTTCCCACGGCGTTCTCTAGATCCTTGTCCAGCGGCGTGAGCGACCCACAAGGGTCTTCGCTCCTGACCGCCTTGAGTAGTCGCTCGGTGAAATTGATAATGTCCTTCAAGGCGTCAGCGGCAGCACTTTTTAGTTTGTCTCTCTCGGCACAGGGTTCCATGGGCCACAGAGTACCATGGCCCATCACTCGCAGCCGTGATTGGCGATGTGCGCGTCTAGTTTCTGGCGTGAGTCTTCATAGGCGAGCCGGGCGTGCTCGGCTAATCCCTGAGCCCTCTTGAAGCCATCGCCCGGATCGTCCAAGGCCAATAACGCGTCTATTGAATGCTTCTGGAGGACGGCTATCGCATCGCCGTAGACTTTCAGTTCGGCCCGCACCCGCGCCTTAAGCATCTCTCGCGTTTTGCATCGCTCGGACATCGCGGGGTCGCTTACGGCGGACAAAACTACAGTACTGCTATTTCCTTGCGCATGATTCTGCGCTGGGGCCAGCTAGCCGGACTTCTAAAATGCACAAAATGGGAAGTCACTACGGTCTCACTCCCCTGAATCGCCCCACTCTAGAGCATCCCAAGGACCGTTGTAAAGAACCATTAAGCCGGTTCTTGTTTCCGCCGATAGTACGGCTAGAACCACCAGTTGGTGATTTGTTAAAGGTATAAATCCCGGAATTCCCTAGGCGGCAAATGAACGGAAATCCTCAGTGTGCGGGATCGTCGTGACGCACGACCTCTGAGCCCACATACTCTCCGCAAAACGCTGTCATCGTGTCCATGTCGGCTTGGCAAAACCCACGCTTATCGTATACCTTCGGGATTGGGTTAGCCATCCTCTCTGTCCCCACGTAATCTGCGAAGAAACCTATGGAAATTAGGCTATTTGTGGGGCTACCTTTCGATAGCTCGATTGACCCGTCGGTGTGTTGGGACATAGAATCCTGATAGGGCCTGAAGGCTTCTCTCTCCGACGAGCTTTCTCGCCGAATCCGGGGATCTCCGCGGCGGTTCGCATCTTTAAAGACCGCCGTTCCCTGGACGCTTAACTCGCCTTCGGCACCATTTGTTGAGGGTTCTTCGGCGGAGTGTTCTTAGCCATTGAAATGAAACTGCGTTTCGGCGCGGCACTCAACGCATTTCGCCATGGCTACAGACTCTATCACCGCTGCCCCCTGCAACGGCCACCGGGTAGTCAGATAATTTGTGTGTCCCTGGTTTGAGGCAGTCTGACGGCGAGCGCTCCGCCTGTGATAGATTGAGGTCTTTCAATCCAGTCGGAGAATCTCTAAGTTGCTGGACCCACCAATTGTCCGAGTGGTCAAAGCTCGCATTTATATCGGACCTGCTCCTGCGGGAAGCTCGCAATCGTTTTTTGTCAAGGCCGACGATGGAGAGACCTACTTATTGAAGAACCAGACCAATCCACAAGGTATCAATACCCTAGTGAACGAGGTCATCGGATCGAGCATTGCACGTCTGACGGGTGCGCCAACGGCTGAAAGTGTTCTAATCGAGGTGGAACCGGACTTCTTGGCAGTCTCCAACCTGCCCGGTGTTCCATTGGGGCTTCACTTTGGCAGCAAATGTGTTGCTGACATCGTAGGACCCGCCAAGGCGATGATCCCGCTTGTAGACAACACGCACCAGTTCGTCCACGTCGTCACGTCTGACGTGGTTACAAATAACAGCGACAGGAACAATCCCGGAAACTTTCTCATCCGAGTGATTGCCGAAAACCCCCGCCGTCTTGAGTTCATTGCCATTGATTTCGGACATTGCTTCGGACACGCATGGGACGAATCCATTGTCAACCAAAGCGGTTGGTGCGGTAATATGCTCCCCGAAATGAATCCATTCATCGCCGGTACACAACCGTTTGCAGGCCCTGTAGACGCGTGTAAAAAGATCCCAAAGGGGACCGTGGATGCGATTGTAGATGCGATTCCGGCAAGCTGGAATCTCTCGGCTCCGAAGTCCACAGCCATCCGGCAATACCTCCTGAACCGGCTGCAAACGGTCGATCAATTGCTCGAAGCTCACAGGGGTAGCTTCCCTAATTGGAAGTAGAGAGGAATAGCGACAATGAGTAAACTAACTCCTTTCAAATACGCGGTGGTCCAGTTCCACCGCAATCCTCTCCGTGGTGAGCCTTTCAATCTTGGCCTGCTCGTCGTAGCTGGTAATCATCAGTCCTTCGTAAAGTTGGAACCAAGCATCAAAAGTGTGCTTAAACTCGATCAGATTGAGTATCGAGCAGTTGAGGCATGCTTGAATCAACTCCGCGATGTAGTGCAAAAAGATTCAGTCCAGTTGACCTTACTCGATCAGTTGTCAGCTTCGTACAGAGGCAAGATCCAGATTACGGAAGTGCGGGGTGGCTTGGCGGAAGACGTCCAGTCCGAGGTCGATAGCCTCTTCCAAACTTTTGTGGCTCACCCACGCATAAAAGGCGTCCGAGGCCCGGAGAAGGGAGCTGCTAAGGACCTTAATTTGATTCTTCGGGAGAACAAGCTGCTGGGCAAGTACAAGGTTAAACGCCACTATACGATTGGAATAAATGAGAGCGATCAAGTGAAGCTGGATTTCGGTTACGCCCTCAAAGCAGGTCATGTTGCTATTGAGGCTTTAGATTTGACACTGCCGGGCCGCGAAGAACGTTTAGAAGAAGTTGGTCCTGCCGCCGGGAAGTTTCAATTCTTGCGTGACAAGTTGAAACAGAATGTCACGCGGTACGCTGCCGTGAAGACGAATGGCGTTGATGCGGGTTGGGAGCTTGCCCATATCGCGGCATCTTCCGACGCAGTGTTCAACATTGAATCGGAGAGCCAAAAACTCATTACTCAGATCGAGCAGCATTTGGCCGCTGCTTCGGGTTGACCTGCCCTCGATAATCTCTACCAGATAAAATTGAGGATCTTCGGTGTCGGCGTGGTGAAAACGACGACGAAGGAGGATCTAGAGATGAAGAAAGGGCGATTCACCCCCGAGCAGATCATCGGGGTGCTGAAGCAGCACGAAGCGGGGCGGAAGGTGCAGGAACTGGCGCGGGAGATCGGCGTCAGTGAGGCGACCATTTACACCTGGAAGTCGAAGTACGGCGGGATGGATGTCAGTGAAGCCCAGCGCCTCAAGAGTTTGGAGGACGAAAACCGGCGGTTGAAGCAACTGGTGGCCGACCTGAGCCTGGACAAGGAAGCGCTCAAGGGGATCGTGCGAAAAAACGGCTGGAGCTTGCCGGTTTGAGGACGGATGTGGCGTTCGCAATGGAGCAGTACGAGATGAGCGAGCGCCAGGCCTGCAAGCTCGTGGACCTGGATCGCAGCAGTTACCGGTATGAGCCGCGGCTGGATCACAATGCGGAACTGCGCCAAGAGCTGGTCGAACTGGCTCGGCAGAAACCGCGGTACGGCTACCGGCGCTTGCACGCGGTGCTGAGCCGGCGCGGATCTCCGGTGAGCCCGCAGCGCGTGTATCGGGTGTATAAAGCCGAGGGCCTGATGGTCCGGCGGCTCAGGCGGAAAAGACTCTCACGCGTGGCCGTGGCTTCGCATCTGGTGCGATCCAACCAGGAATGGGCGTTGGATTTCGTTTGTGATGCCCTGGCGACCGGTCGAGGCATTCGTGTCTTAACGGTGGTGGATGCCTTTACGCGCGAAAACCTTTCCTTAGAAGTCGATGGGAGTTTATCCAGCCTTCGGGTGACGCGCGCGCTGGAGGCTGTGATCGAACGTCGGGGAAAACCGGAAGCGATTCGCTGTGACAACGGGCCGGAGTTGACCAGTCGGCATTTTCTGAGCTGGTGCGAAGAGCGGAAGATTCAACTGATCCATATCCAGCCGGGGCGGCCCATGCAGAACGGTCACGTGGAGAGCTTCAACGGTCGGCTCCGGGATGAATGTCTGAATGCGAACTGGTTTCGGAACTTGGTCGATGCCAAAGAGAAGATCGCAGCGTGGAGAGACGAGTACAATAGCGAACGGCCCCACAGCAGTCTGGGCTACCGGACGCCGAACGAGTTCGCCGACGTGCTGAGATCCTCAGTCATGACTGGCTGAGAAATTCGAGGCAGGTCAGGGTCACTATTGAGCATTGCGCAGCCCCCAGCAGTTCGCGCACGTTCCAAATGTGATCGGTGATCTTAGCTTCTATCCGCAAACACCCAATGGCTCACCGAGAATATTGGAGATCCTGCGCTAGCTCAGCATCTCTATGCCCTTGTTGGCTTCATGCGCGTCTGTCCCGATAAAGCGTGGAAACAGTTTTATGGAATGGTTCAGATCGCGTTCCCCAAGAAGGGCGATAACCTGACTTTACAGTTCCAGGAACAAGAGGAGTCTGTGTGATCCCTTGGCGGCCCGCTCTCGCAAGGCCGCCACCAAAAGGGACGGTAGTGGGCTACTTTGAATTTAGATACATGCGTTGCCTGTCCCGCAAGAGACTAGAACAATTGCGATGCACAGAGGAAGATAAACGGATGGTAACCCCACGAGAGCCCACAGGCCCCGCTTGCCATATGAGCGGATTGCAACGAACGCGAGAAGCATCCACAGGGGGCCCGCTAGGAACGAAGCCCAAAGGAGAACGTTCGTCCTGAGGGTATCGAACGCGATTAGTTGGGCATTCCCTGTCAACTGGAAAATACCTGGGTTAGCACCCACGACAGCCAAGAGTCCGGACAAACTTACGATGGTGGATATCTTGGGAACAGTCATACGCTCATTCTGTCAGATAAGCCGCTCTTTCTAACCCCCGTTCATCAGCTTCCAGCAAGGCCACCAAATCGGACACTTCCCATAGGTGGTCTGTGACGCCAGCAGCCATGGCGGGCGTCGTGCGAAGTGAGCGGTGGATCTTTCCCATGGATCGGACGGGCGATCAAGACCCCCCGAAATTCATTCCTGCCCGGTATTTTGATGCTGGCGATGTTCAGGCCGTCAAGCAGTTCGAAAATCCTTAGAAACTTGGAAGTCAGCGAAAGGCTCATAGCCTGGCGCGCGGGGCCCGGATTTCACTTGCCCGTGAGATCCGCTACCCGTGATCTCAGAGCATCGATGCAATCTGCCGGCGTCCTGGTGCTGGCCCTTCAGCCCGCATCGTAAACAGCCGGTGAACGCGTCCACGGCCATGGCTGGCGCTTCCTGGGTCCTTCTCCGCGGCCCCTGCTTGGCGCGAGTGGCTGCGGCCCGTTCTTCGAAGGTTGGCTCCGCGCGATCGGCGCACAGTGAAACTGCACAGCCCATCATGGAGGAATCCGCGAAGGTGGCCACCGGGTTCATCGTATTCACCGGCCGGAAGTTTTCAGCAATGCTAGCTGCTGTTCAAGTTTCTTAAGTCTGTATCCGTTGATCGCCGTCATTGACTTTGAATCTTCGACCGACATCAGGCCGGTGATCGTTGCCGAAACGACTCTTCCCGCATCCTCTCGGACCAGATCCGTTTCGCTCTGCCAAGCTTCTACTGTTCGCGGAGCCGGCCGCGTCACGAGCGCGATGATACGCTTGAGATCGCGCGCGAGGCGAGTTTCCCCGGCCGCTTCGCAGTGGCTTGGAAGCCGGTTCAGCTCAATTGTGTCGTCCAAGTCAACAGCGAAGCGCTCACCGTTCAGATGCAGCGTCAAAACCCCACCATTGCGCACGGTCACGCGATTTACCGGCTTCTTCGCCTTCTTCTTCGGGACTGCCATTAGCTCGCGTCCTTCCGCTTCGCCTTTGCCTTCGCGCTCCGCACCTTGGCCGACGACGACGCCCGCCAAAAAGCCAAAACCTCTGGCGTTAACTCCGCAAGCGCCTCGGGATCGAGCTTGCTCTTCTGCAGTTCGTATTCCGCAAGACCAGCTTCTGGCCCGTCATACAGCGCGAGCGAGATCGCGCCCATTGGCGAGAGGCTTCCGCGCAAAAATCTTCGCGTAATAATTTCATCCTCAGTGCGCGCATTGGTGTAGAAGAGAACGTCGCACTTTCTAAGAAGCCTTTCGTAAACACAGCCACCGTGCTCACGGCTGAGCGATACAGGGAACGCTCCATCGTGCGTGTGCATGGCAAACGTGCATGCGCGATCAACGTCGGTTGTCCACGACAGGCCTGGGATGTTCCAGGGCTTCGCGCCGCGGTAAACTTTAAAGCGTTCTGGCAGCGCGCGGAACTTTTCCCGATCTTCCGCTGTCATGAGATAACGTTCCCGGCCGTCCCCGATCAGACGCACCAATCTACTGATCCTTCGCCGCTGTCGCCAGATATCCTCCGCGTCAATCCAGACTGCGCGAAACAACCGAGCAAGTGTTGGGATTTGTCCCGGATTTAGAACCTCAGCAACGCGTTCCAACGCGTGCCAGCGGTGACCGCGCGCGTGAATGAAAATATAGTTGTGCCAGTCGCGCTTCCGCCAGAAAGTGTCGCGGCGAGCTGCTTGCTCGCGATCAATCTCCGCTTCGCGCGCTTCAAACCCGGCAGCGTCTATATCAGCTGCCGAGATCGTGCCGATCGGGATAATCGAGAATTAGGGCGCGCCGAGCCATTTTTACTTAGCTGCTTTCTTCGCCTTTGCCTTCGAGCTCCCCGATGCGGCTTTCTTCCAGCGAGCTTTGACCGCCTTGCTGGCGGCTGCACTCCGCTGCTTGGCTGTCATCTTGGCCGCGCGCGCCTTGCCGCCCTGCGCGCCCGTCTTCTTGAAGAACTCGAGCATCTCCGTCATGGACGCAAATTCTCTCCGCTTCCGAGCCATTCCCTGAAGGGTATTCCGTAGGCCCTTAGAATGGCTCTTGACTATACGTAGGCCCTACGTGTACACTCTACCACATACATGCCGCCATCAGAGGCGAGCACTTTTCACTCACAAAGGAGAAACCAAGTGCAGGCGAAGAAACGAATCACCCAGGCGGAATTGAAGTCCGTCTTGGAGCCCTACAAGATTGCTTATAAGGCGGCGATCGGAATTCGCCGCAGAATCGAACTCGAAGGAGTCGAAATCGAATCAGGACGACTCTCGGTGACGACCGAGGGAGGGTTGAATCCACTGCGCGAATTCACCGACGAAGACCCGCACGGTGCTCTTATCGCCGGACTCGACGTTTTTGAGCAGACCGAACCGCTTCAGGTCCATAAACCAGATTGGAGGCGAGACTGGACGAAGTACACGCCCGATCCGCACGGATACGCGCTCATAATGACGGCGCCTAACCAGCACTGTGAAACGCAGGACGTGGAACTCACCCGCGAAGAGTTCATTGCACTCAAGGCCCACCTCGCCAAGATGCGCGGCATCGCCGTCCAGGAGGTGGCCCATGCCTGAGAACGGAATCACCGTACACCACAGAGGTAAAGAGCGCTTCCTGGAAATGGACGAGCAAGACGCGGACAACTTCTACTACTTCGCGGGACTCGCCGAAGATGTGCCAATGACGACCGGTGGAAAGCGGCCAGAGGAAGATATTGAGCGTCGAACCAGGTTGCGCAAAATACATACTGAACAGAACACGCTTGGAAATGTGACGCGAAATCTGGTAGAACTCGACGCCAATAAGTTGGCCTTAGTCAGCGCCTTGATCGACTTACTGAACGCCGGCGAGAATTCGCACCAGTCCGGAGGGAACTGGGTTTATGAGGTCGTCCAAAATCTGCTATACGAAGTGACCATGGAGGGGCCATTCGCCTGCAATGACGGAGATCCGCGGCAAGAACTGGGCGCGATCGCTCACAGCATCGCCACCTTTTGGGACTACGTGGACGACGCCTACAACATGAAAGAGCAGCATCCGAAGCTCTTTCCCGCACCGCCGGCAGAGCCGGAAACATCCCCCGAGCCTGCCATCACTAGCAAGCCCGCGAAGAGACAGCGCGCGCGGAAACGCCACGGAAAGACTGCCTGAATTCATCATGGCTACGGAGAAACCTCGGCTGTTTATCGTTGATAAACCGGCAGAACCGGAACTCACCCTAGAGGACCGCCTCGATTGGTTGAAAGAGGCCGAAGAATACATCCAACTTATACGCAAGTTCAAACGCAAGCGTCAACGCGAGCTGGTCCGGTATTTAGAGGCTAATCCCACGATGAGGCCGGCCGCCGGCAGGCCTCCTCTCGTCAAACCCAGGAAGCCGCCTGCATGACCCGCAAACCTGCCGGTTCGGAAACGGGCCGACGTTCTCGCCTGCCTCTCCCGGATGTTCGAAAGCTCATCTGGGAGCAGGCTTGCGACTTGGCTGCCGCAGGAACGCCGCAGGAACTCTCCGCAATCTTAGCGCGCCGATTCGGCCTGTCAGAGCGAATCATCGATCTGACCATCCTCGCCGAAGGCATGAAGTACCAGCGCGCCTGCGCCGCCCTTCGTACCGGCGTGATCGCCGCACTCGAACAAGCCCGCGAGGCGATAACCTCCGTAGATTCCGATATCAACGCCGCCTGAATTCCCAGGGTCAACCGTCCCCGTTTCAACCACTTCCGATATCCGCGCGTGACAAATCCCGCCGTTCTGCCGCACAATTCTACATGCTCGAAAACCAGCTTGATCTGCTGATAAGCGAGGACGAAAGCCCCGGCCTCGATCAGCTTCGCCATGATCTTTCTTTCGTAGCGGCCACCGTCGCACAGATCGCCGCCAGTCTTCCGGTTCAGCGCCGGCCGTTGACTCCCTTCGCGCGGATGCTCCATTGTCGGGTCGTCTGGCTTCGGAGGAATGGCCTGTGCCCGGCCTGCCAGGAAACCGAGGTGTGCAACGAAGAGGGCAAGCTACCGGGCGCCGAATTCGATCATTGGGTGAACCGCTACAGAAACGAACCAGAGGCCACGTGGCTCGTCTGTTCCGCCTGCAATCGCGCGCTGGAAGACGTTCGCTTCAAGGCGACGATGCGCAGCCAGTTCGAAAGCTACCAGAACGCCCTCCGGCCCTTCCTGTCGACGCAGCGGGAGATGTTTCATTGATCGCTGCTATCATCGGCGTGAGCTCGCTCGCCTTGGCTGCCGTGTTGCTGCGCCGGATCCTGGCGCGGAAGCACCGGGAGCGTGTTGAACGTCTACGGAGGGTCATCAGATAGCGTCTTTCGATCCCTTCCATCCAACGCCACCGGTGGCGCAATCGGGGTTTAATTTTGCGAAACAGGTGAGCGGCATCTGACTCGAACTAGACGAAGAGGAACGTAGCGTAGTATGCATAACATGAAAGACGCGATGACCGACGCCATGGAGCACGGCATTGCCGATGAGCCACGCACCAGCCCCCGGCCGGAGCACCGAGAAGGCAAGGTTGCGCGAACAATTGAACAACAGACTGCGAAGCTGCCATCCGACACATTCTTGTGGACCGCGCTTGGGTCAATGGGAATTTCGCTAGGCTTGGCACTGACCGGCCGCGGCAAAGCCGCCACCTTTGTGGGTCAGTGGGCACCGACCCTGTTGATTCTTGGCTTGTACAACAAGTTAGTAAAGGTTCAAGGCTCCGACGGCGCGTAGGATTCTCTCGCGCGCATCAGCAGTAAATATCTTCCACGGAAGTTCGCTGCGAAAACTGCGGTGAGTTGGTCGAACCCATCGAGGCTCCGAACCCCAGGGTTAATGCGCGCGCAGGGATCTGGCGACCGATCCGTAGCCCGAGCGAATGAAGGAAGCCCCAAAGCTAGGCGCGGGCGCGGCTGCAGTCTCAAGCGCTCGCGAAGCTCCGACCAGTGCACGCAATACAGCGTACACGAGTTAATAGGTAATCACCGGGATGACAGGTGCAAACACGCCCGCTTTAGGCGGTTCTAATGACGGCGGCGACGGTATCGGGGCCGGGGCTGAATGAACCGCCGCGCAAGACGGAGCTGCTTCCAATTCTCAATCAACAGGCGAACCCAATGCCAAAACCCTGTTTCAGCCACTAACGGATGCCCACCGTTCCATTTCCGCCATGACCCTTTCGTTGTTCGCCAGCATGACGGCCCGTAACTCGTCGAGTTGCCCTGGTTGTAGCTTGGGGATCAGCTTTGCGAGAGGAGGGTCTAAACGAGCGATGCACCGTCGCAATGCTGAGTTGCCGATTGCGGAGACGCCAGATTACGCGCTTGGTCTCCCGCTTGTAAACTTCCACAACACCTTGGAGTATACGCCCCTGTTCGATTCGGCGCTCAACAGCCATGCTCTCTGACGTGTCGCTCAAGCTCAAGGCGGGCCGCTTCAGACGCCATTCTAGCTTCATCCGAAAGCGACAGCATGTGAACGTAATCTGGCTTAAGTGTCTTCCCTCGGATGAGCTTTAAGCTGTCAACGGCCTCTGCGTAACGCGTAACTTCGGCCTTGTAGAGAGTGAGCAGCCGGTTTCTTTCGTGACACGGCACCTTACTTTGAGTCGCTCTCTGAGCGAATCCTTAGACACTCTTCGCAGGTGGCAAACTCTGGCCCGCTGAACGATGACCAGAACGTCATATTTGCCCCGCACGCTGGCTTACCGTCTTTCATCCAATGCGTTGGGTTTGGCGTTTCCGGCTTCGGATCGGGGACTTCTTTTGCCAATCGACCATCCTAGCAGGTCAAAGTTTGCCATCTAAGTGATGCCGGGCTACTCGCAATCGGGTTAGGGCCGGTCGCGTAGCCAGCGCGGGCGCGTTCTGCACCTCACGTCTCCTCCGACTACTCCCCGGCCCCAGTAGATATTAGCACCGTCGTGCGTCCGCAAAGGCAGCCGCGTGAGTCACGCAATCTGGGAAAAAAACCCGTTGAAAAACTTGTGGAAATGAAGTTCCTTGACGGACTATATGTCGGATACCATGATTGACCGTTACCTGCCCGTAGATTCCCGATCTGCATTTGGCCACTATCCCTACGTAACGGGAATCCAGGAAGGGGCGCGGCGAGTCGTAAGGTTTAACCAACTCGCCGCGTGGGAGGTCAACACCAAAGCTGTCTTGTGGTCGAAAGATTGTATCAAGCCCTTGGTTGCTTTGCACCGGGCCGTTTTCGCGCTGCCCCGGCGCGGCAGTGGATCAATGAAACATATCTCCCGCTGCGTTGACAGGCGGAAAGAAAGGCGGCAAGGCACGCATGGCCAGCCTGACCGAGCGACAGCGTAAGGAGCTCGCCAAGAAAGGCGCCGCGGCTCGCTGGGGCCAAGCGAAGCTGCAGGATGAGCCCCTGAAGGTGCGCGGGGACAAGCTACACGCGCCGAAGAACCTGTCGCGCGGCAAGAAGGGCAAGTGACCCCGCCAGACATCGCTGGCTCGATCGACCGCGTTCTGGAACATCTCAAGCCGAATGGCCAGAGGCGGCGGGCGCTGGAAAATGCCAACCTGCTCCTTACCAACTTAATGGCGCTGCTTCGCGAGAACGGGAAACGCGAGAACGGTTTCTCAAGCGTCGAAGAGTCGAGGGAATCCCAGCGGTTGCTGGCCGAGTTGTTTACCTCGCGGGCTCAAACCCAGGATCTTTACGAAAGCCACAGGCTAAGATCGCACATTCCCACTACCCTCAGGGTCCGGTAGATTTGCCCGCCGGGCGGTTGCACGGCATGGCATCCAGAGCGGAATACCATCACTTACGCGGGCTGGGGAATGACGCCAGGAACGCTCGCGACGCGACTCGTCTCGCTCTTGAGCAACACAAGCGAGAGCGTGGCTGCTGAGTGAGGGTGCGGAGTTCCCGCGCGCGGCTTCCAGGGCCGTTAAAGCCCAGGCCCAAAACTGACGAGGGGAAAGCATGAAACTGATTCTGGCCTGCCTGATCGCGCTGGCCGCCCAGCTTCCAAGCGCGGCCCAGATCCCTGAAATCCAGAAAACGGGCGGGCTCCTCAACTGCAGCTTCTGGAATGCGCGGCCGTCGGAGCCGGAGCGCATAAACTTCGTCATCGGGTTCATCGAGATGCAGAAAATCTTCGAGGCGGTGCAACAAGCCGAGAGCACGGTGCCGGACGCCACATACGGCGAGATCTCGAAAGGGGTGACCGCCATCTGCGCACAGCCGGAAAACGCGCACATCTGGTTCTGTGTGGCAATGATGGCTTTTGGCGAACAAATCAGAGGGGCCAGCCCGGCCGAGGTCGAAGCACTGCTTGAACCCTACAGGCGCAAAATCAGCGACGAACGATTCGGCAAAGTGGACGTTGCGCCGCAGAGGGACTAGCACCATGCCCTTCACGCCAGTTCGATCTTTCAATTCTCGCTATGAGGTCCTGAAGCCGGCCAGCGTTGAGCGATAGCGGGTGCAGCAGTTGGTAGCATAGATCTGGTCGCCATGAACCGTCTCGCCGCTTTCATCCTAATTGCATTCCTTCCGACGATCGTCACGGCTAAGGGTTCACACTCCAGTTCATCGCATCCCAAGCCGTCGCACGTCACGAATACCTACAAGGTGACGAAGCATCCCGCGGTCGATCATAGCTCGCTGAAGAATGTCCGCAACGCGTCCGCGAAACGGAACTTCCAGGCGTCGAATCCATGTCCGGCCACCGGTAAGACTTCGGGCGGGTGCAGGGGCTACGTTGTAGATCACAAGACTCCGCTGGCATGCGGCGGCGCCGACGCTGCAAGCAACTTGCAATGGCAGACCACGGCCGAGGCGAAGCTTAAGGATAAGACGGAGCGCGCGGGGTGCGCGCCGTGACTTCCGGGATGATCCCGGTTCCGACCACCGGTCGAAATCGATTGCCCGCTTTGCGGGCATAGAACGAAGGGCGATAGTGGATTCGGGTCGAGTGGCTTGACTCGCTGGGAACTCGTAGGAAAGGCCGATTTCGAGCTGAGCGTTCACCTCTCGGCTGCGGCGCGCCAGGCTTCCGAGGCAGACACGCCTATTCTGATCACGGCTGACAACTACCGTCGTTTAATCGACGTGCACAGCCGGTCGGGGATTAAACTCTCGGCTCAGAAAGCCACCTTCGGAGACAATAGAAGTAACGATGACGGTCGTCTGAGCAAACGTATGGAGACGTCAGAAGCACTCGAACGACAAATCCACCGCATCCACGAGTTACTTGAACGCTCACATGATGATGTGACGTGGAACGATCATATTCCTGATCCCGACAATCCTGAACGATTACGCCAAATCGATATCACGGTCCGCCGGAACGGCAAGCTGACGATCATCGAATGTCGGCTGTCACGTAACCGACAGAACGTTAAGTGGATCGAAGAACTCATGGGTCGTCGGCAGTCGCTTGGAGCGGATACGATCATTGCGGTCGCCTCGGCTGGATTCACAAAAGGTGCCCAACTTAAGGCTGCGCGCTATCGAGTCCATTTACGCGACCTGAAACACCTCACCGAACAGGAAGTGGCGAACTGGGGCGACCAAGTCGCGTTGATCTTGTACTACTACCAGTATTCCGATGTGAACGTTAGTGTAGGGTTCGCTCCTCAGAGCTTTCAGAATATCGACCCAGGGGTCCTAGTCCAAGAGCTTCGGCGGCACGCCGTGCTGCAATCAGTCTTCAACGCTGCTTCTTCCCAACTCGACACGCTAAACCTGTTGGCCAGGGAGGACACCCGCACAATTCGTTTCGGCGTTCGCGTTCGCCCAGAGATGGTTGATTTGTGCGGCGAGAGGGTTTTGGAGATCGGACTGGAGGGAAAGGCTCGCCTTGTTGCGCAGATCATCAGTTCACCTCGAGTGTTCGGTTACGGCGAACCCACGCAGACCGCTACCGAGCGTCCGGCCACGGTCGAGCAATTCAATCTGGGAGAAACCAGCATCGTGCACAATGATGATCGGATCGCCATCGAGATTGACCTCTCTGGTGCCGCGTTGCCACCGCTTTCCCAAATTCGCTATTTCCGCACAAAACATGAGAACCTCTTGAACTGCGAGAGTCTCGCAATTACAAATCCAGAGATGCTGAGAGTTTCGAACGGTCGCCTTACACTGGACGTCTACGAGATGCGAACGTGATCCTGCCGCGCTGGCTCGGTCTCGACCACGTCGGTAATCGTAAGCAAGGCCCGACCCTCTGGTTCCTTCCGCCGCAACGCTTTCGTTGCTGATACGTTCCAACGGGTGATACGATGATCCCAGCCGTGGCCAGGTTCGCGGATTCCAGCATGATCGGCAGCGCCGCGCGTATGTGCGCCGATCATGCCATCGAAGGCGAAGCCGAGCGTTCTGACCGCCGGCGCTCGCACCGATCGACGATTCCCGAATCGCGGCCGGGCGACGGGATCCCGTCGAAGCAGTGCTTCCAGGTGCGGATATCCAGGTCCACGTCGGGACGCCGGCGCATACATCGCCGGGCTGGGGGATCGGCAGGCTCGGTCGGAGTAGAGCGCACCGTCAGGGCGTCCTCGCCGGAAACGATTCGATTTCATGGTTCCTGACCAAATGAGTGAAGCCGCTAACCCGCAACCACAAACGTGCCAGTCACATGGGCACCCCTTAGGCGCCAGCATTTCATTGGACGCTCTCCGTTTCCGCGGCTGCATCAGCCAAGGTGCGCAGCGCGAAGGCCAAAGCGAGGAAGGAAGCGTGATTCTGGCTCTTTCACGCGCCGGAGCTGAATTTAGCCGGCTACCGTTCCAAGTACAATGATTCAAAACGACGATAGCCGTGCAGCCTGAGCATCTCTTCGGCCAGCGTTGGGGGGGGCATTGAGGACGCCCGGCTGTTTCTCACCGCGCGTACAGAGAATACGGTCCTGGAATAGCAAGGTTACGCATCGCCGAAGGTTCCAACACTAGGTGATATGCTGATCCCTATGATGGCGCGGTGGCGCGGAGCCGAGATTAAATGAGCCAAGGTCTTGTATTGATCGCGGATGACGATCCTGAGTTTATCTCTCACCTAACCAAAATTCTTTTGGATCGTGGCTATTTGGTCCTTGGCGCGAGAGACGGGAAAGCGGCCATGGAGCTACTGAATCAACATCGGCTGGACATCTCACTCGCTATCATTGACGTATTTATGCCGCTCGTCAGCGGTTTTGAGTTAATCCGCCGGTTGTGCGAAAACAGGACCAATCTCAAAATCATAGCTATTTCAGCAGGGCGTGAAAAGGTTCTGGATGCTGCTATTTTGCTCGGTGCTGACGCAGCCGTGAAAAAGCCAGCGGAGGGGATGCCGATGGACGGCGTACAGTGGCTCAAGGAAGTTTTCTTGCAAATAGGACTCCCTGAATCGGCTTAGTGGTGGGAAGAATTACAGGTAGAACTGATGGCCATTTACACACGCGGCGACGCCTACTGGTACGAGTTCCTTTTCAAGGGGAGGCGCTACCGCGAGAGTACGCACGCCGGAATCAGAACACCATGAGGACGATCGAATCGGCGCCCATGCCCCGGCAAACATGCAGCGGCCGACTGCCGAGGAAGCTTAAGGATAAGACGAGCGCGCCGGTTTGTAGACCGTGAAGCTGGTGCAGGGGGAAGAACCAAATGAGTCCCAACCAATCGCCGCTCCAAGAATCAATTGCTGAGTGCGAACAGAAGATTAGGAAACTTGAGGATCCGCGTTGGCCATGGCTCATGGAGGCCATCAGACAAGGTGTCGCGGCTAACAAGCAGCAGCATCAGGGCGTCGAATACGCTGCCGAGATAACGATCGCGATTGATCAGGACTATCTATCAGCCCTCCGAAGTATTCTCGGCGCTGCGGAACTGCGCACATCGAAAGCGACGCCGGAAGTGCAGGGGAACTGAGGGCATGTCGGACCTCTCGCGCGAGGCGCTTAAGAAGCTGACTACGGACGAAATTCTAGATCGCCTTGCTGGTATTCCACCGGGCTCGGTAACCCATGATTTACTACAGGGCGAGTTAAAAATTAGACTGAGGAACGAAGGACTCGCCGAGACCAGTTCCACGCGTAAAATCGCTATCGCCGCTCTTTTCGTGGGAATGCTTAACGCCCTCGCCACTGCGTGGCCATATTTCGCGCCGTGGCTCAGGGGTCTCATTGGAAAGCATTGACCGAACCGAGCCTTAGGGGAGGAATAATACATGAAGTACATTTACGAGGCTGGCGGAAGCGCTGTCGGCTACGTGTTGGGGAACTACATCCACGAAATGTCCGGTCAGGCCGTCGGGCAGATTCGCGGAAGTCACGTACACACACTTTCAGGCGAGTATGTAGGAGAGCTTCATCGCGACATGATTGTCGATATGGGTATGGGCAACCCTGGCAACATTGGCAACCCTGGGAATCCTGGAAATTCGGGTAATCCTGGAAATCCCGGTAATCGCGGGACCGTGAATTATGGGTGGCCAGACGCATCCAGGAAGCTGTTCAGTTAGAACGGCGGATTGCTGAAATGTTCCGCCCCTGATATCCTGACGCCATGAGCGCACCGGCGCCGGCTGTTCTTCCTTCGCGTTCGACCCAGTGGAAGCGCAACAAGCCCGCCGCGGCTGCGGGCATGCCCCTGCCGTATCCTCCTTGCCGTCGCGGACTGTCGGCCAAGCTCTGCAGCGGCTGGCAGCGACGATCAAGATGTAGTCCCCGCTGATCTCTGCCGACGTTGCGGCTATCCCGGCCCGCGTCTAAACGCGGGCACCTGCATCGCCGCGCTAAGGGATAGACTGGCACGGTGGCGCCGATGGAAGCGCGGTTCCACTTTAGCGGGAACTTTAGCAGTCAGAGCCAGAAATGCCCGTTAATGCAGAGTAATGGGCAGCAACGTCTTTAGAGCGGATCCCCTTGCCGCAGAGGAAGATACGTTGATTTCATTGATAGTTGCAGGCGCTGATTTCTGCGTCTCTTAATCAGTAGGTTGAAGGTTCGATTCCTTCCGCGCTCACCACTCAAAATAAAAAGGATTGTGCGTCTAACGGCGCACTCCTGGGCGGTACTCCGGGGCATCATTAACGCTCTCAAGATCTACGCGACACCCGTTGCAAAGGTTGAACCGTCTATTGCCATTCAACGTAAGGGAAGTTCTTTCGTCCTTGCTCGCACGGGCGAGTGCCGAGAGATTCGTCCTGGCTTCTTTCGGACCACCCGGTTCCACCACATCACGGCACCGGTTACGACCATGCCGGCGGGCGCGAGTCCGAACACGGCCCAAATCAACTTCGTCGTCGAGTCGCAGAATCCGGGGCCGCTACAAGGAATCCCTATGCCGTTAATGCGGCCGAAATGCAAATAGGCGAGCCAATAAATAACTTGGTCTACGATACGCGTTCTGGCGTTGGCGTCAGTAAGAGGCTCGATTCGGTCGGCCAGGTCTTGAAACGCCTGAGGGTTGCCGAGATAGGCGCCGCTCACCGCGAACACCAAGGTGAATCCAAGGGTCCAGAAGCCGATCGCCTTGTGCAAATCCCAGGTAAAGCGTTGCCACCCCACGTTCCTTTGAACGGTAAGACCTTGTCGCCAGGTCTTAACCCCCGGCCACCAAACGACCATTCCCGTGAATGCGATGACTACAAGCAGGAGCGCGCCGGCGCCATTGACCATGCGACCCGTTTTCCCGGCGAGCAAATCATCGTGTAACTCGATAAGTTTGGAAACCAGCCGGATGCCCAACGGCACCGCATCGCCCAGATCTGCTCCCGTGTACGGATTGAAGAAGCGATTTTTAAGTTTGCTGCCGGCCTTGAGGGTAATGCTGACGGCTTGACCGGGACTCTGCACGAGACTGAAGCTGAGGACCGTGTATCCCGGATACGCCTGTGTTGCGGCACCCTTTAATTGATCATCGGTTAACCGTGGACCCGACTCAGTCACGATGATAGGATCGTGGGTCGCTGCCCTGTAGAGCTCATTACGGTAGACCAGAATGCTGCCGGTCACGCTGACTAGGAGCACGTATAGGCCGAGACCGATCCCGCTCCATAGGTGAAGTTGGAAGATCGCCTTACGCAACCACACAGTCTGCGGTTTCCGAGTCCATCGTTGCCAATACGTCATCACATCGTCGCCGGCAGGAACGCCATCGGCATCACGACTGCAAGACGTTTCATGGCAGCCAGGATAACCCACGGCAGTGGCTACTTTGAAATGAGGGGTTCATCAGCCAAAGTGAATAAGCTGGGTAGCGAGTCTAGCAGTGCAATGCGACGCTGTCTCAGGACTGCCGTTTCCTGCTCCACGAAACCAGCCGGAGGGAACGGCGACCCATCCTTCATCTCCGGCAACTTTATCAATTTACCGATGATCGGTTGATATATGCCGAGCCCTATCTTCTGCTCTTGAAGAAGATACCTACGGCTCACGAAGTCTGCCATTTTCTTAAACTGTGCGACTAGCTGATCCCTAGGCACATTATGTCGTCCCGCATCGGATAGCGCTTCCAAAGCGGTTTCGACCGAGATTAGCATGTTACTTCTACGCAACATCAGCCTGGTAAGTAAGCCCGCGTCGCCCACGATGGAGCCGTCAGCAAAGACTCCAGCAGTCAGAATTGGTTGCTCAATTGAAAAAGCACTTGGGGTCAGAGGTTGAACAATGCGCTCCTGGTTCGCCAAAAGCGGCGTCTCCGTCGTCTCAATCAGGGGGTCAGAATAGACAATATTCGGTCGATTGGCAGTAGTCGGCCCAATATCGCTGGTCCGCGCTACTCTCTTCATGGCCACCACAAATGCCACCAAGTCGGTCGAAGAATTGTTCTTGATTCTGACCTGACCGCCGTTAAGCGTCGTAGTGATTTGCGCGTCCAAGGAGAAGGCGCACGCAAGCACGAATGCCATTGAGATAACGGTTTTCATTCCGATTCTCCCTATAAGCGCTTCTTCGATCACTATTCTAGCTCTGCCCCGCTGTGAGAATTGCGGTTGCGCTCGGCGAGAGCGAGCGTCCGACGTTTTGCGTCAAGTGAAAATGCCCGGCGGACTGAAGTGTTTATAAAATCCTTATGGACTCTTTATACGGTTTCGGCCGTGTTATCGCCCTTTCCCAAAATTCCCAGTCGGAGTGAAACGTTTTAGTCGGCTACACATCATCGGGGACGGTACTGTACAAACAGATCCAGTTGGTTTCAGAACGACCTCTTTTTCAACCAACGGCAGTCTGTGTTATCTCGCTAGAAATAGATAAGGAGACATTTGCCATGAAGCAAAAGAAACTGTTCGCATTACCCCTTTTGGCACTACCAGCTCTACTGGCGCTGTTTGCAACCGCATACGCGGACGACTCGGACAAGGATAAGCTGGCGCCCTACAAACAACTCACCACGATTACAATCCCGGAAGGCCTGGTGGGCTTCGACATCAGTTGGGTCGATTCTGAGAGCGGACGGTACTATCTTGCCAACCGGGGAAACGCCAAGGCCACGCCCCCCGTCGCCCCGACGATCGACGTAATTGACACCGAACACGATAAATTCCTATTCGCCATTCCCCTCCCTCCAACCGCCGCAGGAAATGGGGTAGTCGCGATTCGCAAGTCGGACGACGCTGACGAGAACGACGAAGGCGCCAGGGAGCTGTGGGTGGGAGCCGCCGACAGCACCGTAAGAATCATCGACCTGAACCACCCCTTCTCCACCGCTCTATTAGTAAGCACTGGCGGGACCGCTCGGGCGGATGAATTGGCTTACGACCCCATGGATCACATCATCCTGATTGCTAACGATAGAGATGCGACGCCCTTTATAACGTTTATCTCCACAACGACTCGCACGGTCTTGGGCAAGCTTTCCTATCCGCAGGTGGTCTTTGGCTCTCCGGCCACGAATCATGGCCTCGAACAACCTGTGTGGGATGGAGTAACGAGACGCTTCTACCTTGCTGTACCGGGGACGAGCGCGCACAATAGCGGGGAGGTCGATGAGATCAATCCCCTAACGAGAATGGTGACGAGGATCTTCCCGACCACCTGCGGTCCGGCTGGGTTGGCCCTGATTCCCGCTCAGCGCCTGATGACGAGCTGCGGTGATGTCCTCGACATCGCAACCGGGTCGGTCGTACACACAGTACCTGGAGTTAGCGCCGACGAGATCTGGTTCAATCCAGGAGACGAGCGTGTTTATTTCGGCGGTTTTATCAGCGTGCCCGTGGTCAGTGCAGTGGCTCCTTATGGCGTGATTGGTACCCTGCCCTGGACTGGACATTTCACGCCACCACCTGCCCAGTTCAGTCACTCGATTGCAGCAGACAGTGAGAACAACCACATCTTCCTCCCCGTCACCAATGTAGGTGTCCTGGTCTTTACCGACGACCGGGATAACGGCGAAGGACCGGACAACTAAACGAGCATCTCGCGAAAGGGGAGCAGCTCAGGCTGATACCGGTGCTCCCCTCCCCTCGCGACGACGCAAATGTACGATGGCAATCGGTTAGGAAATGAGTTTCCGTCTGGGCAACCATTCCAGTTGGGAGGATGAGCCGACTTGTGTAAAACTCAAAAGCACATCAGCGACTAGCCGGAAACCAGGAACGACGACTTCGTTCCTGGTATCGGAATTTTAGACTGGCGTCACCAGGGAACGACGCCCCCTGTTTCAAAGAAGCTCCCCGTGGGAGCGTCATCGGGAGCAAGAGCCTGTCGGAACGCCTCCGCGGCGCCTTCTGCAAGCGTTTGCGTGCCCCTGTTGCCGTTCAGATCGGTCGCGGTATAACCGGGATTGACGGTGTTCACTTTGATCGGGGTATCGCGCAGTTCCCATGCAAGTTGTACCGTCATCATGTTCAGGATTGCTTTTGAGCCGTTGTAACCAAGCGGCTTGAAGGCGGCGAAAGGCCATTTCCGGTCCGCGTTCCAGGTGAGCGAACCCAGACCGCTTGAGATCATCACAATACGCCCCGCCGCCGAATTCCGCACGAGCGGCAGCATAGCCTGTGTAACACCCAGGACGCCGAAAAAGTTGACATCAAGGACACGCCGGACAGCTTCAGGATCAGCAGTGCTGGGCGGTCCGTCACCGCTGTCGGCAACCCCCGCATTGTTTACGAGAATGTCGAGCCGGCCGTATCGCGTTCGAATGGTCTGGGCCGCCTTCGCAATTGTCTCGGGCTTCGTGACGTCAAGCTCGATGAAGTACGTGTCGGCGCCGTCCGCTTTTAATTTTCCCGCTGCAGCGTTTCCCAATTCCGCGTTGCGCGCGGCAATCAGCACGGTAACGCCTTCTTTACCGAGTTGACGGGCTAATTCGTACCCAATCCCCTTGTTCGCGCCCGTAATCAGGGCGATCTTGCCTTTATGATTCTGTGCCGCCATGCCGTGTTCCTCTCAACTATAAGAAGGCGAAACGTGGCCCTACGATTCAAAAAACGTCGCGCAATCCCGGCCCGATAACGCCGGATCAGTAGAACTGCCCATCGAAGCCGGCAAGCGGGCTCTGGTCGCGATTTGGTGAACTCTGTCGGTGCCGAGTGCGCGTTATATTGAGGGCATGATGGGCGAGGGCGGCGCCAAATTACGCTCCGCGGGGAGACCGGGTTCGCTGGATCGCGCCATTTCGTTCTGCGAAGAATACGGACTCAAGCTCCCCATAATGCTTGCTCCGATGGCCGGTGCGTGCCCCTCGAGTTTGTCGATCGCTGTGGCGAACTCGGGCGGGATGGGGGCGATGGGCGCTCTGCTCACGCCGCCCGCTGGCATCCGCTCATGGGTTCAGGAGTTCAGATCTAACAGTAACGGTCCCTTCCAGTTGAACGTGTGGATTCCGGATCCTAGATCGCGACGAGATCCACATGGTGAGGAACGAGTAAGAAAGTTCCTTGAGACGTGGGGGCCATCAGTACCAACCGCTGCCGGTGATGCTGCGGGCCTGCCGGACTTCGATGCGCAATGTGAGACCTTCCTGGAGATTGTGCCAAGAGCAGTGTCGTCCATCATGGGTGTTTTCCCAGGAACTTTTGTAAGTCGTTTGAAGGAGCGCGGTATTGCGTGGTTCGCGACCGTCACAACGATTGAGGAGGCGAAGATCGCCCGAGATTCTGGCGCGGATGCGATCATCGCGCAGGGCTATGAAGCCGGCGGGCACCGCGGGGCGTTTGATCAGGCAGCCGCTGAGAGACAAGGTGTGGGCCTGTTTGCGCTAGTCCCGCGACTTGCCGATGTCATCGACCTCCCGATCATTGCCGCCGGCGGCATCGGCGACGGTCGCGGCATAGCGGCCGCTTTGACATTAGGTGCGAGCGCGGCGATGCTCGGGACGGTCTTTCTGAGGTGTCCGGAAGCAAGGACACATCCAGCATGGGCCAATGCCCTCGAGTGCCTCGAACCCGAGGGCACTACTCTTACTAGGGCCTTCACCGGGCGACTGGGGCGTGCCATCGCCACCGACTTTGTACGCGCGGCTGGGTCGCACGACGCGCCTCCACCCGCGCCGTATCCGGTTCAACGAGGTCTGACGGCGCCTATGAAAGAAGCCGGTGCCGCTGCTCACGACTACCATCGCATGCAGGTATGGGCAGGCCAGTCGGCCGCAATGGCCAAACCGGTTCCGGCTGGCGATCTCTTGAAACAAATATGGGACCAAGCCCGCGGTTTTCTGTGATCCCGTTGGACCCGCTAGTCGGCCTCTGGAAGTTCAATGGGGCGACCGATACTACGTCATAACGGGCCCGTGTTGCCTCTTGCGAGTATGGACTAGAGTGCCGCATGCTCCTGGACGACTGCTTGCCTGAGTTTGATGTTCGGACGAGCTATGCTACTCGCATCGCCGCGTCCCCGCAGCGGACGTACGCAAGCCTGCGGACCGCCGACTTCGACCATTGGGGGCTCACGCGGGCACTCTATGCAGTGCGCGCGCTGGCAGCGTTTCCTGCGGCCCCGCGGGAGACTTGGCGCCGCTTCCGTAGGGAACTCTGGGAACACCGCTTTACGCTCGAGGAAATGCTGGCGAGTGGCTTCACCGTGATTGGAGAGCGGCCCGGTGAGGAACTCGTGCTGGGCACGGTGGGTCGTTTTGGCGCGCCCGCGGAGAACTCTGCGCAACCAGTCCAGCGCACTTTCGTGAGCCCGCTCCTCCAGGAACCGCAAAGGCAGCATGGAACTTCGTCGTGGGGCGACGTTCAGACGGCGCTACCGAGCTAAGGACCGAGACCCGTGTATTGTGCGCGGATGTCGCGACCCGGCGGCGCTTTGGTGCGTATTGGACGTTGATCAAACCATTCAGCGGCCTGATTCGGCTCGAGATGCTGGCTGCTGTCCGAAGCGCGGCTGAGTCGACGCAGGGCCAAATCGTCGATCCCCCATAGGCTACTTCCTCCCGGCTCAAGCCTCCAGCAGTTCTTCGAGCATCTGGCCAGCTAAGGGCGAGTCGCAGGGCATTCTGGAATCAAGTTTTTAAGAGATTAGCGGATAGCTTTGGCTATGTGTACGCAAAGCAGTCTTAACCACTTCGCCAAATCGTGTCGTCGCGTACTCACTTGCGGGCTCAATCAGACGCGGGTAATCGCTCCAGCTCCACGCTGTCCACCCAATCTGTCGCGCTTCAAGGTAGGCAATCAAATCGTTACCCCAAGCGAGGTCCTCACCACCACCGCCCCATTCGCCCACAAATACTGGTGCTATGTCGGCCAAGTATCCAAAGGCTTCATTCCAAGGGATCCGCTTGTCGGGATAGACATGGGTGGAGTAAACGATGTTTGAGATTCCAGGCAAGGGATTCCCGCGCAGGTCGTAAGCCCACTCGGTGCCTGGCACAAAAATTAATGCGTCTGCATGTACGCCTCGTATAGCGTTAATCAATTGACGCACCCAAGGGTGCCATTCTGCTATGCTCACCCTTTTCTGCCGCAGTTGAAACGTGGATTGATCTTCGCTGATGCCCAGCACTGGAACCGGGTCGTCCGGAAGCACGTCGTGGGGTTCATTAAAGACGTCATAGAGGATGGCCGGCTCGTCCCGCCACAATGCGCCGAGTTGTTTCCAAAGCAAGATCGAATCCACATTTGGGAGTGGGGCAACGTAGTTAGACTGTCCGCTTACAGTACCTCGCGCAGTGCGAGCGTCGAGCCATTGCAAGTCCAGTAATGTGTAGGCTCCCCGCCGAGCCGCCATTTCCACTACAGCTTCGATGGCAGATCGATAGGGCTGCGGATCATATCCGGGCGTCGCAAGGGCCCATTCCTGATTGAATGGTAGGCGAATGATATTAGCCCCCACTGCTCCACAATCTCGGTTATTTCTCGTTCGGTTATGCCAGCGTTGATCAGCGGGTTCCCATGGGCCGGAGAGGAGTATTCCAAACCTGAACGGTTCACGCCACGCAGAGTGACTGCGTCACGCGTACGCGTATTGACTATCCTGTTCCCGAGAACGCTGAGGGGCGCAAGCTGGTGGGAAAGATGCATTAGTCTGCCTGGAGGGACCGGCCCACTGTGCAATTGTCACAATATTAAGCCGCTATGTGACTGAGCGGGCCTTGAAGGTCGGACTCCAGCCTGTGTCAATGGGACCCTTCCCCAGTAGGCCGAATCCCTGATACAGGGAGTTTTTGCGAGCCCGAAAGAATACGGTTGGACCTGCACCCCGCGCTAGCCGAACTCGCGGCCCCGGAATCCTGGCGCTGGGAGACTGATACAATCGCGCGTATGCCGCAGCTTTTCTGGACACAGAAACAGGACATAGGCCCGGCCGCTCGCTATGCCTTTGGCATGGCGTTCGATGTGGTGCGCGGCCGCGTGGTCTTATGTGGCGGCCTTGCTGGGTCGGCGCGAACGAACGACACGTGGGAGTGGAATGGCGAGATTTGGACGCAAACGGCGGATATCGGCCCGTCGCCGCGCAGCGGGCTCGCGTTGGCCTACGACAGCAATCGAAAGCGAATCGTACTCTTCGGCGGGAGTTCCGGTTCAAGTGTTTTGGGTGACACTTGGGAATGGGACGGCCAGGAGTGGACCCAGATCGGCGACACTGGCCCCGCCCCCCGGCAGGGTCACGCCCTAACGTTCGACAACAAGCGCCAGCGAGTGGTCCTCTTTGGGGGCGTTAACCAGAACAATTTGGCGTTTGCCGATACGTGGGTCTGGGACGGCAACGAATGGACGCAGGAACAGGACGCGGGGCCGCCTGCGCGCTTCGATCACAGACTGGCATACGACAGCGCTCGAGATCGCGTCATCCTGTTTGGCGGCACCACAGTCAGCACCTATACCTATCAGACTGGCAACTGGTTTAGTGGCTATACGACACAAACCGGATACAACTTCAACCCGCTGAACGACACATGGGAATATGACGGCACGCAGTGGACAAGGGTTGGCGATATCGGCCCCTCACCACGCCGCGCGTACGGGATGGACTATGACAGCACTCACGTCCTACTCTACGGCGGGCTGGGATCCGGATCCTTTGGCGACACGTGGGTGTGGGATGGGAAGCTCTGGACTCAACTGCAGGATATTGGCCCTGGTCCGCGTTCCTACGCTGGCATGACCTACGACAGCGTTCGCCAAAGAGTGGTGCTCTTTGGAGGTCAGAATCCCAGTTCTTTGCCGCTCGGCGATACGTGGGAAACGTTCGAGCGCCCCGCGCAGAAGTGAGAGGTTTGGTCTGGAGGACGGAAAGAGCACGCTCGCCGCTGATTATCAGCGCACTGGAACAGCCCCGATTTGGCTGCGGTTCTCAGCGGGCGGGCATCGCAAACACGAAGCGCTGGCCGTCGCTACTGGCGTTCTTCCATTGCGGAGGATTCCCCACCAGCGGCCCCGGGATCTTAAACAGAACCTTGGGATTCCCTGCCTGCAGCGTTGGAGTCGCCGAGATGTCCACCGCCATCACCTCCCAGTCGCGAGTCAGGTAGTACAGCTCCTTGCCGTCTTGCCGCCAGTTAATCATGCCCACCGCGCCGTTTTTCGAAACTTGAACTGCCTTGCCAGGCGGCGGAGCATCCGGCTTGCTGGCATCAAAAGACCGCACGTAGACTTCGAGGGAATTGACGTCGGTTTCGTTGGACAGGTACGCAACCGATCGCTCATCGGCGGAGAAACGTCCACCCACCACGTCGTAGTCCTCGCGCAGCCAGTCAATGGCTTTGCGGTCCAGCGCCTTTTCTTCCGGACGGAGCTGCACCAGCACCATAACCCCGGTGTAGAATGTCACGAACTTTCCGTCCGCCGACGTGTCCGTAAGGACCATTCCCGCTCCCGGCGTGTAACGGAAAAGCATTTCTTCATTGCCGGTTCCGTCCCAGGCTTTCCGATAAATACTCGAGTAGCTCTCGCGCGTGGACACATACAGCACGCTCTTGCCATCTGGTGACCAGACGGGTGCGTTGTGCGGCCAGGTGTCATGTGTAACCGCGTGGCCCGCGCCGGTCGCGACATCGTACGTCCAGATGTCCTGATTTGAAGTTTCCGGGTCGGTCCTCATCACGGCAATCTTGCTCCCGTCCGGGGAAAGGTGCGGTTGGAGGTACAGTCCAGGCTCTCCTACCGTCTTCACCACCTTGCCCTGGCGGTCGAATATTGTGAGCTGCCTGAGCTGCGGCGGAGGCACCGCCATCACCATTAACTCACCGTCGCGGCTGATATCACCGGCCGTGGCCCCAATTGAATCGGGAATGCGGAACAGAACCTTGGGTTTTCCGAATACGACCGTCGGCGAAGCGCTGACAGCAACGGCCATAATGCTCCGATCCGCGGCCAAATAGTAGAGCTCTTTGCCGTCCGCGCGCCAAAAGCCGCCGCCCAAGCCGCCCTGATCGGAGATCTGCCAAGGCCCCGCGGGGTCAACGGGACGGGCGCCAGGATCAAATCGCCGAACGTACATTTCGTTCTTTCCGGATTCGTTGGAAAAGTACGCTAGCAACCGGCCGTCGGGAGATAACCTCCCGGCCTGTACCTGCTTGGGACTGCGGAAGACTTCGATGAGCTTCCGTTCTCCAGACCCATTTACCGGCAGTGCGGACAAGACGCTGCCGCTCAGATCGCTCGACGAGATACTCAGGAACCGTCCGTCCGAGGACCAGTCGGTAGTGGTGGCTATGCCGGGAAGTTTGTACAGAAGTTCCTCGCTGCCTTGTCCGCTCGAAGCTTTCCGGCAAATCTCGAAGTTGCCACCGCGCAAAGCGACATAGGCAAGCTCGCTGCCATCCGGCGACCAGACTGGCCCCGCAGAAAATTCCCGCGATTGCCCTGAAGTGATCTGCGTGCTGGCGCCAGTGGCCAGATCCAACACCCACACGTCCTGGTTCTCTTTCTCTAAATCGGTCTTGACGACCGCGAGCCGCTTGCCGTTGGGAGACAACACCACACTGCCGTACATCGCGCGAGATCCTACTCTGTTCAGCTCCTTGCCCTGGCGGTCGAACAGAGTAATGGTGCGGGCATTTAAATCGAAGGCTCGCGCGATATTCTGGGCCTTGGCCTGCTTGGATTTTTCATCCTGCGGATTCTGGCCCTGGGCTAAAAGCAAGGCGGTACAGAACGCAGCCGCCGTGGTTGTAATGGCAACCTTGTACGTATTCTTCACCGGAGCCTCCTAGGGAAGCGTTATTTAATGAGTCAACAATTCTGAGGACAGGCCGATATAGCCTTCCCATCCGGCAGCGTGAGGACTCGCAGGAGTCCGGATGTGGAGTGGTCACGGGCGCGGCTTGCCTCCACGGTGACTGTCTTGCCTACTGCACCTTCGAAGTCGGTCTTGCCTATGTCGCGTGTCCGAAAGAAGCTGGGGGGTGGTCCTTCGATGGCCCAGGTCTCCATTTGCGCTTTGTCGTTCTTCGCCTCCACGAAAAACTGAATATGCGGATTCCTCCAGTCCACCTTGGTGAAGGTGCCTGTGAAGGTAACGCGATCGTTCAGGTCGAACAGGGCGGTCATGTTGTGGTGTGGCCAAGCGTTGCTTGCCGCCAGCATGATGCCGAGGGCGACGGAAACACTAATCCGGTGACTCATGGGAACGCTCCTTTTAATCTTTCGCTCGCGCAGTTGCGCCTCCACGCTCTCGATTATACGGTTCCCGGCGTAAAGTGTTCCCTTATAAATATCGACGCATGGAGATTCCCGACTGTACGCCCGCTGAGATCACTGCCATCCGCGATGCTGACGAACAGAGGGTTTATCAGGGTCTGCAAAGGCCAAGGTGGAGCGAACTCTGGAACGGCACCGGCACTGTGGGCTTTGCGGGTACCAGCGGGAACGCGAGGACTCTGACTTTCACTACAGGCATGTCAACGCCGCGCGGGTCACGAGAACTGACAAGACCGCGCCGCGACATCGCTGGTGCAGAGTTTCCGGATGTTCAATGACCTGACGAACACGGGCGACTAGCGCGTAAACTTCGATGTCGGCGCGTCGACCAAGGTCTCGAAATGGCTCGATTGGAACGTACCGCTGAGCGAGCGTTCTCTGAGCAACCCGGCTCCGGGCCGCAAGACCAACGACTCTCTCTTCACCACCGGGCTTGGAATCACGTTTGCCAAGTAACGGCGCGATATCGACCCACAAGCCGTGTCATTCGCGACACTCGAAATTCTTCGCGTCTTCCGGGTCACCCTGGCCGTTGTAATGCGCGTACTTGGGATAAGCGCACAACGGCCGGCTGCGGCCGGGGAACGCTTTGCCCGTCGCGACGACTGATTCCGGAGCGCTGCCCTTCTCCACCCAATTGACTGCGGCGGTCAGGAGGTCGAAATTGTCGAGCGCGAACTCGCCGCCCCGGCAGTGGTACATGCCCGGGACGAGGTAAATGCGGCTCCAGTTCTGCACCTGGTCCGCCCCACCGTTGGCCTTGGCCATTCTTGTGTAGTAATCGAGGGTATCCATGGCGGAGAACGCTTGATCGCTCATGCCGTGATAGAACAGCAACTTGCCACCATGCGCTGAGAAGCTGCTCAAGTTGGTCCAGGTGGTATCGGTCACCGCTTCCAGCGGATTTCCCAGCAGCGAAAAGAGCCGCTGGTCGACATCAATGCTCACCGGCGGCGCAGGAGCGCCAGCCGCGGATGGATTAGAACTGGGCAGCAGGTTGGCGATGCCCGCGTCATAAGCGTTCATGGGATAGACCAGGTCGCCTTTGGAATTCCTGGGCCCTGCGAAGGCTTTCTTGAGCGCTCCCGCTTGCTGTGACGTCAGGCAGGCGTCTGTCTTCGCTCCTTTGCAGGTCAAAACCTCCGGATCGAACTTGCAGGCCTTTGTGTTGAAGACCATCCCGTCTTTTAATCCGTCGTTGGCGTCGCAAGCATTGAGGATTCCGTTGACGATCAACTTTTTATCACTCTCGGAAAAGACTTTGTTCGGCTGCGGCCTTCCGGCGTCGTCCTTGGGAGCAATCTGATTGAAGGCAACCGCGGCCCAGTTGTTTCCTATCTGCGAAAAGCCGGTGCGCATGGCGGGATCTCCGGAGACAACGCCGTCGAAATAGCTGGGATAGCGTTGCGTCATGAGCATACCCTCCCGGCCGCCGGTGGAGCACCCGACAAAGTAGGAGTAGCGGGCCGGCTGTCCGTAGTATTGGGCGACAATCTGTTTGGCGAGTTCCGTAACGCGGCCGACGGCGACCTGGGCAAAATCAAGACTGGCTTGTTGGTCGACGTTATAGCTGGTGTCAAACGTGGTGCCCTTATGGCCGCTGTCGGTAGAGGCGACGGCAAATCCCCGCGCCAGTGCGGGGCTGTCGCCAGCGGCTGCGCCGCCCACGGGGGGCCGAACGCTTCCGTTATATCCGCCGCCGCCCTGGAACAGGAACCGATTATTCCAGTTGTCGGGTAGCGCGACCGCGAAGCCGATCCCGTAGGTTTTTCCACCCGCGCCGGTGCGCTCATTAATCGTGCCCTCAGCCTGGCAGTGCGCCGGGACATTGCCGGATGTTCCGGAGGTCGAGGCAGGAATCGTTTCCGCTTTCGTGATCACCATCGCCACGCCGGGAATCTTGAATTTGGTCAGGTCCGCGCACTTGCTCGAAGTCTGCGCGTAGGCCACCGAGATCAATGCCAACGCCAACCATTGAGTTGTCATTCCTGCTCTCCCTCGGGACATGATTATATCAGTGGGCGAACAGCACCGTCTTTTTAATGATGTCCTCGCGTAACGCCAGATGCCGTTTATGTGTCAGTGATCAAGCGAGCCCATGAAACATTTCCTGTCAGTGACATTCAGTTCAGTTCGTTGTTTCAGGATTCGGCGCCCTAAACGCGATCAGCACGACTCTCCGTCCGCCTCACAACGGGACTGCCGTAGTGCGGTTCCAATTCTAAGCTCCCGATAGACCGTTACGGCAACCAGCAGCGTGCAAGAATAGGCTCGCTTCGTGACAATGCCCAATATCGGTAGCGATTCACGTCGGAGCCTCGCAAGCAAGCGTGGCCACAAGGACCCCACCACCCGACGCGATGTGCATCGGCTCAGTGGTTATCGTGGAGGTGGATAACGGACTTAACTTGGTATTTGTTATCAATCAGACCGACATGACCGCCGATCGCGACGTATCGGTGATCCCTTGGCGGAGGAGGCAAGCGGCGCGCTAGGTCTGGAGGCGCCGGATGCACCTTCCTTCGAAGACCCTTATCTAATACTGCTCCGTCATGCAGGCGCGATTCCTCGTCGGCGGACAGCCGGTCTTGGTCCCTGAACCCTGACGGCGGATGAGCCTGATTCTGGTTATACCAGTCTCGCGTCACCTGTTGGTCGTGCGCGTCGAACTGGGTATGCCCTTGCTGGTTTTGGCTGCGCCACTCACCGCCACCAACCAATATGTTTTCATAAATCTCCTCTCTGAATAAAGAGGCGTGGGGAATGCCTCGTTTCATTCAAGCGCATTTCACGACGAAAAGAACTCACCTCCACCCGGCAACAAATGGTCAGGTGTGTGGCGGGCGGAGCATCAGGGCAGGAAGAAAGCTCGGCTGAGAGAACTGGGACGAGCGGCCCATCTATTTCAGCTCGATCCTGATATTGAGCAGCGCCGTCGTGCCAACGTTCCGTACCGCGTGAACCACCGGCTCCCTCCAGCCCGCATCGCCCAATTGCAAGTGTCGCCGGGTGGGTTGACCGCCAGGATCATCCACGGCCTCGATATCGGAATCAGCAAGCGGAATCAGCACGCCGTGTGCGTGGCGGTGCTTAGCTTGGGCAACGCCTGGGGGCACTCTCTCTTCGATCACGCGCACGAATTGGTTTTCGAAGATCAGCTTCTGCGTGTCTTTGCAGACGATCAGTGAATCCAGCGCGTCGGGCTTCGCCTTGGCTGCACCGGAGAGCTCGCCCGGCGCTTCATGCTTCAACTCGACCCGCAGAACGTGCTGTTCGGTGGTTCCGGTATTGCGCGCCTCATGTGTAACCGGCTCGGCCCAGCGTACCTCGCCAAACCTCGTGTGCCTCCTGGTCACTGTCCCGGCTGGGTAGTCTGTCATCTCGTTGTTATAGTCGCTCAAGGCAATAGTCACTCCGCGGCCATGACTATGCCGGGCTTCGGAAACGCCGGCCGGGATCCGGAGTTCTACCACACGCACAAAGTCGTTTTCCAAGACGACTTTCTGCAGCCCGGCGTTCGGTTGTACCTGGGCGGCGCAGAGCCACACGGCGCCGGGCAACACGCACATCAGTATGGGGCGGTTGATCATGGCTGGGATTGTATCGTATTTACCGGAATTGCGACGCGTGACCACGCTCCTGAGATGTTGCCGGTATTGAGTCGCCCACCCGGCACGAATATAACCTTGAGGCTTTCAATGTTACCGGATCGCATCCTTAAGCAAACCTATGCCTACAAAGACCAACACCATACAATTCCTTTTGACCCAGTCTCCGTTCCTTTGCGATAGACTCGTTTGACAAGTTTGCAGGAATTCTAACCAAGGTAGGCCGATCATGAAAAACATTTGGCTGTGTGCAACGCTACTCGGTCTCGGGGCTGCGCCAGGATGGACTCAAACGACGCAAGAACTGGTTAACGACGGCAAGAACACGGAAAACGTCACTACCCAGAGCATGGGCTACGACCGGAAGAGCTACAGTCCCCTAAAGCAAATCAACAAATCCAACGTTAAGCGAGTGGTGCCCATCTGGAGCACGAGCCTCATGAATGACCAGGGTGAACTGGCAGCGCCGACGATTTACAACGGAGTCATGTACGTGATCAACGGCAAATGGACCTTCGCCATCGACGTTGAAACCGGCAAGCAGATCTGGCGCACGCCGGTAGAACTCGAATCGGGAGTCCAGCGCTCCGCTTTCAACAGAGGCGCGGCGACGATCTATAACGGCAAGCTCTTTCGCGTTACAGTCGACAACCACGTGCTTGCAATCGACATGAATTCGGGCAAACAGGTTTGGAACCAGAAATTCGCGGATGCAAAGGACGGCTACTACTCCACCAGCGCGCCGATCGTCGCCAACGGTGTGCTGATTTCCGGCGTGGCCGGCGGCGAGTCCACCACACGCGGGTTCCTGGATGGATGGGATCCCGACACCGGAAAGAAATTGTGGCGCAGATATACTATCCCCGCGCCAGGCGAGCCCGGGTCCGAGACCTGGCCGAAAAATAGCGACGCCTGGTCTCAAGGCGGAGGTCCCACATGGCGCTCGGGCTCCTACGATCCGCAACTCGATCTGGTGTATTGGGGAGTGGGCAACGCGGAGCCTTACGATCCCAGGCCTCGCGAGGGTCTGGATAGCTTGTTTACCAACAGCGTGCTCGCGATCCGGCCGAAAACCGGCGAGATCGCCTGCTATTTCCAATACACGCCCAACGACGTGTACGACGTGGATGCCACCGACGAGAATGTGCTCGCGGATCTCCAGGTGGGCGGCCAGCTTCGAAAGGTGATGATCCAGACCAACAAGAACGGCTTCCTGTATGTGCTCGATCGCACCAACTGCAAATTGATCGCCGCGCACCCGTACGTGAAGGTCAATTGGGCCACGGAAATCGACTTGAAAACCGGCCGGCCGGCTTTGACCAACGTATACAAGCGCTTTGCTGCCGGCGAAGAGGTCGAGATCTGGCCGTCGCGCGGCACTAACGCGACACCTGTCGCGTTCAATCCAACTACAGGCTTGGTATTCGCGAGCACATGGAACATAGCGCGTATACAGAAACTCGCGGCGCCACAACCCACCATACGAGGCGGGACATCCACCGGAGTGACTTCCAGGGTCCCGGAAGTCAAACCCGGCGATGTAGTCGGTCACTTCGCGGCGATCAATCCACTTACCGGCGAGAAGAAATGGGAGATCCCCCTGACCGATCTGCCAAGTGCAGCCGGCATGCTGGCGACCGGAGGGGGGCTTCTCTTCACCGGTAAAATGACGGGTGAGTTTATTGCGCTCGATCAGGACACCGGCAAGACACTGTGGCAGTTCAAGACCGGCTCAAGCGTCAACTCGACTGCGATTACCTACACGCACAAGGGTCGCCAATATGTGACCATCGCGTCGGGACTCGGCGGCATTGTTGCCACTCGTTATGCGGCGCATGCAGTGCCAGCGGGCGGGTCCGTCTGGACGTTCGCGTTGATGCCCGAATAATTCGGAGTCATCGCGCCGCAACGTTAATTGGAGTGCGGGGCCGGGCAACCTTTCCCATGTAGTAGCCAGGGGACTGCTATGGGAGGCATTACCGAATTGTCCGGCCCACTGTGTAGATTCACCCGAAGTGAATTGCGTTTCGTGCTCTGTTAGTCGTTCATCAGACGGGGATAGCAGAAATATATAAACCGCGTAGAACGGCGGGAAGATTTGCTTACCGGCAAGGCGGACGTATAGACTACTGAGATACCGTGTCTGAGAATCGTGGAACGATCCGGGCACGATTCGTCATCGCCACGCCGCGTATGCACTCCGTCGTTGTGCAGGTATGATCTGCCAGCAGGAATGAAAGGAGTGACAGCAACATGATGCCGATCGGGGAAACTGCACTCCTGCGATTGCTGCAGTTGGCTGACTCCGCTCTCCCCATCGGCGCGACAGCGCACTCCTTCGGACTCGAAACGCTAGCCGACGAAGGAGACCTGACTCAGCGAGACGTGGAGGCTTTCCTAGGCGCGTATCTCGAAGAAGCCGGAGCCCTGGAGGCTGTCTTTGTTCGTAAGTCCTGGAAACGGCGCGATTTGCGGGCGTTAAGCGAAGGATTGAGCGCGCGCAAGCTGGCGAGGGAATCGCGGGAAGCGAGCCTGAAACTTGGGCGCAGATTCGCCGAACTGGTGAACGGGCTGGTAGAACACGAGTTGCTTGAAACCGGGCTGCATTACTGCATCGCCTTTGGCGCTGCCGGAGCCGCCTTTGCGATTCCGGTCGACGCCGTAGTCCTGGCTTACTTGAATCAGTCGATCACCGGGCTGGTTTCGTCATGTCAACGGCTCATGCCTCTAGGCCAGGCGGCTGCGAGCCGGATCTTGTGGAATCTAAAACCAGCGATCGTGCGTGTTTGTCAATCCGAGGAGGCTTCTTGCTTCAGTCCGTACCTGGAACTGGCATCGATGCGGCACGGGTCGCTCGAGACACGCCTGTTCATCAGCTAAGCCTGTGCTTCGAGCAAAACCGGTTCCGGGTGAAGCGGCAGGATCCTCCGTGGAAGGTAGTGCGGGCGTTCGCTCTTCCGGTCTCCGGTTCATTGGTACATCTGAACAACGTCTCGGGAGGCGTGCTTGCCGGCGATCGCTTGGCACTGGATGTCGAGGTCGAGGCCGGCGCGGCCGCGCAAATCACTACAACGGGAGCCACTCGCTTGTACCGCCATCGTGCCGGCGCTGCGGATTCCGAACAGCATGCGAGATTCTCGGTCGGCGACGCAGCCCTGCTGGAGTATCTTCCGGATGCCGTGATCCCCTACATGGGATCGCGCCACGTACAACGGACAGAGATCAGGCTGGGTCGCGGATCGACATTGTTTTGGTGGGAAGTCCTCGCTCCCGGCAGGCTGGCTGCGGGCGAGCGGTTCGCGTTCGAGCGGCTGCGGGTCCAAACCGAAGTCTACGCTGGGCCGCGGCCTGTGCTGCGGGAAGATTATCTTTTGGAACCCAAACGGAAAGCCCTATCCGCCACGGCACGGATGTTCAAATACTCACACATGGCCAGCCTATGCGCAGTTCAGGAGGGGCGGCCACCGGCATTTTGGCGAACGTTGGAGGACCGGTTGAACGAAATCGCCCGACGACGAACGCACGCTGGGCAAGCCCTCTGGGGCGCGAGCATGCTCGCTTCGGACGGAGTTGTCGTACGGGGATTGAGTATGAGCGGATGCTTCATCCCGGAAACGCTGATCGAATTCTGGAGCGCTGCGCGGCTGGCGATTACCGGCAAGGATGGAGTGCCGCCGAGAAAGATCTACTAATGCACCTGACACTTCGAGAGCAAGAGCGACTCATGATTTACGTGGCCGCTGATGTGGCGCGCAAGCGACGAGCAAGGGGTCTGAAGCTGAACTATCCGGAGGCAGTCGCCATCATCACCGCCGACATTCTGGAATGGGCCAGGGACGGCAAGGCCGTGGCCGAGATCATGACGTTAGGAGCCACCGTGTTGGGTGCCGCCGACGTGATGGAAGGGATCGCAGGTATGATTCACGAAGTCCAGGTGGAGGCCACGTTTCCCGATGGAACAAAACTAGTGACGGTGCACGACCCGATCCAATGACGAAACAATGATGAAACCTGGCGAATATTTTCTTGAAACCGGGGCTATCGAGGCCAATGTGGGGCGAAAGACGGCGAAGCTTGTCGTGCGGCACACCGGGGACCGCCCGGTGCAGGTCGGCAGCCACTATCACTTTTTCGAAGTCAACGACGCGCTCCATTTCGGAAGAGATGCCGCCCGCGGCATGCGGCTGAACATCCCCGCCGGTACGTCGGTCAGGTTTGAGCCAGGCGAGGAGAAAGAGGTTCGTTTAGTGGAATTCGCCGGTGAACGCGTGGTGCTGGGCCACAAAGGCAGAGGAAGTAAATGAGTCTTTCGATTCCCAGAAAGACCTACGCGGACCTGTATGGGCCGACCAAGGGCGATCGGGTGCGGTTGGCCGACACCGAACTGATCATTGAAGTCCAGAAAGATTTCGCGGCTTATGGCGACGAGATCACTTTCGGAGGCGGCAAGGTCATTCGAGACGGCATGGGCCAGAGTGCGCGCGCCACGCGTGCGGAAGGCGCTCTGGATCTGGTAATTACAAACGCTCTCATCATCGATCATTGGGGCATCGTGAAGGCCGACATCGGAATCCGCGACGGGCGAATCGTCAAGCTGGGTAAGGCCGGAAACCCCGACACGATGCAGGGCGTCGATCCGGAACTGGTGGTCGGCGCCTCCACTGAAGTGATCGCCGGTGAAAACATGATCGTGACGGCGGGCGGCATCGATAGCCACATTCATTTCATTTCGCCGCAGCAGATTTATGAGGCGCTCTCGAATGGGATCACAACCATGATCGGGGGCGGCACGGGGCCTGCCACCGGAACCGCCGCCACCACTTGTACTCCCGGAGCTTGGAATCTCGCGCGAATGCTCGAAGCCGCCGACGCGTGGCCGATGAACTTCGGATTTCTCGGCAAGGGCAATGCCGGCACCCCTGAGCCGCTTATCGAACAAGTGCGCGCGGGGGCCTGCGGTCTGAAACTGCATGAGGACTGGGGTACGACTCCGGCCGCCATCGACGCCTGCCTGCGCGTTGCCGATGACATGGACGTGCAGGTCGCCATCCACACCGATACCATCAACGAGGCTGGCTTTGTCGAGGACACCATCGCGGCGATCGCCGGGCGCGTCATTCACACCTATCACACAGAAGGTGCCGGCGGCGGCCATGCCCCCGACATCATTCGTATCGCCGCGCTGCCGCACATTCTGCCGTCGTCGACCAATCCCACGCGGCCTTACACCGTGAACACCATCGCCGAACATCTGGACATGCTGATGGTGTGCCATCATCTGAATCCGCTGGTGCCGGAAGACGTCGCCTTCGCCGAGAGCCGCATTCGTCCCGAGACCATCGCGGCCGAGGATATCCTTCACGACCTGGGCGTGTTCAGCATGATCTCGAGCGATTCGCAGGCCATGGGCCGGATCGGCGAGGTGGTCACCCGCACCTGGCAGACGGCGCACAAGATGAAGACCCAGCGCGGCGCGCTGGCTGAGGACTCCGCCCGCAACGATAATTTTCGTGTCCGTCGCTATGTCGCCAAGTACACCATCAACCCGGCCGTGACGCATGGCATCGCACAAGAGGTGGGATCGATCGAGCCCGGAAAGCTCGCCGATCTTGTGCTCTGGAAACCAGCCATGTTCGGCGTGAAGCCAGAAATGGTGATCAAGGGCGGCTTTATCGCCTGGAGCGTGATGGGCGACGCCAACGCTTCCATTCCAACACCGCAACCGGTAATCTACAGGCCGATGTTCGGATCGTTCGGCGGGGCCACGGCGTCCACTTCGGCGACCTTTGTTTCGCAAGCTTCGCTCGACGCGGGAATCGCCGATAAGTTCCGTAAGCGCGCTGTGGCTGTGAAGGCCTGTCGAACAATCGGCAAACGCGACATGATTCACAATTCGGCGACCCCCAACATCGAGGTCGATCCGGAGACTTATGAGGTGCGAGCCGACGGTGAGTTGTTGACTTGCGAACCGGCACAGGTCCTGCCTTTGGCGCAACGGTATTTTCTGTTCTGAGGAGAATCACAAAATGAGGGCATTTCGAGTAGGGATCGCGGGTCCGGTTGGTTGCGGAAAGACGGCCCTGGTGGATCGCTTGAGCAAACGGCTCTGGCCGCGCTTGAATCTGGGAGTCGTCACGAACGACATCTACACCAAGGAGGACGCGGAGTTCCTGATCCGCCAGGGCACGCTGCCTCCTGACCGCGTGCTGGGCGTCGA
Source organism: Bryobacterales bacterium (assembly GCA_025463005.1). Lineage (GTDB taxonomy): Bacteria > Acidobacteriota > Terriglobia > Bryobacterales > Bryobacteraceae > Palsa-187. Next base: position 4,148 of record JAOAPR010000202.1, on the reverse strand, counting down.
GACCGGTGGTTGCCCTCACGCAGCCATTCGCGAAGACGCTTCGATGAACCTGGAGGCGATTGCCGAGCTTGAGGCGCTCCACCCCGGGATGGAGCTGATCTTCGTCGAAAGCGGCGGCGACAACCTGGCGGCGGCCTTTAGTCCCGAGCTGGTGGACGCTTTCATTTACGTGATCGATGTGGCGGGCGGCGACAAGATTCCGCGCAAAGGAGGGCCCGGCATCAAGCGCAGCGGATTGCTCGTGATTAACAAAATCGACCTTGCCCCGCATGTAGGGGCCTCTCTCGAAGTTATGGACCGAGACGCGCGGCGGCAGCGCGGTGACCGGCCGTTCGTGTTCACGAACCTAATGAGCGGGGAGGGACTGGACGACGTCGTTGCGTGGCTGGAGCACCAGAGAGCCCACGGTCTCACCGCCTCAGGTACGCCGGCAGCGGGCACGCACAAGCATCATCACCACCACGAAGCTGAAGCATAGGACGGCGTCACACACTCAGGTGCGCGCGTACGACCTCATCCGTTAGGGCGTCAATGGGTCCGGCAGCCACGCCCCGGCCCTTGTCGAGAATCAAGAACTCGCTGGCCACGCGGCGTGCGAACGGCAGCTTCTGCTCGACCAGCAGCACAGTCAGGCCTTCTTCCTTATTCAGCCTCAAGACAATGTCGCCGATTTCGTGGACGATGTTCGGCTGAATCCCCTCGGTCGGCTCGTCAAGAATCAGCAGCTTCGGTTCGAGCACCAGGGCGCGGCCGATCGCGAGCTGCTGCTGCTGGCCGCCCGAAAGGTCCCCGCCACGCCGGTTCAGCATCTGCTTGAGCACGGGAAACAAATCGTAGATACGGCTTGGGATTGTACGGGCGCCGTTCTTGCGAATGCCCAGACCCACTCGCAGATTTTCCTCGACGGTCAGATGCGAAAAGATTTCGCGACCTTGCGGCACATAGCCGATGCCCAGTCTGGCCCGCTGTTCGGCGGGGCACTTGAGCAAATCGCTCCCGTCGAACGTGATGTCGCCGGAGCTCGCCGCCTGCAGCCCCATGATGCATTTGAGGAGCGTGGTCTTGCCCATGCCGTTGCGGCCCATCAGGCACATACGCGATCCGGCGGGCACGTCCAGATTGACATCCCACAACGTGTGGCTGCCGCCGTAGAACTGGTTGAGAGCTTTGACTGCGAGCACGCTCATACTCCCAAATAGACTTCTCTGACGCGAGGGTCGTTCTGCACTCTGTCCATATCGCCCTCCGCAATAACTTGTCCTTCGTGCAGAACGGTGACTCGCTTCGCAATCGATCGCACGAAGGCCATATCGTGCTCGACGACCACCACCGAGTGCTCGCCTGCTAACGACAGCAGGAGCTCAGCCGTTCGCTCGATCTCGTGCGGCGTCATGCCGGCAACCGGCTCGTCAACCAACAGCAACTCCGGGTTCTGCATCAACAGCATGCCGATTTCGAGCCACTGCTTCTGGCCGTGTGCGAGTATCCTTCCCAGCGACTCGCGATGCTCAGCCAGCCCGATGATCTCCAGGAGTTCGTCGATTCTCTGGTGTTGCGCGCTCGTAATGCGGGCCCGCAGCGTTTTCAGGAACGATCGGGTGCCGGCCAGTGCCAGTTCCAAATTCTCGAATACCGTCAACTGCTCGAACACAGTCGGTTTCTGAAACTTCCGCCCGATTCCCGCCGCCACGATTTCCGGCTCAGACATCTGGAGCAGATTGATCCCGTCGCCAAACCACGCCGTTCCTGAATCCGGGCGCGTTTTTCCCGTGATGACGTCCATCATTGTGGTCTTGCCGGCGCCGTTGGGACCGATGATGCAGAGCATCTCGCCGGGATCGACGTACAGCGTGAGATTGTTGAGCGCCTTGAAGCCGTCGAAGCTTACGGTCAGGTCCTCCAGATAGAGCCTCTTGTCCCGAACGCTCATTTCGGTTTACCGCGCTCCGTATCTCTTGCCGTCACAAGGCCGATGATCCCGCGCGGCAGAAACAGCGTCACCAGCACAAACAAAGCGCCTAGCGCGAAGAGCCACACTTCAGGAAACGCGCCGGTAAGATATGTCTTCGCGTAGTTCACCAGCACAGCGCCCGCGATCGCGCCGTAGAGCGTGCCCCGCCCTCCCACTGCCACCCAGATAACGGCCTCAATCGAATTGATCGGCGCAAACTCGCTGGGGTTGATGATTCCGATTTGCGGAACGTACAGTGCGCCTGCGATGCCTGCCACAACGGCTGAGAACACAAACAGCCAAAGCTTGAAGGATTCGACTGGATAGCCCAGAAAACGGGTCCGGCTCTCTGCATCGCGGATGGCACGGATCACGCGCCCCGCTCGGGATTCGACAATCGCTCGGCAAGCCATGTAGCTGGCCGCAAGCGCGGCGGCGGTCACCACCAGCAGCACAACTCGAGTGCGATCGGAATGCAGGTCGTAGCCCAGGATTTCCTTGAAATCTGTGAATCCGTTGTTGCCGCCGAATCCCATGTCGTTGCGGAAGAACGCGAGCATCAGGGCGTAGGTCAGCGCCTGGGTGATGATCGAAAAGTACACGCCGGTAACGCGGGATCGAAATGCGAACCACCCGAAGACCCCCGCCAGCAGCGCCGGCGCCAGCACCACCATAAGCAGCGCGAGCGGGAAATGGTTGAAGCCGTACCAGAACCAGGGCAGAGCCTTATAGTTCAAAAACACCATAAAGTCCGGCAAAATGGGATCGCCGTACACGCCCCTGGGGCCGATCTGCCGCATCAGGTACATGCCCATGGCGTAGCCGCCCAACGAAAAAAAAGCCGCGTGCCCCAGGCTCAATATGCCGCAGTATCCCCAGATCAGGTCCAGCGCAAGGGCCAGCATTCCGTAACAGAGGTACTTTCCGATGAGGGTGATGCCGAAGGGCGAAAGGTGAAACGCCGAGGACGCCGGCACAGCTTGGTTGAAGATGGGAACGGCGATAGCCACCAAGGCGAGCACCGCCAGAAACGTTGTGCCTCCTTTATCTTTATGGAGACCGCCTATGCCCCCAGTCCAGAGACGAAACACCTACTTGTCATCTCCCGCGCGACCGGCTTGCGGGAACAGTCCACGCGGCCGGCTCTGAATGAAGAGAATCAGGGCGACCAGGACGAAGATCTTTGCCAGCACAGCCCCGGCATAGGGTTCCAACAGTTTGTTGACGATCCCCATCGATATTCCGCCGATCAGTGAGCCCCAGAGATTGCCGACGCCTCCAAAAACAACCACCATGAACGAATCGATGATGTACGATTGCCCCAGATTCGGACCGACGTTGGTCAACTGGCTCAGCGCGACGCCCGCCACGCCAGCGATACCCGATCCGAGCCCGAACGTCGCCGCATCTACCCATTCGGTTCTAATACCCATCGCCTTGGCCATGGCCCGATTCTGCGAAACGGCCCGGATATCGAGACCGATGCGGGTGCGCTTCAACACCGCCAGAATCAGAGTGAAGACAACCAGGGTGAAGATCACGATATACAGCCGGTTATAGGTGATCGCGAGCGCGTCGTTCAGGCGCAGCGAGCCGCTCATCCAGTCGGGCGTCACCACCGATCGGTTGAGTGCCGAAAAGATCGACCGGACTGTTTGTTGCAGGACCAGGCTCACGCCGAACGTCGCCAGCAGTGTTTCCAGAGGTCTTCCGTAAAGGAATCGGATAATGGTGCGCTCCATCAGGACGCCCGTCAGCCCCGCAACGATAAACGCTGCGGGAATGGCCACCAGGATGGAGATCCCGATGTGGCCGGGCATAGCCGCCTGCACCGCGTAAGTGGTGTACGCGCCCAGCATCATCAGTTCGCCATGAGCCATGTTGATGACGCCCATGACGCCAAATGTAATGGCCAGCCCGATGGCGATCAGAACCAGCACCGACCCCAGGCTCAGGCCAAAAAACAACGTCTCGATGCCCGAATAGAAGGTGCGCCACTGGTCAATAGTCGCTACCGCCGTGGCAGCAGCCCGTCGCACGTTCTCGTTTTTTTCGGCGAAGCCCCCATCAGGAGATTTTTCGATCAAGAGTGCTAACTTGTTCCGCACATCCTGGCTAACGCTCGACTTCAGTGTCGCGATCGCGTCGAGCCGAGCTTTGGCGTCCGAATCGTCCAGTGCAGCGAGCGCCAGGCCCA
>JAOAPR010000336.1 GCA_025463005.1 Bryobacterales bacterium | reverse complement strand
CAGAGGCGCTTCTACGATGAAGCGTTCAAGTGGTCGAAAACGCGGATGATCGGTACCGCTAGGCCAACAGAGCATGGTCAAGCTGTTCTACGGCTCGACCAAGAGCGGTAACGTTTGATGGGCACGTCGCGCGACCCTGAAAAATAACTGGACCGGAGTCAAAGATGCTCTGGTCAATGGCGGTCGTCGCAAACGCGTTTCGTCGCCGCGATCTAATTCAGTATATATGCGCCATTTAAATGCGTGGTTATTTCGATGTAATTACATCGATCCAAGTAGCACGTCATTAATGTCATATGAGCCTCGTGGCGATCCATAAAAACGGAGTCATTTAAATTACGGGGTCTTAGAGGGGGCGCTTCTATTGTGCGATCAGATTTTTTAATTTAAATTCGGAGCAAGCAGTAGATTCTCTCGTGTTTCTTCGCGACCGCGTCACGGGATGATTGTGACCGTTTAGATCCCAAAGCCTTCCCAGACAGGTCCATAAATCGTCTTAAAAAAGTCTCGGGCCCGGGGGCATATGCGGCCCGGGCGCAGATAGAACGTGGTAACCTCGGGTTGCAAGAAAGGCTTCTACAACAGTTATAAAAGGGGACAGATTTGGCTCGCAAATCAACATTTTCGTCGCAGTGGCATCGCGAAAAGCTGGCCGAGTTCGACTCGGCAGTTGGTGATAATACCATTAATCACGTAATCGATGCCGCGGGGTCGACTGGCGTGGATTTCACGGCGGCGGGACTTGGTCGTGGCGCGAGTGGGGCGGCTACGTTCAGTGATGCAGCGGACCATCAGGTTATGGACGTCGCGGGTAACCCGAGCCACACTGCGGGCCCCACCACGACGGCGACGGTGAATTCCGTGTTGTCGGACATCGACAACGGTCTGAACCCGGCGTTGTCGGTCAATGCGGTGAATCCGACCCAAATATCTGCCGGTGAAACGGTAGAACTCTCTTCGTCGTATTCGGGGACCATCTCGTTCGCTGGGGCGACCGGCACTTTGATAATTGATCACTCGTCAAGCTTCAGTGGCACGATTGCCGGGCAGCTTGGAATCGGAAACCTTATCGACCTGGAGGACATCACCGCCGGCGCGAATGCCACGGTCTCTTATTCGGGCAACAACTCGCCCGGCACGCTGACGGTGAGCGATGGAACGCACACGGCCAACATTGCTCTCAATGGCAATTATTCGCCAGCGAACTTTACAGTATCCAGCGACGGTCACGGTGGGACGCTCCTCGTCGACCCGCCCGTAGCCCCGACCATCGTCTCATTCTCGCCCGACAGCGGCACTGTCGGCGACGGCATCACAAACAACAGCACGCTCACGCTGACCGGCACGGCGGCGGCCAACAGCACGGTGAACGTGTTCGACGGGACGACGTCGCTCGGCAGCGCGACGGCGAACTCCAGCGGGGCGTGGAGCTACACAACCGGCGCGTTGTCGAATGGCACGCACAGCTTAACGGCGGCCACCGCGGGCGGCGGCACTAGCAGCCCGTCTTCTGGGTTTCCCGACGCATCGTCAGCTGGTGTGCCTGCTGGGACGGTGCTCACCACTGTTAATGGTGATTTTACCTCAAGCTATGCTGGACAAATCATTGACGGGCTCAATGTCCACGGCACCATCATCGTCAACAATCCGGGCGTGATAATAAAGAATTGTGACGCTCGGTATATCATAGTGAATGCGGCTAACTGCACGATCCAAGACAGTGACATTGTAGGGAACCAGGGCGGCGCCGCTCCCATTTCAAGCGCGAACGGCATCGATATTGAGGCTAACTATGCCACAGTGCAGCGTTGCAGCATAAGCGGTGTCGAAAATGGCATCTGGCTGGAGTCGAACGGTTGTTTGATCAAAGACAACTATCTGCACGACTTTATTCCCTACACTCCACAAAAAGACCCGCACATTGATGGAATACAGATACCGGGCGGTAGTGGCGTGGCCAATAATATTATCCAGCACAACAACATTGACTTGCCGCAAGCTGGCGTAAATTCATGCATTACGATGGCGGGTGCGACCAACATCACCATCGACAACAACCGGCTAAATGGTGGTGGCTATACGGTCTATTTCGAGGGCAAAAATTTCGCGCCCATCGACACGACGGGCTGCGCCGTCACAAACAATGTCTTCGGCGCGCACGACTATGGTTACGTGACCGGTGCGTCAGAGACATTACAGACCTACAGTGGCAACGTCACCGCTACGGGCGTCCCACTTGCGGAATCTCTTTCTTGGCAGGATTTGCTTCCCGGCACCGGCACGGCCTCGGCAGGAACGGCCGGCAGCACCACCGCAACGTCGGCGCCGTTGTCGGTCACGATCGATACCGTCGCACCGAATGCGCCGGTTGAAACGGGTGCCTCGATCGTCAGCGGAACCACCAAGGTGCAACTGACCGGGACGGCCGAGGCCAACAGCACGCTGCAGGTGTTTGACGGCAACACCCAGGTCGGGACGGCGACTGCCAACAGCAGCGGGGCATGGAGCCTGACCACCGGGACCCTCGCCAGCGGCGGCCGCAGCTTCACCGCCAAAGCGACGGATGCGGCTGGCAATACAGGTCTGGCATCTGCAGCGCTGGCGGTGACCATCCCGTCGGCGCCGACTGCGCCCGCGGCGCCGACGATCGCCTCATTCTCGACCGACAGCGGTGTTGCCGGGGACCACATTACCAACGACAACACCCTGACCCTGAGCGGCACCGCCGCGGCAAACAGCACGTTGAAGGTGTTCGACGGCACGACCCAGATCGCGACGGCGACCGCCGACAGCAGCGGGGCGTGGAGTTCTGCGGCGACGACTGCCCTGGCGGACGGTAGTCACAATCTCACTGCGACAGCGACCAATGAGTCAGGGACCAGTACGGTCTCCGCGGCGATTGCCGTAACGATCGACACCGCAGCACCATCGGCTCCGACGATCGTGGCGTCGACCTCGCAGGCGACCCTGGCGAGCACGCATGTCGAGGTTCTGGCCGGCACAGCGGAAGCCAATAGCACGATGGCGGTCTTCGACGGAACCACCAAGATCGGCGCGGCAACCGCTAACTCCAGCGGAGCCTGGAACTATACTACTGCGGCACTATCGACGGGTAGCCACGGTTTTACGGCCACTGCAACCGATGCGGCGGGTAACATCAGCGCTGCATCGTCTGCCCTGAACGTGACAATCGATCCGCCAGCATCCGGTTCCGCGGACGGCGCAGCCAACGCGCCGGCCGGCGCGCCCCAACTCCCCCACTTGTTAGACGGCTACGCGGTGCGCCCGGCCTGGCAAGTTGCTGGTGTCGATTATGCGGTTGGTGTTCCGGCAGGCATGTCCCTTAAGGATCCTACTATCGCAGCAAATCTTCCAGCCGGCGTGACGATAGATTCAGTCAACCACGTCCTAAATATTAAGGGCAACAACGTTACGCTTAACGGCTTTGACTTCTCTTTGCACGGTGGCTGGGGCGTCAATATCCAAGCAGGAACAACAGGAACGACGACGATTGAGAATTGCAACTTCTCCATGGGCGCAAACCAACCCTTGGCGATCGTGGCGAACGCGACCAATGTGGGAAATCTCACAGTAGTGAATTGCTCTTTCGACGGCAACAGGATGGATATTCCGTCGGTGCAGCCACCGCCGGCAGGAACTGGCATGGGTTCTGCTATAGATTATGAAGGCACTGGCACCTTTATCGCCAAATATAACTACATCCACGATATGCCCGCAGATGGAATTGACCTAGGAGGCGGGACGCCCACGATCGAGTACAACGTATTCCAGGGCTTGGGATACACACCAGGGTCACACCCCGACGCGATACAGTTTACCGGCGGTGCCTATAACAATGCGATGATCGCTTTTAATGCCATCTATCAACCGCAAGGAGTGGAGGCAAACACTGGGCTCGCGATTGCTGCTCAACTTGGATCGACGATCACCAACACAACAGTAGCAAATAACGTTGTTATCGCTACCGGCCCGGGCAAAGGCAGCAGCATCACGCTCAATATTGGGCTCTTTCAGAATGCCGGCGATGTTCTCAACGGGGTCGTAGTAAGCAATAATTATCTAGATCCTACGGGCTCGTTAACGCCAACTGGATTTGGAGATATCGCTAACGAGGTCCAGGGATCAAATCTGACAATCGTGAACAACGTCAACTTGCTCACCGGAAAAACAACTGCTCCCACGGCAGGAAGCTTCTCTACAACCGATGTAAAAAGTGTAGTTGCGTCTCCCGCGACAGGAACTGAAGTTGTTGGAAATTCTATCACATTTACCGTCAATTTCGATCAGTCCATGACGGTCACCGGTACGCCGACGCTGAAGCTAAATGATGGTGGCGTGGCGACGTATACGGGCGGCACCGGTACTAGTGCACTCACCTTCAGTTATACGGTTGGAGCAAGCGATTCCAAAGTCTCCACGCTGGCCATTAGCCAGGTCAACTTGCCGGGCAGCGCAACGATAACGAACTCGCTGGGTGACGCGGCTAACCTTTCCGGTGCGTTGAAGACCTTTGCCGGCCTCCAGGTCGATCCCGGCTCCGCTCCCGCCTCGACGCCGCCAAATGCGCCCACAATCGCCTCATTCTCGCAGGATAGCGGGGTAGTTGGCGACCACATCACCAACGACAATACCCTGACGCTCACCGGCACGGCCGCGGCCAACAGCACGGTGAAGGTATTAGACGGCTCGACGCCGGTAGGTACGGCAACGGCGGACTCGAACGGCGCCTGGACGCTCGCCGCGACAACATTGTCCAATGGCAGCCACTCTCTGACGGCAACGGCTACGAACTCTGGAGGGACCAGCAGCGCGTCGGCGCCGTTGTCGGTCACGGTCGACACCGTGGCACCGTCGGCTCCGACGATCGTGGCGTCGACCTCGGCGGCCACCTTGGCGAGCACCCACGTCGAGGTTCTGACCGGCACTGCGGAAGCGAACAGCACGATC
>JAOAPR010000297.1 GCA_025463005.1 Bryobacterales bacterium | reverse complement strand
GGGATGAGTTTGTCGGTCGCGTGCGCGATCCGCCGCTTGGCGTCGGCGTTCACCTGTGTCTGCCATAGGCGAGGTTCTGGTTCTGGACGCGGAGGCTGCCCCCGCCATGCACGCGCCGGAGCAGTCCCTGGCCGTAGAGCGGTGTAGCGTGCAGAAGGATCGTGGTGGACTCAAGCCTCAGTTGAAGGAAGGCTGTTTTGGCGCAAACAGGACGTTCGGCCGGCCGTGCATGTCACAGAAGGACCAGAAGCGGAGGCCAGAGTATGATCGAGGGTCCAATCAACTGAGAGATCATCGCGGGCTATGCGGTGCGCGTGCTGCGGCTCGTCTCCTCAATGTGACGATGCAAACAGCAAAGATTGGAGCATAGCATAGGAGATTGCGGCCTGATCCCCGCCCGCGACTGAAGGCGATCTAACCCGTTGCGCGCGGTAGCAGGCCCCTTGCCGTAATCTCCGCCGAGAGTTCTTCGATTGTCTTGCGTTGCTCCATAGCGGCTCTGCGGATCAGCGCAAACGCGGCAGGTTCGGCGAGCGAATGCGAATGCATCACCTGGAGAACGGCTGCAAGCACGACGCGACGTGACCGCAGGCGCTGCTCGAGCTTGAGGATCTGCTGCTTCAATTCGCTTGTGCGTTCGTTTCGCTCGAATGCCATGACGAGCGCGGCATAGATGCCGGCCGATCGTAACGGCTTGACTAGGAACGAAGCTGGGTCGAGTTCGAACACCAGCTTCAGGCGGCTTGGGGTCTCGGTGCCGAGCAGCGCGATGACAGGGGATCGCGCCAGGAACGCGCGTTGCGCCGCCTGCAGCAAGGGCAGGAACTCGTCGTCGATCAGCGACAGATCCGGTGCGAAGTCGACGGGCTCTCCTGGTGTCCATGCAACACACTCGATCCCGAGGCGCTCGAACTGGCGTCGCACGATGGTCGCGTCGCGTTCGTCCTTAATGGCGACGAGCGCCTTGCGTCCGCGCAGCGAAAATGAAGACGGTCTGCTCATTTCACAACCCGCAAATGCGGCGCATTCGGCAATGCGCCGCCCGCCGAGGTTTCCCTCGATGGACTGGCGGCAACGTCGAGCTGCGTCAGGTAAGGATCAGGCTTAACAGGCGCGTCGGCTTCCCAGAAGATATCGAACTGTCCTCGCGGATTGGATACGGCAAGCCGCGGTGTAAGGACGCAATGATTGTTGCCGCCGTCGATCCACACCGGTCCTTGCGGCGAATTATAGCGATATCCCGCCGCGGCGCGCCGCACCTCGGCAATGTCGGACGTGCCCGCGCGCTGCAGCGCGCGCGCCAGCAGATAGACTGCGACATAGGCGGATTGCCCGTCAACGGAGGGGCTGCTGTCCTCGCCATAGCGCGCCTTCCAGCGCGCTACGAAGGCGCGGTTCTCCGGCAGCCGGATGCTCTCGAAATAGGCCGACGATGTGATGCAGCCGGCCGATGCCGGCCCGACGATCGCCAGTTCCGGCTCGCACAGGCTACAGCTCAGCATGGGAATCTCCAGCCCGGCAGCCTTGGTGCCGGCGTGAAATGCGCGGATGAAGTCGTAGCTCGAGCTTCCGACCAGCGTATTGAACACGATCGGCGGTTTGCGGCGAATGATCTCGTCGACAATGTGACCGACGGCGCTTTCGCCGAGCTCGAGCAGCCGCTCGGCGAGGATGTGGCCATCTGCCGCGCTGACCAGTTCACGGGTGACGCGATTGGTCTCCCACGTCCACACGTAGTTTGAGCCGACGCAGAAGATTTCCCGTGACAGATTGTCGAGCACGTAGCGGACCAGCGGCAGCACGTTGTGATTGGGCGAGGCGCCGACATAGATCACGTTGTCCGAGCACTCGAAGCCTTCATAGCGGGCGGGATACCAGAGCAGGCGATCGGTGCGCTCCACGATGGGAAGCACCTGCTTGCGCGAGGCCGAGGTGTAACAGCCGATGATGTGCTTGACGCCGACATTGCGAATGAGGTCGTCACAGACCGTGTGATATTCGGAGACGATGCCGCGGGGATCGCGAATATGGGGCGCGAACGCGAAGTCGAACTCCGCCTGGCTGTTGATCTCGTCGACCGCCATCATCGCGCTCTTGAGGATCTCGCGGCCCATTGCCTGATAAGGCCCGGACTGCGAGCAGATGATGCCAACGGGAACATACGGCTTTGTCATTGACGGCTTTCGATCGCGTAACGCGAAGATGAAATCATCATCGCCGATGACAGCGCAAGTGGCTTGCCGTTTTGCTGCGCAGCACTCTCGAAATTTAGGCAGACAGCATCGTTGACAACGCGATGGGCAGGTCCTTACACTCTTCTCCTACAGGGTGACCTGTCGAACCTCGCGTGCGCCGATCTGGCCGATGACGTCCAGCTCCTTGCACTAAGTGCTTCGTTCGATCACGGACCCTAAAGCGACAGATCATAGCCGCGGCATTTGAGCCATTCGTCACCTCATTAGGGAGGGACGGGTGGCTTTTTTCGTTTGCCGCCGGGAAAGCTGGAGATGCGTCCGCGTAGCCAGAACGGTGACGCATGTGCGAGACGGCGATGTGTCATGTGAGCGGGAGGATGAAGAGCGATGGCGGAAACGGATCTCCACTATCTCGGGCTCGTCGACATCGGGCGAAAGATCCAGGCGAAGGAGCTGTCGCCGCTCGAAGCGACAAAGGCGATGCTCGGGCGGATCGAGAAGCTCGACGGCAAGCTCAAGAGTTTTGCGTATGTGATGGCCGACTCGGCGCTCGCCGATGCCGCTGCGGCCGAGAAGGAGATCGCCGCCGGGAAGATCAGGGGACCGCTGCATGGTGTGCCGGTGGCGGTCAAGGATCTATGCTGGGCCAAGGGCGCGCCTGCGGCGCATGGCATGACGATTCATCGCGACTTCCGTCCCACCGAAGACGCAACGGTGGTCGCACGACTGAAGGATGCCGGCGCAATCATCCTCGGCAAGCTGCAACAAACTGAAGGCGCTTACGCCGATCATCACCCGAAGATCGACCCGCCGAAAAATCCGTGGAACGCGGATCTGTGGCCCGGCGCATCTTCTAGTGGCTCCGGCGTCGCCACCGCGGCAGGCCTCTGCTTCGGTTCGCTCGGCACCGATACCGGCGGATCGATCCGCTTTCCGTCCGGGGCCAATGGTGTCACCGGACTCAAGCCGACCTGGGGACGAGTCAGCCGCTACGGTGCGTTCGAGCTCGCGGCGACACTGGATCACATCGGTCCGATGGCGCGAAGCGCGGTCGATTGCGGTGCCATGCTCGGCGTGATCGCGGGGCATGATCCCAAGGATACGACATCGGTGCCGCTGACCGTGCCCGATTATCTCGCCGGCCTGACCGGAGATCTGCGCGGCGTGACGATCGGCGTCGATCGGCGCTGGACCAGCGAAGGCACGGACGGCGACGCGGCCAAGGGGCTGGCCGAGGGTTTGCGTGTGGCGGCCGATCTCGGTGCGAAGATCAAGGAAATT
>JAOAPR010000169.1 GCA_025463005.1 Bryobacterales bacterium | reverse complement strand
GGTCACACCAATCGGGCCACGCATCTTGTGGGCGATATTCGCCCGCAGGAGTTTCGGCACCGGATCAACACGACATCGCTGCGTGGAGTCAATATTCAACGCCTGTTCGGATCGCAGCGAGCGCTGAAGACGGTGGAAGACTTCACTGAGTTCGAGCAACGCGCGGCCTACTTCGATGGCGATCCAGTTATCGCGCAGAAAAAAGGCGTCGACGTTCTGGACCGGGGAGGCCAGGTGCACGTGATGAGCGAGGTCCAGGAGATCCTGGATTTCCCGCCAGCGCCCAAGCTTGGTATCGATGGCAAACTCGATCCAAAAAAGGCGAGCGCCGTTGAGATGCGCGGCCAACAGTTATTCTTCGGCAAAGCACGCTGCGCCGAATGCCATGCCGCACCCTTCTATACCGATAACCTGATGCACAATCTGCAGGCGGAGCGCTTCTATAAATCCCACATGGTGAACGGAATGATGGCCTCCTCGGACGGTCCAATCAAGACATTCCCGCTTCGTGGCGTAAAAGACTCGCCCCCTTACCTTCACGATGGTCGTCTTCTCACGCTGGAAGATACCGTCGAGTTTTTCAACTTAATCATGGGACTGCAACTCGCAGACCAGGAAAAAGCTGACCTGGTCGTCTTTATGCGGGCCCTATAGCGAAGAAGAGCATCACGTAGCAGCACCGGAAAACGTCGGCGGTTATGAGGATTTCCCCGGTGTCGCCAATGGCGACGCAGGTGGATTACTCCGGTCCAATGGCGAATTCCCGAAATGATTGAAGAAAAAGGAGAAGAGAGATGAGAAGAGTAAAAGGAGAAGAAAAATGAGAAAAGCATGGATTACATTGGCAGCGCTGGCGACGACCCTCGCGGTCGGAGTGCCGCTGGCGCAAGCGCAAGAGGGCATAACCGTGGGCGGGCATGTCGGCTTCGTCCTCCCGCTGGTGACGCGCACAAACGGCCAGTGGATCAACAATACGGCAGATCAGTTTTCGATTGGATTTCCGGTGGGAATCACCTTCAAGGGAAGCGGCCGCATGGCGTTTGACTTCGAATTTATCCCGTTCATAAATACAGCGAGGCCGCGGCAAACCACTCTTACTGTTCATCCCGGTCTCGTGTGGAGTTTAGGACACGGCTGGGGGGCGGGAGCACGACTGGCGTTTGATGTAAATGCCTCATCGTGGGGATTTACACCCTTGGTGAACCACAGCTGGCCCATTAAAAAGGACCACAGCTTCTTCAAAGCTTACTTCATTGAGGCAGACTTGCCAGTCCGTTTCAGTCGGCCGGCAGGCGGGCCTGCAACGGACCCCGTCACATTCGCTATGCACTTCGGATTGGGTTTCTGAGCGCGCCAGGCGCCGTATGTGCGGCACGCTCAGGGAAGTGCTGATATCGCATTTCTCCGAGCGCGGCTGCGCCGCGGGTCAAGCACCGAATACCCAGCAAGGGAATCTACGAGTGCGTCAAGAAGTCCGGGGGTGTGAGGCGATCCGAGTAGTCGGGAAGGATGCTTGAAACAACCTTCTTCAAACGTTTGATTCTGCATGCAGTTCTACGCCAGGTGAGCCCCATGTGAATCCGCCTGATCTCGGTCTCAAATCAGATGCAACTCCCGGACTTCTACGAAATCTTCCGCGGCGTCCTCGGGTGGAACGGCGATCTGGCTACATTGTTCGCCTCCACGGGCAAGAGTTCAACAGCTTCCGCCGGAAAACGCGTTACCGGACCCCACGCAAATCCGAAACTCCTGTTGCGGTTAACAGCTGGAGAAAGTTACTTCGCGACGATTCTCCATTCGCGTGTTCGGATCTGTGTACCGATCGGGGAGCCAACAAACCTTTTCAACAACTTACCGCACTTCGAAAAACGCTCGCGTGGGCAACGTTCTCTCTGGTCTCTTCAGCGGAAAACCGATCTTAACCAGAACGAGAGAGCGGTCATTTTCTCTCTCGACCATTCTCCGCTTGCCTAACTCACAACCTTTCAAACACCTGGCTGTTAACCATGAGGTCCTGAGTTCGAATATTGTTTTTGGAGCCAAACTATTTCAGTTCGACCTTCTCTGCTGCGTGGCGGCAGATATGTTCGCGAAATGGCCAAATTCGCGAAAGCAGTTTCTCTCATGCTGGCCTACACTGCGTCCTGGTTCGGCGAAAGCGACGTGCTCTTGACCTTTTGAAAGAACCTTCTCAGCTTCTCCGTCGCGGCCCCTGCTTTTGGTTAACTGTAGCGGGCATGACACACCTAAAATATTATGGAGAAATGACTTAGGATGCGCTGCTACACTGTAACCTATGCGAAAACTGCTCTCGCTGTTTATTCTCTCCTCCGCGCTTGCTCAGGCTCAGAACGCAGTACAGGTTTCCGGGTATTTTTTTCAGAACACGCTTAACCCGCAACGCGTGAGCAGTGCGGCCCTGACGGCTTCCAACCCGAGTGGGAACAATCGCTTCGTCACCGATACGGTGTTCGGGCAAACGCGGACCGTGTACGACGTGACAGGCTCCGCCAATCCCCGGTCGGCCCAAGGCGGACTCACGTACCAGGCCAAGGACAAGGTTCCTCGCAACAACTATTCGATGGAATTCGTCTTTGCGATGTCCGCCGGGAGCACCGGGTGGCGGCGCATCTACGGGTGTGTCAACCTGACTCGCGGGGAAGGGCTGTATCTCGATCCCTCCGGGTTCCTGGCCTACTACTCCGGCGTCAGCAGCACGGCCAACGATAAGCTCGTGGCGGGAACCTATTACCACGTCATCATGGTGAAGAAGCCCGGCGAAGTGCTCCTGTATGTCAACGGGGCGCTGGTCGCCTCGCGCACGGACGGCACTCCGCTGGGTGAGATGGATGCGGTGGCGAATCCCGAGCAACTGGTGCAGTTGTTTCTCGACGACGACGTCTTCGAATGGGCTCCGGCGCGTATCGCGTTGTTTCGCGTCTATTCCGGGGCTCTCACGGCTACCGAAGTGAGAACCATCTACACGTCGCCTTTCACCTCCACGGTCGGTTTGCCGGCGCCCGGCTTCCAGAGCTCGGGAATTGTCAACAGCGCTTCCTATTCGCCGAGCAACGCGATCACACCGGGCGGCTTCTTCAGCATCTTCGGCGCGGATCTCGGCGACGATTTCGGCGACTGGGGGCAGTCGTTCGTGAACAACGTCGCTCCGCGGCGATTGAACAATGTGCGGGTGCTGGTGAACGACCTGGAAGCGTTCGTCGCCTTCACCAGTTCGGCACAGATCAATGCGATCGCGCCGGACAACCTGGTCG